>NZ_JBKQOU010000348.1:0-11663 GCF_052145335.1 Rhodoblastus sp.
GATCGACGCCGATGAGATCGAGCAGGCCGAAAATCCCGGTGGCGGGGATGCCGAACGGCTTGCCGATGATGGCGTCGGCTTCCTCGATGCTGACGCCGGTCGCGAAGGCTTCGACCACGCCCGCCGCAAGCCAGTAGGTGCCGATGCGATTGGCGATGAAGCCGGGCGTGTCCTTGCAGCCCACTATGCCCTTGCCGAGCGCGACATCGCCGAATTTCTTGATTGTGGCGAGCGCGTCGGGCCGGGTCTGTGGACTGGAGACAATTTCCAGCAGCCGCATGTAGCGCGGTGGATTGAAGAAATGGGTGATGAGGAAATCGCTGGCGAAACGCGCGCCCAGTCCTTGGGTCAGCACGTCGAGCGGGATGGTCGAGGTGTTGGACGAGACGATGGAGCCGGGCTTGCGCACGCTCTCCAGTTTCTGGAATAGGTCGCGTTTGATCTGAGGATTTTCCGCCACCGCCTCGACGATCCAGTCGGCGTCGGCGACCAGGGACAGATCGCTGACAGAGCCCGGCTTTACCCGTTCAGCAAAATTCGCGCGCATAAAACCGCCGGCCTTGAGCTGTTTGGCGATCGCCTCGCGGGCGAAAGCCGGATCGAGGTCGAGCAGCACGACTTCGAGACCGGCATTGGCGAGATGGGCGGCGATGCCCGAGCCCATCACGCCCGCGCCGATGACGGCGGCTTTTTTGAACGCGACCATCACGCCGCCTCCACGATCATGGAAATGCCCTGGCCGCCGCCGATGCACTGGGTGGCGAGGCCGTAGCGGCCGCCGTCGCGCTTGAGCACCATCGAAGCCTTGCCGACGAGCCGCGCGCCGGTGCCGCCGAGCGGATGGCCGAGCGCGATGGCGCCGCCGTCGCGGTTGATGCGGGCGGGATCGACGTCGAGATCGGCGCAGCAGGACAGCACCTGCGCGGCGAAGGCTTCGTTCATCTCGATCACGTCGAGATCGGAGGCCTTGATCCCGGCGCGCGACAGCGCCTTGCGGGTGGCCTCGACCGGGCCGATTCCCATGACTTCCGGCGCGCAGCCGGAAACGGCGAAGCTCCTGATCTGCGCCAGCGGCGTCAGGTTGTGCTTTTTCACAAAGGCTTCGGAGGCGACGATCACCGCCGAGGCGCCGTCGGTCAGGGGCGAGGAATTGCCCGCCGTGACGCTGCCGCCGGCGAGGAAGGCGGCTTTAAGCGTTCCGAGTTTCTCGACGCTGGAATCCGGGCGGATCAGTCCGTCCTGCTCGACGCCGTTGACCGGAACGATTTCCGCCGCCAGGCGGCCGTCGGCGCGCGCCGCCGCCGCCTTGTGGTGCGAGTTCATGGCGAATGTGTCCTGCATATCGCGGTCGAGCTTGTAACGATCGACCAGATTTTCGGCGGTCAGGCCCATATTGAGGAAGGCGCCGACCGTCGCGGCGGACCAGGCTGGATTGGGCAGAGGGTTGAAGCCCATCATCGGCACCCGCGACATGCTCTCGACGCCGGCGGCGATGATCGCCTCGCCCGAGCCGAGTTTTATTGCGCCCGCGGCTATGCCGATGGCGTTCATCGAGGAGCCGCACCAGCGGTTGATGGTCCCGCCTCCGACGCTATTGGGCAGGCTCGCGAGCTGGCCGACGATGCGGGCCATATTGAGGCCTTGCTCGCCCTCGGGGAAGGCGCAGCCGAGGATCAGATCCTCCAGCTCGGCCGGATCGAATTTCTGCCGCCCGACGAGGGTCTTGACGACGGTCGCCGCCAGATCGTCGGGGCGCGTTCCCACCAGGGCGCCTTTATAGGCCTGGGTGAAAGGCGAGCGAGCATAGTCCACGATGAAAATACCGGTCATCTCTTGGTTCCTCGATGGCGTTCATTTCCGCTTGCGCGGCAGATTGAGAAAAGGGCTCGTGGGTTCAGAACTGGTCGACGTCGAAGCCGGTCACAGTGTCCGATCCCTCGGTCATGGCGATAAAATAAGCCCGCGAATGCGGCAGGACGTGCCGGGCGTAGTGGCGGGCCAGTTCGATCTTCGCGGCATAGAAACCGGTGGGGTCGCCCTCGGCCTGCGTTTTGGCCTGAGCCGCCAGCGCCTGTCGGGCGACCAGCCAGCCGCCGGTGACCACGCCAAACAGATGCAAGAGCGGCACGGCGCCCGAAGCCGTCACCGCCGGCTCGGCGGCGTTTCGCGCGACGACGAAAGCGATGGCCTGCTCCAACTCGTCGAGACCCTGCGTCAGACCACCCCCCAGCGCCGCCAGCGGACCTGTCAACTGCGGCAGGATTTCGCGCATCAGGGCGACGAAGCCCTTCGCCGTCTCGCCTTTGTCGCGAGCGATCTTGCGGCCGACGAGATCATTGGCCTGGATGCCGGTCGTGCCCTCGTAGATCGTGGTGATGCGGGCGTCGCGCAGATGCTGCGCCGCGCCGGTCTCCTCGATGAAGCCCACGCCGCCGTGGACCTGGATACCCTCCGACGCGACGATCTGGCCGTTTTCAGTACACCAGCCCTTGGCGACGGGGGTGAGCAGATCGGCGATCGCCGCGGCGGTTTTCGCAACGCCGCCTTCGCTGCCGTGCGCGACATCCATCTGGGCGGCGACGTAATAGACCATCGCCCGCATGGCTTCGATGCGCGCCTTCATGTCGAGCAGCATGCGCTTGATGTCGGGGTGATGGACGATGGCCGCGCCCGTCTGCTGGCCGATCGGGCGGCCTTGCACGCGGTCGCGGGCGTAGTCGCGCGCCTGCTGATAGGCGCGCTCGGCAATGGCGACGCCCTGCAGCCCGACATTTATGCGGGCGTGGTTCATCATGGTGAACATATATTCGAGGCCGCGATTGGCCTCGCCGACGAGATAGCCGGTCGCGCCGTCCTTGTCGCCGAACGACATGACGGCGGTCGGGCTTCCGTGAATGCCGAGCTTGTGCTCGATCGACGAGCAGATCAGGTCGTTGCGCGCGCCCGGCGTTCCATCGGCGTTGACCAGAAATTTCGGCACGATGAACAGCGAAATGCCCTTTACGCCGGGAGGCGCATCCGGCAGGCGCGCCAGCACCAGATGGATGATGTTGTCGGCGCAGTCGTGCTCGCCCCAGGTGATGAAGATTTTCGTGCCGGTGATGCGGTAGACGTCTCCGTCGGGAACGGCGCGGGTGCGAATGGCGGCGAGGTCGGAGCCGGCCTGCGGCTCCGTCAGGTTCATCGTGCCGGTCCATTCGCCCGAAATCATTTTAGGCAGATAGGTCGCCTTCAACTCCTCGCTGGCGTGGTTCTCAATGGCCATCACCGCGCCCAGGGTTAGGATATGGCACAGGGACCAGGCCATGTTGGCGCTGGTCCAGAGTTCGACCACCGGCAGCGACACGATATGCGGCATCCCCTGGCCGCCGAAATCCTGATTGGCGCCCAGCGCGCCCCAGCCGTTGTCGACAAAATCCTTGTAGACGGCGGTGACGCCCGGCGCGGTCGTGACGACGCCGTCCGCCCATTTATTGCCCTGGCGGTCGCCGACGACATTGAGCGGCGCCAGCGCGCCGGCGGCGAATTTTCCGGCTTCCTCGACGATGGTTTCGACCAGGTCGGCCGCGACTTCGGCATGTCCCGGCAGGGCCAGTACGCCGGGCAGGTCGCCGATTTCGTTCATCGTGAAGAGAATATCGCGGACGGGAGGATTATAGGCGCTCATAAGTGTTCAACCCAGGATGAGGAAGGGAAGGGAGTGTGGCGGCGACAGCGTCATTCGCTCTGGTAGGCTTCGCGCAGCGCCTTCTTGTTGAGCTTGCCGACGCTGGTCTTGATCAGCGCCTCGACGAAGACGATGTCCTGCGGGATACCGAATTTCGAAATGATTCCGCGGTCGGAGTAGGTCTTGATGAAGGCCTTGATGTCGTCGGCGGCCAGGGTTCCGTTATGGCCCGATTTGAGCACGATCACGGCCTTGGGACGTTCGCCCCATTTGTCGTCCTTGACGCCGATCACCGCAACTTCGCTCACCGCCGGATGCTGCGAGATGATGTCCTCGATCTCGAGCGACGACACCCATTCGCCGCCGGTCTTGATCACGTCCTTCAGCCGGTCGGTGACCTGCACATAACCGTGGCTGTCGATGTTGCCGATGTCGTTGGTGTGCAGATAGCCGCCGGCCCACAGCGTCTCCGAGGCCTCCGGATTCTTGAAATAGCCCTGCGTCAGCCAGGGCGCGCGCACCACGATTTCTCCGGTCGCCTTGCCGTCATGGGCGGCGTCGTTCATGTCGTGATCGACGATGCGCAGATCGACCAGCGGGATCGGCATGCCGGCCTTGACGCGCAGGCCGATGGCCTTGTCGTCCGCACCATTGAGCAACTCGGTCTTGACCTGGGCCAAAGTCAGGATCGGGCAGGTTTCGGACATGCCATAGCCGGTGAAAACGTCGATGCCGCGGGCGATCGCCGCTTCGGCGAGGCCGGTCGGCAAAGCGGAGCCGCCGATGATGATTTTCCATCCGGTCAGGTCGTAGCTGTCGATCTTCGGATTGGTGAGGACCATGTGGAGGATGGTCGGCACGCAATGCGAGAAGGTCACGCCCTCCCGCGCCTTCAGCTCCAGCAGCCCTTCCGGGGAATAACGGCCGGGATAGACCTGCTTGAGCCCCACCATCGTCGCGGTATAGGGCATGCCCCAGGCATGGACATGGAACATCGGCGTGATCGGCATGTAGACGTCGTCGCTATGCACGCGGCAATGCGTGGACGGCATGGCCATGGCCACCGATTCGGCCAGGGTGTGCAGCACCAGCTGGCGATGGCTGAAATAGACGCCCTTGGGCAGGCCCGTGGTGCCGGTGGTGTAGAAAGTCGTCGCCCGCGTATTCTCGTCGAAATCGGGAAAATCGTAATTGGCCGAGCCTGACAGAAGCAGGATCTCATATTCGCATTCCAGCGGAATGGCGGCCTGTTCGGCATGGGGCGCGTCGGAAATCAGGACATATTTCTCGACCGTCTCGATCCGGTCCTTGATGCTTTCGACAATCGGCAGGAACTCGGAATTGACCAGCAGAACCTTGGGGCCGGCGTGGTTCAGCGTGTAGAGGATCTGCTCGGGGTTGAGCCGCACGTTCACCGTTTGCAGCACGGCGCCCATCATCGGCACGGCGAAAAAACATTCGAGATAGCGATGGCTGTCCCAGTCCATCACCGCCACGGTGTCGCCGTGCTTGACGCCAAGCTTGGAGAGGCCGCTGGCCAGTTGGCCGATGCGGTCGCGCGTCTCGCGATAGGTGTGGCGCGCGAGGTCGCGATAGACGATTTCCCGGTCGGGCGCGATCGCCAGCGGCGTGTGCCAAAGCTGCTTGATCAGAAGCGGATAGTCATAAGCGTTCTTGGCGCGCTCGACGACATTAGGCAACATTCGACTTTCCCTCTTGGCTTCCTGCCTGGCGCGCCGATGCACACATCAGGGACTGTGCCGTTGCGTGCTTCGTGAAAAAAGACAGGCGAACCGCAGCCAAACAAGCCAACGCCGCTGTCGCTGTCGCTGTCGCTGTCGCGGTTCGGCCTGTCCACGTCTCGACGTGAAATTGTTTTCGCGTTTCCCGCCCGTCTCAGCGCTGTTTGCGCTTTTGTGAACATGCTAGTTTGTCGCTCGCGCCAGGCAATGGCGTCAGGAGGCCAAATTACTGGCTTTGCCTGCTTTGACTCTATGCGAAGGTTTTGGTGGATGGTCAGCCGTACGACCTCATCGGCTTGGATCCAGGGCATCGTCGATATGCTTGACGGCGCCGGTCTGGATACTGCCATTATCCTTGCCGAGGCAGGCGTCGATAGGGAGATCCTGGCCAATCCCGACCATCGCGCGCCATCGGAAATGGTGAGCCGTCTTTGGCGCGTGGCGGCGGACTATTCCGGCAATCCAGCCATCGGACTGGTCAGTCCGCACGTTCCAAAGCCCGGTAATTTTGACATCGTCGGCTATGCAATGTTGTCAAGCAAAAGCTTGCATGTCGCGATTCAGAATTTCGCCCGACACATGCGGTTGGTCAGCGACGCCGCCTCGATCCATCTCGCTTTCAATGAAGGGTCTGTCAGGCTGCAACTAAAATTGTTCGGCGGGCCGGAGCCCATTCCACGGCAAAGGGTCGAGTTCGATCTCCTGACCTTGCTCACCTTTTGCAGTTGGGTGTCCGGGAGGACGATCAAACCGCTGGGACTCCATCTGGTCTGGCCTACTCCCGCGGATATTGCTCCCTTCGAAGACGCTTTCCAATGCCCGCTGCATTTCGAGGCTGATTTCAACGGCCTCGATTTTTCGCGCGACGACATCGAGGCAAAGCTACCAGGCTTTAACGCTCATATGGCGGGACTTCACGAAGCGGCGGTGCAACAACGGCTGGCCGACTTCGATGGATCGAGCATCAGCGTGAAAATCCGTGAGGAAATCACCCGCTGCCTGGCCGATGGCGAACCGCGTCGCGAACAGATTGCACGCGCGCTCAATCTCAGCGACCGGACGTTGACACGGCGGCTGCGTGAGGAAAACACATCCTTCAAGACGCTGCTCGAGGAGACACGTCGCGATCTCGCCCAGAATTATCTGGCGAGGCGAAACATTTCACTGGCGGAAGTGGCCTATCTGCTCGGTTTCGTCGATCAAAGCACCTTCTTCCGCGCCTGCAAGCGCTGGTTCGACGCGTCCCCCGGTCAGTTTCGCGCCCATTTGGGCGGGACGGCTTCAACCCTGTCAGCGAGTCTGCAAAGAGACTGATCGTGGCCGGCCGCGTTCGAGGAGTTGATGGGCGAGGTCGAAGCCGAGGCCGAGCAGATTGCGGCGGGCGCCGCTCCGGCGTCCGAGCGCATGCGCGCCCTGATCAAGACCGCCGAGGCGAATTCGGAACGATATATCGGCGATCGCAAGCTGCATGACATGGTCGAAGTGGCGCTCAACGAGCAATGGCCGATCGTCGAGCAGCACAACGAGCGGATCGCCATTTGTCTCGCGCGCATCGTCGCCGACGGCATGGAGCCGAGCGAGTTCGCGCCGGGCGACCCGGTGCTCGCCACCAAGCTTGTCCAAACAGCCTGCATGCGCTTCTGCCACCCGCGCCTGATGGTCGAATGCGCCTACAAAACCGAGCCAACCACCGACCAGATGGTGGACTTCTGCGTCGCGGCCCTGCGGTCGAAGGGCTGAGGCGACGCTGACGCGTAAACGCGACCTCTCACCGCCCGATCCATGTTACTTCTTGCTCGATGGCCCCGAAGATCGAGCGGCCGCTTTCATCGAGCATCTCGATGCGCACGCGGTCGCCCGGTTTCAAAAACGTCGTGCGGGTTTCGCCTTGCATGAGGCTCTCGACAACCCGCAGTTCCGCCAGGCATGAATAGCCGACGCCTCCTGCTGCGATAGGCTTGCCGGGACCGCCATCGGCGGCGCGGTTCGATACTGTGCCGGAGCCGATGATCGAGCCCGCCGACAGGGCGCGCGTGCGCGCCGCATGCGCGATCAGGCGGCCGAAATCAAAGGTCATATCGACGCCGGCGTCGGGCTGGCCGAGCGGCGCGCCGTTGACGAAGGAGCGGAGGGGGAGGTGGAGCTTTGCCCCGTCCCAGGCGGCTCCCAACTCGTCAGGCGTAACCGCAACGGGCGAGAAGGCTGAAGAGGGCTTGGACTGGAAGAAGCCAAACCCCTTGGCAATATCGCTTGCCGTCAGTCCGCGCAGCGAAACGTCATTGACGAGCATGACGAGTTTGATGTGCGAACGCGCTGTCCGCTCATCCGCGCCCCTCGGGACGTCGTCGGTCACCACGGCTATTTCCGCTTCGAGATCGAGCCCCAGGCTTTCGTCTTCCATGAACGGGATCGGATCGCGCGGGCCGAGGAAGGAGTCGGAGCCGCCCTGATACATCAGCGGGTCGGTCCAGAACGACGGCGGCATTTCCGCCCCTCGCGCCTTTCGGACGAGCAGGACGTGATTCACATAGGCCGACCCGTCGGCCCACTGGTAGGCTCGCGGCAAGGGAGAAGCGCAGTCGCGCTCGCGAAAGCGGAAGGTCTCGATCGAGAAGTCCTCCAGCTGCTCGGCGAGCATGGCGAGCTTTGGCGCGACTTGCGCCCAGTCATCGAGCGCGGCCTGGAGCGTCGGCGCAATGCCAGTGGCAAGCGCGGCGCGCGTAAGATCCTTCGATACCACCGCGAGACGGCCGGCGCGTCCGTGCTTGAGCGAGGCTAGTTTCATTGCCGGCTCATTCTCATGGCTTGCCGTTGAATCTTTTTTCGAGTCCCGCCCAGCAGTCGGCGTAATCTTCCTGCAAGGTTTCGAGCGTGGCGGCGTAATCGGTCAGGCGCTGGGGAAACCGCGTTTCGAACATGAACGCCAGCGTCTTGGTAAGCTTTTCGGGTTCTAGCCTGGCCTGCGAGGCGCGAGCGAAGGCCTGGGCGTCGGGGCCATGCGGCAGCATGCAATTATGCAGCGACATGGCGCCCGGCGTGAACCCTTGCGGCTTTGCGTCATACTGGCCGTAGATCAGCCCCATGAATTCGCTCATGATGTTCATGTGATACCAGGGTGGCCGGAAAGAATGCTCGGCGACTTGCCAGCGCTCCGGAAAGATCACGAAGTCGACGTTGGCCGTTCCTTCCTCGCCCGATGGCGCGGTCAATACCGAGAAGATCGAGGGGTCCGGGTGATCGAAGAGAATCGCCCCAATCGGCGAAAAAGCTCGCAAATCATATTTGTAGGGCGCGTAATTGCCGTGCCATGCGACGACGTCGAGGGGGGAATGACCGATCTCGCAGGCGTAGAATTTACCGCACCATTTGACCGTCATCCGGCTGGTCGCCTCCCTGTCCTCGAAGGCGGCGACGGGGGTCTTGAAGTCGCGCGCATTGGCGAGACAATTGGCGCCGATCGGACCACGGTTCGGCAGCGCGAATTTTGCGCCGTAGTTCTCGCACATATAGCCGCGCGCCGCCCCGGCGACGAGCTCGACCCTGAATTTGACGCCGCGCGGGATGACGCAGATTTCGCCCGGAGCAATGCCGATGCGGCCGAATTCGGTAACGAAGGCAAGCGCGCCTTGCTGCGGCGCGATCAGCAGTTCGCCATCGGCATTGTAGAAATAATCGTCGAACATCGACGCCGTGACGAAATAAAGGTGCGTCGACATTCCTGTTTGCGTGTTCACGTCGCCCGCCGTCGTCATGGTGCGAACGCCGGCGACAAAGGTCAGACTTGCGTCGGGGATCGGAACCGGACTCCAGCGATACTGGCCGATCGGCCGGTCGTGTTCAACGATGCACGGCGCTGATTTCCAATGGGGCAGGTCGACCTTGTCGAACCGCCCCGTGTGTCGGACCGAAGGGCGGAGTCGATAGAGCCAGGACCTCTCGTTCGAGCCGCGTGGCGCCGTGAACGGCGAACCAGAAAGCTGTTCGGCGTAAAGCCCGTAGGCGCAACGCTGTGGCGAGTTCTGGCCGACGGGCAAGGCTCCGGGAAGAGCCTCGGTCTCGAAATCATTGCCGAAACCGGGCATGTAGCCTTCCGGCGTCGCGGCCATGAGCGCTACTCCGCGGCCCTGGGATTCAGGACGCCGCGCCGGACTTGATCCTCCTCGATCGATTCGAACAGCGCGCGGAAATTGCCTTCGCCGAATCCCTCGTCACCCTTGCGCTCGATGAACTCGAAGAAAACAGGGCCGATCACGGTTTTCGAAAAGATCTGCAGCAGCACCTTGGTCTCGCCGCCCTCGACGACCCCCTCGCCGTCGATCAGGATGCCCAGCTCCTTCAGCCTGTCGACATTTTCGCCATGGCGAGGGATGCGCTCGCCGATCCTGGCGTAGTAAGAGTCAGGCGGCGGCGGCATGAACTCCAGTCCCGCCCGGCGGAGCATCGCGACCGTCTCGTAAATATCCCGGCAGCCGCAGGCGATGTGCTGGATACCCTCGCCCTTGTAGGCGTGAAGATACTCCTCGATCTGGCTGTTCTCGTCGGCGCTCTCATTGATCGGTATGCGTATCTTGCCACAAGGGCTCGTCATGGCGCGCGAATGCAGTCCTGTGAGCTTGCCTTCGATATCGAAGTAGCGGATTTGGCGGAAATTGAAGAGGCGCGCGTACCAGTCGGCCCAAACGTCCATGCGCCCGCGAAAAACATTGTGGGTCAGATGGTCGATGTAGGTGAGGCCGGCGCCCTCGGGTCTTGGTTCGCGCGCCGCAGTCCAGACGAAATCCACCTCCCAGATCGAGCCTCTGTCGCTTTGCCGATCGACCAGATAGATCAGCGAACCGCCGACTCCCTCGATCGCCGGAATGTTCAGCTCCACTGGTCCGGCTTGGCTCGGAACGGGCTTGGCGCCCATTGCGACCGCCCGATGAAAGGCGCGCGCGGCGTCGACCACACGAAACCCCATGGCGCAGACCGAGGGTCCGTGATTCCTGGCGAAATCAGCGGCGAAGCTGTCGGGTTCGGCGTTAAGGACATAATTGACCTCGCCCTGCCGATAGAGAGTGACGTTTTTCGAGCGATGCCGCGCCACCGCGGCAAAACCCATCAGCTCGAACAAGGCGCCAAGCTTTTGTGGCTGGGGATGGACGAATTCGACGAATTCGAACCCGTCCGTTCCCATCGGGTTTTCCGCCGAGATCGTCGCGGGAGGGGCGTCGTGCGGGAAGGGTCCCATGTTTTGGCCTTGTCTAACCTTTAAGATATAGGCGCCGGCAGCCGGTCGTCCAGTCCGGCGCCTGCCTCAATGCGGCGCCAGGAGAACGATGAACGCGGCCAGTGTGATCGCCGAGAACAGCGACGAAAGCACCAGGGTGGAGCCGGCCTCCTCGCTCCGCACATCGTGGTTTGCGCCGAACACCATGCCGAAGAAACCTGCGGGGATGGCGATCAACAGCACGGTCTGGCCTCCAATCGGATCGGGAATGCCCAATGCGCGGACGATCCCGAAGGCCAGCAGCGGCTGCGCGATATTCTTCAAAAATACACCCAGGATCACGTCGGCATTGATGCGCAGTCGCTGGGCGGACAGGATGAGTCCAGTCAGGAACAGCGCGGCCCCGGCAGTGGCCTGCCCGATCAGGGTGAAGCAGCGATTGAGGAACTCGGGCATTGGAATGCCGACCAGGGCGACGACCAGACCGGCGAGCGGCGCCCACACAATCGGACGCTTGACCGTGCGCAGGACGGCTAGCAGGAACAGCTTCGCCGGAGACACCTTGTCGGTCGCATGGGCGCTTTCCAGCAGCACCAGCGTCAATGGCGAAACCGTGACGGAACCGACGGCGATGGCCACCGCCACGCTCAGGGCGCTGGACGGCCCGTAGACGCTGAGCAGCAGCGGCAAGCCGACCGAAGCGTAATTGGGGAGGGCCACCGTCAGGGTTTGCACTGCGGCTTTGCCGGTCTCCACCTTGAAATACTTGAATTGCAGGAACAGCGTCAGCGCATAGACAACGAACATGCAGAAGGTCAAAATCCCCATCAACTGCCCATTGTCCAAAATCACCTGACGGGGTGTTCGTGAAATCGCCGTGAACAAAGCGGAAGGCAAGGCAAAATGCATCACGAAAAGATTCAGGGTAGCCACCTTCTGATTGTCGATCATCTTCCGGTAGCCGGCGTAATAGCCCATGGCCATCACGAAAAAGACCGGAGCAAGAGCATTCAGAATCATTGTTTCCATGAACAATCCTCCCGAT
>NZ_JBKQOU010000349.1:0-6260 GCF_052145335.1 Rhodoblastus sp.
ATTGAGATCCGTTACAGTGATCGAAACGCGAAACATCCCAAAGTGTCGAAGCCGATAGCCCGTTGCTTGATGCGCCTGACCCTTTCTCGGCTTCATAACCGGTCGCGTCCATAGCAGCTTTTTTCCGCGCTCTTGACACTCTGGTTATCGACTATCGCAGCCGTCGGCCTTTGATGGACCCTCGCGATCGACAAACGACGCAAGTTGAACGGTAGCGACGCGAGTTCTCCGCCTGGAACCCGCGATTTTCATCCGTCCACTTGCTTTCCGTTTCATTGTGCGGCGCCGCAAACGCGTACGTCGTTTGTCATGGCAACGTCATGTAGAGTTCCTAACCTGAGACAGGATCGAATGATCGAATTTAGCCGCGCCGCCCGCCAAGGCTGTGCGATGGGCCTGTGCGTTCGCCGGCTTGGCCGCCGACGCCACCGAGGAAAATGCACGTTCTCTGCCAAGACGGCAGAAGAATTAATTTCTTCCCCCTCGATGCTTGGAAGCGAAAATGATGAAGCGCAAATTGACCATGATTATCGCCGCCATGTTTGCCATGGCCAGTCAAATCTTGCCGGCGCCTGCGGCCGATCTCCGCCTGATCGGCTCGGGCGCGAGCTTCCCCTTCCCGCTCTATTCAGCCTGGTTCAAGGACTTCAGCAAGAAGACCGCCGGAGCCACGGTCGATTACCAGGCCAAAGGTTCCGGCGCGGGCATTCAGGATCTGATCAACAAGACGGTCGATTTCGCCGCGAGCGACGCCGCCATGACCCCGGAGGAAATCGCCAAGGTAGCGGACGGCGTCGTCCTGCTGCCTATGACCGCCGGCGAAATCGTCCTCGCTTACAACCTTCCCGGCAAGCCGCAGAATCTGAAGCTGCCGCGCGACGTCTATCCCGACATTTTTCTCGGCAAGATCGCCCGCTGGAACGATCCGCGCATCGCCGCCGCCAACCCCGACATCAAACTGCCCGATCTGCCGATCACCGTGGTCCGTCGTTCGGATTCGAGCGGCACGACTTTCGTCTTCACCAAGCATCTCGCCGCGATCAGCCCCGAGTTCAAGGCAAAGGTCGGCTTCGGCACCAACGTCCAGTGGCCGCAGAGTGACAAGATCGTCGCCGCCCCGAAGAACGACGGCGTCACAGCGACCATCAAACAGACCCCCGGCGCTATCGGCTATATCGAATACGGCTACGCCAAGCTGACCAAGGCTGACACGGTGCTGCTCCAGAACAAGTCCGGCAATTATGTGAAGGCTGGCGGCGAGAGCGGAGCGATGGCTCTTGCGAGCGCCAAGCTTCCCGAAAATTTGATCGCCTGGGTTGAAGACCCGGAGGAGGCCGAGGCCTATCCGATCGTCTCCTTCACGTGGATGCTGTTCTATGAAAAGCAGGATCCCGCCAAGGCCGAGATTCTTCGTAAGCTGGTCGCCTATGGCCTGACCGACGGTCAGAAGATCGCCGACAGCATGGGCTACATCCCGTTCCCGGCCACCGTGTCGGAAAAGGTCCTCGCCGCTTCGACGAAAATCCAGTAAATTTCGTCCCTTATCGACGCCGCTCCGGTTGCGGAGCGGCGCTAAATTGCGGCGAGTTGGCTAATATAATCAAGCGAGGTCGCCCGTGGCGCACCAGTTGGTTTTGCCGGACAGCAAGTCGGTTTCGCAGGCGCCTTCGGCCCTGGCCTATGCCGTGGACCGCACATTCTTCTTCCTGGCCGCCGCCGGGGCTTCGGCGATCATCCTGCTCGTCGCCTATATTCTTTGGGAGATCGGCGGCCAGGCGTTGCCGGCGATCAGCAAGAGCGGCGCCTCCTTCCTGGTCAACACCCAGTGGGACGTGCAGAACGCCTCCTTCGGCATCCTGCCGCAGATCTGGGGCACGCTTTACAGCTCGCTCCTCGCGCTGCTGATCGGCGGGTTCATCGGCGTCTGCATCGCCATCTTCCTGACCCAGGATTTTCTGCCACACAGCGTCGCCACGGTTTTCCGCACACTGATCGAAATGCTCGCGGCGATCCCCTCGGTCGTGTTCGGCCTGTGGGGCATTTTCGTGGTGATCCCCTTCGTCCGCCCGGCGGCCGATTGGCTTCATGACACCTTTGGGTTCATCCCCTTGTTCAGCACCTCGCTCAGCGGTCCGGGCATGCTGCCCGCGGTCATCGTGCTGTCGATCATGATCCTGCCGACGGTCGCCGCGATCTCGCAGGACGCGGTCGGCCTCGTGCCCTACAAGGTCAAGGAAGCGGCCTATGGACTGGGCACGACGCGCTGGGAAGCCATTCTGAAAGTCATTCTCCCGACGGCTTCCGGGGGCATTTCCTCGGCTTTGGTGCTGGGCTTCGGCCGCGCGCTCGGCGAAACCATGGCGCTGGCCATGCTGATTGGCAACGCCAACCAGGTCTCGCTGTCGCTGTTTTCTCCCGCCACGACGCTCGCGGCGTTGCTGGCTTCGAACTTTCCCGAAGCCGGCGCGGTCGAGCGGCAGGCGCTGATGTATGCGGCGCTGGTGCTGCTGGCGATCACTCTGGTGGTGAACGTGCTCGGCACGATGATCCTGGTCTGGACCTCACGAAAGATGGCGAAGGCATGACGACGATGACTTTTGAAGCGTCCCCCGCGCCGCCAAATCAGGCCATTCCTTCGGGTTCGGGCGGAAAACCGAGCCTGGGGTACAATTCCTTCGAGCCGAGAGCGCTCTGGAACCTGATCCTGACCATCGCGGTCTGGCTGGTAGCGGCCCTCGGCGCGGTTCCCCTGTTCTCCGTGCTTTACATGCTGATCGTGAAGGGCGGCGCGCGACTCAGCGGCGAACTGTTCACCGAATTGCCGCCGGCCGGTTTCGAAATGGGCGGCGGCATCGGCAACGCCATCCAGGGCACTTTGGTCACCGTCGCCATAGCATCTCTCATCAGCATTCCGATCGCCATTTTCGCCGCGATCTATCTCGCTGAATTGCGCCCGCACAGCCAGATTTCCTCGGTCGCCCGCTTCCTGGCGAAAGTGCTGACCGGCTTCCCGTCGATCCTCGCAGGCGTGTTCGTCTATGCGGCGGTGGTGCTGCTGATGGGCTCCTATTCGGCGCTGGCCGGCGGCGTCGCGCTGGCGGTGCTGATGATTCCAACCATCACACTGACCGCCGAGGGCGCCATGCAGATGGTGCCGCAGCGAATGAAGGACGCGGCCATCGGCATGGGCTGCACGAACACGCAGGTGGTGTGGAGCGTGACGTTGCCGACGGCGTTGCCGAGCATCGTCACTGGCGTCATCCTCGCAGTGGCGCGCGTCGCCGGCGAATCCGCGCCGCTGCTATTCACGGCCCTGTTCAGCAATTACTGGCTGCGCAACATCACAGAACCGACGGCGTCGCTGTCGATCCTGATCTATAATTTTTCGAGCATGCCGTTCGACAACCAGATCGAACTCGCCTGGGCGGCGTCTCTGGTGCTGGTGATGATCGTCCTCAGCTTTAACATTCTCAGCCGATTCATCGGCCGCCCGCAGGTTTGAGGAGAGGTTCCATGAGCAACGCAGCTGTACTCGAAAAACCGCTGGCGAGCGGCGCCTCCGAGACCGCCATCGACTGTCGCGTCGACAAGATCTACTACGGCAAGTTCCTTGCCGTCAGGGACAGCAATATCGCAATTGAAAAAGGCAAGATCACCGGCTTCATCGGACCTTCGGGCTGCGGCAAGAGCACAGTGCTGCGCAGCCTCAATCGCATGAACGACCTGATCAAGGGCTTCAGGCTCGACGGCAAGGTCAATTTCCTCGGCCAGGACATTTACGCCAAAGGCATCGATCCGGTCGTCGTTCGCCGCCATATCGGCATGGTGTTCCAGCAGCCGAATCCGTTCTCGATGAGCATTTTCGACAATGTCGCGTTTGGCCTGAAGCTCAACCGCTTCAAGGGCAATGTCGAGGAGCGGGTGCAGCATGCGCTCACTCGCGCGGCTTTGTGGGACGAAGTCAAGGACAAGCTGAAGGCCAGCGGCTTGTCGTTGTCCGGCGGCCAGCAGCAGCGCCTGTGCATCGCGCGCGCCGTCGCCACCCAGCCGTCGGTCCTGCTGATGGACGAGCCCTGCTCGGCGCTCGACCCGATCGCCACAAGGCGCGTCGAGGAGTTGATGCTGGAACTCAAGAACGACTACACCATCGCCCTCGTCACCCATAACATGCAGCAGGCGCGCCGCGTCGCCGACATCACGGCGTTCTTCTCCGTCGACATTTCGCAGGGCGGCCGCACCGGCCACCTCGTCGAGGCCGGCCCGACCGCTCAAATCTTCGACGCGCCGAAGGAGCAGTTGACCAAGCAATATATCAGCGGCGAATTCAGCTGATCCGGGATCAGATCGTCGAGGAACGCGCAATTCAGGATTTCGAGGATCGCGACATGCTTCTGCCGAGAAAGCTGACGGCCCGGTTGGCGGCGACGCTTGCGGGCGCATTGTGCATCGCCGCCTCGGCGGGCTGCGTTCCGGTCTTGGCCGATGGGATCGAACTCAAGGGCGCGGGCTCCACTTTGGCGGCGCCGCTCTATGAGAAATGGATTGGCGAATACGTGCGTTCGCATGAATCCGTGATCCTGAATTACGCCGCCGTCGGCTCGGGCGAGGGCGTCTCGCGCTTCGCTTCTGGCGCGGTCGATTTCGGCGCCAGCGACGTGTATCTGCCGGCGGAAAAGGCAGACAAGATCGCGGGCGGCGTGGTTCAGGTTCCGACCACGGCCGGCATGGTCGTCCTCGCCTATAATCTGCCCGGCGTGACCGGCGAACTGAAATTGCCGCAGGACGTCTACGCCGACATTTTCCTCGGCAAGATCAAGACCTGGGACGATCCTCGAATCCGCGCCGCCAACCCGGACCTGAAGCTTCCGTCGCGCAATATCGCTGTGGTCGTGCGCCAGGATGCGAGCGGCACCACCTATGCCTTCACCATCCATCTGACGGCGGCCAGCAGAAACTGGGCCGACGAGGGGCGCGGCTACGGAACGGTGATCGCCTGGCCCCAAGGCGCGATGATCGCGCGGGGCAACGAGGGGGTCGCCTCGCGGATAAAGATCGCCGACGATTCGATTGGCTATGTCGAATATGGATTTGCCCGCCGCCTCGGCTTGAAAGTCGCGGCCCTCGGCAACAAGGAGGGCGTTCTGGTGGCTCCGTCGCCGGAAGCCGGCGCTGCCGCGATTGCCGGTTCGGCGAGCGGCAATCTGGACGGGCTCGGCGCGACGATCGTCAATCCGCGTGGCCGCGAAGCTTATCCCATCGTCACTTATAGCTGGCTCCTGCTTCACCGGCGCTATCAGACGGAACAGACGCGCGCCTTGAAGTCTTTTGTCCTTTATGCGCTCGGCGAAGGACAGAAAAATGCGCTGGATCTCGGCTATATCCCGCTGCCCGGCGCCGTCGCCGAGCTTGGCAAGACGGCCGTGGCTCAAATCAATTCGGATTCGGGCTCTCTCTCGCCAGCCACCGATAATTGACGCGAATTCGCTAGCCATAGGTTAGTCGCCAAGGATGAACCGAGGCGAAAGGCCTGGAGAACAATGTGGCCGCACTCAATCTCCAAGCGATCGAATCGTCGTTTCGAAAGCTGCAAAAAGTATTCCCCGAGATCAACCTGAGTCTGTTCGAACGCCGCGACGCGCTCGACGACGAGGTCGTCCGCAACTTGCTTGCAGGCTATGCGATGGTCAATCGCCTTCTCAAAGATGGCGTCGACTTATTCGCCATGGGAAACCTGCATTATTGGCTAGAATTGAACGCTGTCGTACTCTGCGGGCCCGCCGGTTCCGAGCCGGCATGCAATCGTCCGCTGATCGAAGCGACCGAAGCCCGTTTCTATGACCAACCCGATGGCGGCATCGGCGACATCGTCGATTGGGTCCATCGCAACCCCGGCAAGAACGTCTGGCGTCGCGCCGCAGGCGTGTTCATCCGCATCCTGAGCGAACCGCAATTGTTCATCGAGGGAAATCACCGCACTGGCGCGCTGATTATGTCCTACATGCTCGCCCGCGAAAACTGCCCGCCCTTCGTCCTGACCGAGAAAAACGCCCGGGCGTTTTTCAACCCCTCGTCGGTGTTCAAGAAATCCAGCAAGCGCAATATTTTGATGAAATTGAAAATGCCCGGCCTAACCCGCGCCTTTTCCGAATTCCTGGAGTGTCAAGCGAACAAGGCGTTTCTGGCGAAGGCGGAATCGGTCAAAAAATCCGCCGGCGAAACATCCATTCCTGATGGAGTGGATGCCCCCTCCCGACGGCATC
>NZ_JBKQOU010000350.1:0-3730 GCF_052145335.1 Rhodoblastus sp.
AACGCGCTGTCTTGATCAGGGTCAGGCCGGATTGGATCAGGCCGCTCCAATCGACTTCCGGCGCGACGATCGGCAGACGCTCAAATGCCGGGAATACCCAATAGGACAGGCTGATCACCGGCCCGTCGGGGCGATCCTCCTTGGCGAAGCCCGCCACGGCCGGCAGCAGCAACGGGCCGTCCTTGCCGCCGAGCAGCAGCAGCTTGCGCCCGACTTCCACGGCGATCCGCCGCGCCGCGATGCGATAGGAGACGTCGCCCCAAAATTCCGCGGCCTCGGTCAAGGCCCAAGCGACGAGTATGTCGCCGTCGGCGGCGTCGTTCATGTCGGCCAGGGCGGGACGGGCGTTGGGCTCCCAGCGCCAGGCCAGCAGCTGGTCGTCGCGCGCCATCAGATTGGCGCGCGTCCAGCCCCAAATCCGGTCGAAGGCGACGCGGTCATCGGCGGCCGCCGCGAACAGCATGCCATAGCCCTGGCTCTCGCTGTGGCTGATCCCGCCATTGGCCGTATCGACCACGCGCCCGGCTTCGGTGACGAAACGCGCCTTGTAGGCGGTCCATAATTCCGGCGCGCGCAACACCCCGCCCAGCGGCTTTTCGCTCGCGTCCAGATCCAGCAGGTCATCCACGGCGTCAACCGCCGCCGCTCGCGTGTCAGGCGCCGGGGCGTCGCCTTGCGCCTGCGCGACAAACCCGGAAGGCGCGACGCCTTGCGCCCGCGCCAGCAGCGGGGCCGAAGCCTGAACCAGGACGCCCGCCGCCAGAAGGAAAACGAAAGGACGTATCAACCGTCCCTCCTGCCGACATTGCGCACAAAATGGAAAGTGGCGAAAGCGAGAAGGATCGCCGCGGCTAAGGTCAAAGCGACATAGACGCCCGAATTGATCGACATCCAGCCCGCCGCGATCAGGCGCATGTTGGAGACCGACAGAGGTTGCGTAACCACGAAATGCAATTGTTCGACCGGAAGGGACGAGATTTTGCCATCTGAATCGTCGAGCACGGCGATGCGGCCCTCGACCTGGCGCCAGATGCGCGGATCGGACAGGCAATTGATCGATTCGCTCAACAGCGTCGAGTTGGGGGCCGTCACCAGCGTCCACACGTCGTCGGTGTCCGTCCCCAACACGGCCTGCGCGATCAGCAGGGAATTCTCCGATCGATAGACCGGGCTGGCCGGCGCGCCCCCGTCGCGGGCCGCGAGGCGCCGCGCGCCGTCGACCGTCCGCTCGAAGGCGGCGCGAAGACCGTCGCCGATTCCGTTGGGGGCGGCGGCGAACCATTGGCGGAACCGCCCCTGATTGGCCTGGGCTTCGGACCATTCGACAAACAAGTCACGCTCCCCGGCGGCTTCCCGCGGCGGCGCTGCCTCGACCGGCGGCTCGAACGAACCGGCCAGCGGCGCCGAGACCGATGCAAAGCGGCTCGGCCGGCGTTTCAAATGGCAAGCAGCGGGCAAATTCTTTTGCAGCGCCAGGCGATTGCGGGCGCGTATGTCATAGGCTGACAGGTTTTCACCGTCTTTTGCCGCGAGCTGCGTGGAACGATCGCTCCACGCCGTGCGCAAAAGGACAGGATCGACTCCGAGCGTGGCGGCGAGGGAATCGTCGAGGGCGCCGGCGCCGGTCACGACCAAGGTCGCGCCGGAGCCGACGGGCGGCGCCGTCAAAGTCAAACGGAAATCGATCGGTCGCCCGGCCGAGGCGGCCATGCGTCCCGCCAGAGTAGCGGCGGCGGCAATGGAGTCGCGATCGGGCGAAGGAATGTAGAGCTTGGGCTGCTTGGCGCCGCCGATGAAGGGAAAACCGCCGGTCGCGGTCACGGCGAGATCGGGCATGCGGCCTATGCGCGCCAGATGGGGGATGCGTATCTGCGTCGAATCGAGAAAAAGGAAGCGTTTCCTGTTGGCGATGGACGCGAGCGGATCGCAGGCGGAATCCTCGGCCGCCGGCAATTGCGCCTCGATTTCGATTCGGTTCAGACCGGGGCGGAAATAGCCGAGCGGCAGCGGCAGGGTCTTTTCTTTGAACACCTCGCCCTGCGAACGCGGCAGCGAGGCGCTGACCGCATTGCGGCCGTTGATCGAGACGATGATCTGCGCGCTCGACAACAGGCCTGGCGCATAGCCGCCCGCGAGATCGAGCGGAACCTTGGCGTAGTCGGCGGAATAGAAATCGGCCGGCATGATGATGTTGAAGCCGGCGCGAAAATAACGGCCGGAAAATTCCTGGCTGCGCAAGCCAAGTTCGCTCAGGCGCACCGTCTGTCCGCCGGAGACGCGATAGCCTGGGAAGGCGCCTGCGGCGCGCAGGCCGGCTTCGGAGCCGCGCAAGGGCGACGCCTCGCCGAATGACAATAGGGCGCGATTGACGTCGTCCTCGCTCTCGCCGGTGATCACGATTGTGGCGCGGCGGGTGGGCGTTTGCGGCAGCAGCGCCATGCGCGGCCCTTCGACGGGGCCGAGGCCATCGAGATCGGCGATTTTCGCGACGTCGGCGTAAAGGCCGACGACGAGATTGACGCCGTAATCCCCGCTCGCCATCGGCCCGACATCGACCATCGGCTGTTCGAAATGGCCGACCGAAGCGATGAATTGGACGACGCGGATCATCCGCTCGATATTGGCGGCGCTAGTGCGGCCGGGCAGGATCGCGCGCACCGGCAAACCGCCTTGCGGGTTCGGCGCGAGCGCGGCGAGATCTTCGATGTCCTTCGCGCCCGCGTCGCCGCTCGGCATCAGCACGCCCGTCCGCGAAGGGTCGATCTGCGTCCACAATTCATAGGTGGCGGCGAGCGAGCAATCGACGCGGTGGCGCTGATCGACGGCGATGCGCACGGCGTTGAATCCGGGTTTGACCAGTTCGGCCGGGACGTCGAAATCGGCGGTCTGAACCTTGTTGGGCGCGCGGATTTTCGTCGTTCCAATGGCGACGTCATTGATGAAGACAGTCAGGGTCGAGGCTTCCGGCATCACCGAGACGGCGGAGAGATAGCCGACGCGAAAACTTAAATGACGATGCGTCTGCGTTTCGGAAAGATAGATCGGCCATTCCGACGCGCCGACTTCGCCATTCAGGCGAAAGCCCTGGATATTGTTGGGGAGATGGCGCAGCACGAGATCAGGAAGGTCCTTGTCGCTTGCGCCCGCCTTGGCGCCTATGGAGCCGGTGGGCGCGAAGTCGGGCCACGATGCGAATTTCTTCAGCCTCCAGCGGGGCGGCGGCGTCAGGGCGATCCGGCTGTGCGCCAACAAAGCCGCGCCGTCGGCGGGATCGGCAAGGGTTTGCGCACAGGCGGGATGCAAGGCAAGAAACGCCGCCAGCGCCGGACCGGCCGCCGCGCGCAAAAAAGTTATGGCGGATCGAAGCGCCGCCTGGGCTAGCCTGGCGCGCATCGTCATATCTCTTCCGCGGAAACGGCGGTCTGCGGCGGCGCGCCCCGCAATTGCCCGGCGGCCTGATCGAGCATCTCGCGCATCCTGGCCCCCGAAACACCGCGAATTTTGCCCGCGCTCCCGCCGCCGAACTGCGGCGTAACGCTTTCGCCCGGATTGATTTCCGGCGCGGTTTTCCCCTTCTTGCCCACCATCGCGTAACGCAGGGCGCGGAAAGGCTCGGTGACGCCCCACCAAACGAAGCGAGCCGAACCGGCGATCAGGTTTTTCTGTTTCCGGCGGCTTTTCAGGAAACGCGGCAAAGCGTCGGAATCGCCATACATCAGTTCGGCGAGGA
>NZ_JBKQOU010000351.1:0-12717 GCF_052145335.1 Rhodoblastus sp.
GGGTGCGAGAGAATCGTCAGTTCCGACTCCGCCGACTCGCCGACATCGACGTCGAGCGCCCGGCGTTCGTTCTGGAGAACCTTCAGGCGCTCCTTCATTGAGGGCTCGTATTCGAGAGAGTGAGAGCGGTGTCCATCAGTTCGATGCCGAGATCGAGCGTCTGCCAAGGCGCCGCCAGCCGGTCAAAGCGATCGCATGGCCGGGCCCGCGCGACGAATTGAGCTTTGATCGCAGAAAGCCAGCGCCAGTCGCGTTCAGCGCCAACCAGACGCGCGGCATAGTAAAGGCTTTGGATCGTCAGCGCGACCGAGGACGGACGCATTTCGCCGCCGAGCTGGACGTTGAAGTCGCGAACTCGTTCGAGCGAAATGCGATCGGCCGGCGGCCTGAGCAGGTCATCGGGACGAGCGGCAAACAGGAACCCCAACCAGCGGCGATAGCCCATTCGGATGCAATGTCGGCTGCCCTCCGCCAGGTGCGCCCCAAGCCTCGCGGAATTGACAATTCTTAGGGTCACGGGCGCCGGCCCTTCGTCATCAAAGCCAGCAGGCCCTTGATCAGCATGTTTGGCGAAGGCGGGCAGCCGGGAATGTGCAGATCGACCGGAATCACGTCCGACACGCCGCCGGCACAGGCGTAACTTCCCGCATAAATGCCTCCATCGAGAGCGCAGGCGCCGACGGCGACGACCCAGTTCGGCGAAGGCGTCGCGTCATAGGTCCGCTTCAGCGCCTCGCGCATGCTTTCCGTCACCGGCCCAGTGACCAGCAGCAGGTCGGCGTGGCGGGGCGAGGCCACGAATTTCAGGCCGAATCTCTCCAGATCGTAGAACGGATTGTTCAACGCGTGGATTTCCAGCTCACAGGCATTGCAAGAGCCGGCGTCAACCTGGCGGATCGACAGGCTGCCGCCGAAAAAAACGTCTACGCCCTGCCTGAGCTGGCCCAGCAGTTCGAGCAATTCGGCATCGTCGGCCGAAGGGCGCGGTTCGGTCAACGGAGGTCGCAAAAAGCTTTGAAGCAGAATGTTGCGCATGAGCGAGCCTAGAGATCGTGTCCCGAATAGGAGCAATTAAAGGATTTATTGCACAGCGGGAAATCGGCGACGATATTGCCCTCGATGGCGGCTTCCAGAACCGGCCATTGGAACCAGGACGGATCGCGCAAGTGGCAGCGCTCAATGGTTCCATCGGGCGCCATTCGCACCCAGGCCAGAATGTCGCCGCGAAACCCCTCCACTAGCGCAAGACCTTCGCCCGCAGCCGCCTCCTGCATGTGCAAGTCGGCGTAAATTCTTTTCTCCAACGGCGCCGACAGGAGTATCTGCTCGATCATATCAAGACTTTGCTCGATTTCCCTGATGCGGATCCAGACGCGCGCATTGACGTCGCCCTCCTGCAGCACTGGCACGCCGAACACCAGCTGATCGTAGGGCGCGTAGGCTAGATCGCGGCGCACGTCGAACGAGCGTCCCGAGGCGCGGCCGATAAAGCCGCCACAAGCAAATTGCTGCGCCAGTTTCGGCCCGAGCACGCCCGATCCCACCGTTCGATCCTGCAATGAGGCGGTGTCGTCGTAGAGACTCACCAATTGCGGCAGAGCGAGGCGGATGGTCGCCACCAGACCGCGAATTAGCTGCGGCCCGTGTTCGCCGAAATCGGCCTCCAGTCCGCCGGGAACGATGGCGTCCATCATCAGCCGGTGGCCGAAACAGGTGTGACAGGCGCGCAGGACGCGTTCGCGCAGCACGCTGCAATGGGCGAGCATCAGCGCGAACGCGGCGTCGTTGCAGATGGCGCCAATGTCGCCGAGATGATTGGCGAGACGCTCCAGTTCCGCCATCAAGGCCCGGACCCAGACGGCGCGCGCTGGAACCTCGACGCCCAAAGCCGCCTCGACGGCGCGCGAAAAAGCGAGCGAATAGGCCACCGTGCTGTCACCCGAACAGCGCGCCGCCAGTTTGGCCGCGGGCTCGAGCGGAGCGCCCGCCATCAGCCCTTCGACCCCCTTGTGGACATAGCCGAGCCTCTCCTCGAGGCGCACGATGGTTTCGCCATTGGCGGTAAAGCGGAAATGTCCCGGCTCGATAATCCCCGCATGGACCGGGCCGACCGGAATCTGGTGCAAGCCTTCGCCGACGCTTTGCAGGAATTGATAGGCGGACGGCGCGGCGGCCGACGGAGTTTTGGCGCCAAGCGGCGAGTTTATCGGCCAGCTGCCATGGTCAAGCCACGGCCGGTTGTCGGCTGCGTCCACCGCCACAAGGCCGAACAGGTCGTTGATCGTCCGCTCCAACCGGATCGCCGGCGGATAATAGCGGCCGACCGAGGGGAATTTGCCCTCGTCACAGGCGAGGCTGGCCACAGTGACCGAATAAGGCTCAGCTGCAAGTACCGCCATATGAACCTGGTCGGCGTCTCCCCAAAGGCCGAGCAGCGAAATCTTGCCCCCGGCCAAAAGTTCGATCATGGCGCGCCAGCTTTCCGTATCGACCAGATGCCGTGGCCAAGGTCGGTGATTTCCAATTGGCGGAAAGGCGCCCAAAACTTCGGTCAAAGTCGGCATGAGTCCTCCCGAATCAACGCAGCATGATGGCGACGTGGTGGAACCAGGCGACCAGCGGCGGCGGCAGATAAATGCCGGCTACCAGCACCAGTCCGAGATGCGTCGCCAGCGGCAGCGAGGAGGCCTTGACCGGCGCCAGGCTCCCCGTCGGTTCGCCGAAAGCCAGGCCATGCAACCGCCACAGCAGCGCGCCGAAGGCGACCAGAAGTCCGAGCGTCAACGGCACGGCGAGCAGCGGGGCGTGGGTGACGGTCGAGCTGACGATCAGAAACTCGCTCATGAAAACGCCCGTGGGCGGCATTCCCGCAATCGCGATGACCCCGACGACGAGGCCCCAGCCCAGCAATGGGTGGGTGACCGTCAGACCGCGAATATCGGCGATCTTCTGCGTGCCTTTCGCCTGCGCGATCTGCCCGACGGCGAAAAAAATCGCCGATTTGGTCAGGCTGTGCATGGTCATGTGCAGCAGGCCGGCGAAATTGGCGAGCGTCCCGCCCATCCCGAAGGCAAAGGAGATGATGCCCATATGCTCGATTGAGGAATAGGCGAACATCCGTTTGATGTCGGTGCGCCGGTACAACATGAAGCCGGCGAACACCAGCGACAGCAGCCCCAGCGTCGCCATCAGCGGTCCCGGCGCTATGGCCCTGGGATTGGCCGCCATCAACAGCTTGAAGCGCAGCACCGCATAGAGAGCCACATTCAGCAGCAGGCCGGACAGGACCGCCGAAATCGGCGTCGGACCCTCGGCGTGGGCGTCGGGGAGCCAGGCGTGCAACGGCGCCAGCCCCACTTTGGTGCCGTAACCCAGCAGCAGGAACACGAAGGCGAGGTTCAACAGCGCCGGGTCGAATTGCGCGACATTCTCGATCAGCACGGTCCAGACCATGCCGTTCAGGCCTTCGCCGACGACGGGACGCGCCGCCATGTAGATAAGGATGGTGCCGAACAAAGCCAGGGCAATGCCGACGCTGCCGAGGATGAAATATTTCCACGCCGCTTCCAGCGCCCGATCTGTGCGATAGATGCCGACCATCAGCACCGTCGTCAGCGTCGCGACTTCGATGGCCACCCACATCAGGCCGATATTATTGGCGACGAGAGCGAGGTTCATGGCGCCGAGCAGCACCTGATACATGGTGTGGTAGAAGCGCAGATGCGTCGGGGTCAGTCGCCCGGTCTCCAGTTCATGCGCGATATAGCTGGCGCTGAAGACGCTGGTGGTGAAGGCGACGAAAGTGTTCAGCACCACGAAGACGATATTGAGGTCATCGACCAGCAGATAGCGCCCGGACACAGGCTTGGCGTAGAACAGCGACAGGGCCGCCAGAAAGGTCACGAATGAGGAGGCCACGTTGAGCCGCGCCGAAAGACGAAAGTCGGGCAGGGCCACCAGCGCGAGCGCCGTCAAAGCCGGCAGGAACAGGATCAGATGGACGTTTTGCAGTATGTACGCGCTCATCGGTTCCTGCCTCTCGACTCGTCGAGCGCATGGATGTCCACCGAGTCGAAACGCTCGCGAATGCGGAACAGGAATATGCCGACGACGATGAGCGCGATCAGGACCGAAAAGGCGACGCTGATCTCGACAACCAAAGGCATGCCCTTGGCGCCCGTCGCCGCCAGGATCAACCCGTTCTCCAGCGACATGAAGCCGACCACCTGACTGACGGCGTTGCTACGCGTGACCATCATCAACAGCCCGAGCAGGACCACCGACAGGGCGAAGGCGAGATCCTCCCGCGCAAGGGCGTCGGCGCCCTGGGTCACGCGCAGCATGACGACCATCGACAGCGACACCAGCGCGATGCCGGCCAGCATGGTCGGCACCGTGCTGACCACGGTCTCGACCTCGCGATGAATGCCGAGACGCGCGACGATCTTGTGCAAGGCCACCGGAATCACGATCGCCTTGAAGATCAGGGTAATGGCGGCGGTGATGTAAAGGTGCGGCGCATCCTGGATATGGGCCTGCCACGCCACGGAGGCGGCGAGCACCAGCGCCTGCGCTGCGAACATGTTCAACAGCGCGTAAAGGCGATCCTGATAGAGCAGCATGAAGCTGACCAGAACCAGCCCGCCGGCGAACATATGCGCGATGTCGAAATTGAGTCGGCCCATCCTACAATCCTCGCGACATGAAGCGCAGGAGCGTGGCGAGCAATCCCAGCATCAAAGCCACGCCGATGAAATCCGGCACACGGAAGATGCGCATCTTCGCTACCGTCGTTTCGAACAAAGCCAGCAAGAGTCCGGCCCCGGCGAGCTTCCCGACATAGGCGGCGGCGCCGATCACATGGGCCGAAAAACCCGCCGCGACGGGAGCGAGGCCCCAGGGCGCGAAAACGCAGGCGATCAGCGA
The DNA here is from genome assembly GCF_052145335.1 of Rhodoblastus sp. Lineage (GTDB taxonomy): Bacteria > Pseudomonadota > Alphaproteobacteria > Rhizobiales > Beijerinckiaceae > Rhodoblastus. The sequence continues at coordinate 4,927 of NZ_JBKQOU010000351.1, forward strand.
GATGTAAAGCAGCAGCTTGAGCTGCGACGACAATTCGATCATCGCCAGATGCCGTCCCGAATATTCCAGCACCATGGCCTCATGGACCATGGTGAGCTCCAGATGGGTCGAAGGGTTGTCGACGGGAATGCGCGCGTTTTCCGCTATAGCCACGATCACCAGGGCGATCAGCGCCAGAGCCAGCGACACCCGCAGGCCGACGACGGGCGACAGCATGAATTCGGCGACCGTCGACAATTGAGTCGAGCCGGCGATCAGGGCCAGGGTGAACACGATCATGATCAGCGCCGGCTCGGCCAGGGTAGCGAACATCATCTCGCGGCTGGAGCCCAGGCCACCGAAACTGGTGCCGACGTCCATACCGGCCAGGGCGAGAAAAAATCGCGCGCTTCCCAGCAGCGCGGTGATGGCGATGAGATCCGCGGACCAGCTGAACAAAAGGCCCGTCGCAAAAGTGGGAACCAGAGCGGCGGCCACCCAGGTGGCGGCGAAAATGATATAGGGCGCGACGCGGAACAGCCATGACGCGCTCTCGGCGACCACCGCTTCCTTTCGCACCAGTTTTACAAGGTCGAGATAGGGCTGGAGCACGGGCGGGCCCCGACGCCGCAACAGCCTCGCCTTGGCCTTGCGGATGAAGCCGGTCAGCAGCGGCGCCAGCAGAAGCACCACAAGCATTTCCGAGATCTGGATGGAGAGATCGCCGATCAAGCCCATGACGCCAAAACCAGAAGAAGGAAGACCAGGGCCGCGAACACCAGGCTGAGATATTGCCGGATGGTGAGGAATTGCATGCCGTTGAACCACGTCGCCAGCCTGTTCACGACGCCGATGACCGGGGCGTAAAAGAACTCCCATGCGATGTCGATCAGTTCGACCTCGAAGCGGGCGGGACGGAGATCGCCGGGAGGCGGCATGTCGACGCGCTCGGGCGCCCGAAAGGCGAAATTGCCGTACACCCGCCTGATCGGCTGGGAAAAACTGTCGGGAGAATATTGCGTGAGCGGACTGGCGTCGGGAAATCCGCAGTCCCATGCCGGCGCGCGACGGATGACGTCGGACGCCACATGGTGAATCACATAGGCCGCCAGCAGCGCCGAACTGGTGATGAAGAAAAACACCAGAAGACCGTTGTAGGAACTCCGGCTCTCGGCGATCGGCGCGATCGAGAGCCACGGAATCGCCGATTGGAAGACCAGATTGGCGCCAGTCAAATCGCGCACGACCGGCGTCAGGGCGTCGATCACCTGCCCCGGAAAAATTCCCGCCAGCAGGCAAAGGCCGGCGAGCGCGCCCATCGCGGTCAGGGAGAAGCGGTCGACCTCGACAGCGTTTTCCGCGGCCGGCCCGCGCGGACGGCCCAGAAACGAGATACCGAAAACCCGGACAAAACAGGCGCCTGCCAGCGCCGCGGCCAGGGCAAGCATGGCCCCTACTGCGGGGACCAGCAGTTTCAGCGCCCAGCTCGGCAGCGCCGGACTGAGCAGGATCGCCTGGAAGACCAGCCATTCGGAGACGAAGCCGTTCAATGGCGGCAAAGCCGAAATCGCGGCGCAGCCGACGAGCATGAACAGGCCTGTAGCCGGCATAAGGTTCAACAGCCCGCCCAGCTTGCCCATGTCGCGCTCGCCGGTCGAAGTCAGGACCGCGCCGGCGCCGAAAAACAGCAGGCTTTTGAACAACGAGTGATTCAACACATGGAACAAGGCCGCCGTCATCGCGAGAGCCGAGGCGACGCGGAATCCATGGGCCAGGAATCCCAGCGACAGGCCGAGAGCGACAAAAATCACGCCGATATTCTCAATGGTGCTGTAGGCGAGGACGCGCTTCAGATCGGTCTGCACCAGCGCGAAAAGCACGCCGACCACCGCGGTCGCCGCGCCGACAATCAGAACCGGAATGCCCCACCACCATTCGATCGGTCCGAGCAGGTCGAACACTATCCGGATGAAGCCATAAACCGCCACCTTGGTCATGACGCCGCTCATCAAGGCCGAGACATGGCTTGGCGCGGCCGGGTGAGCCAGCGGCAGCCAGACATGGAAGGGGACGAGACCGGCTTTCGACCCCGCGCCGACAAGCACGAGACCCAGGACGGTCGCGGCGACCAGAGGCGCGGGCGCATGGGCGCGCATGTCGGCAAAGGCGTAGCCGCCGTCGGGCCCCGCGAGAAGACCTAAAGCCAGTAAAAGAACGAAAGTGCCGACGCTGGCCATGACAATGTAGACCAGGCCAGCGCGAAGATTTTCCTCTTCGCGGTGATGCGCCATCACCAGCGCCCAGGACGCCAGCGACATGAACTCCCAGGAGAGAAGAAAGGTGTAGGCATCGTCGGCGATCAGCACCAAGTTCATGCCGGCGAGGAAGGCCGGGAAGAAAGGCAGCACCCTCAAGGGCTCGTGCTCGTGCCGGCCATAGCCGAGCGCGTAAAGGCTGGCGGAAGCCGCGCCGAAATTGACGACCGCCAGAAAAAAGCTGGCAAGGGCGTCGATTCGGAAATGCGCGCCGAGCCAAGGCAGGCCCATCGGCAGGACGGCCGTCGAAGGCTCCGCCGCCGTCAGTAGACGCAGGAGAGCTGCACCGAAAAGGAAAAGCGAAACGGTGAGCGCGCCGGAATAGAGGAAAGCGGAGCCTGCGTGGCGGCGACCCAAGAGGGCCATGACGCCCAGGGCGAGCAATGCCGCATCGCCGAGGAGGAAACCGGCGGGCGGCATCAGCAGCGCCCTTGCCGCGCCGCCCTTTTGGCCAGTTTAGGGCGGGGCGGGACCTTGCAGGCCCTAAAGCTTCTGCCTTGTCCATCCATACTCATGCATAATCCATCAATCTTGATGTCAAATCACCAACAGGCTTAGCCTACGCTCTATATTTTCGTGGTCAATATGATAGGGTTAATTCCGTGAAACTTCCGTCGTGAACGGATCGTGATTGGCGCGGCCCAAGTCCGCTGCCCAGCGAAGGTCATCGAGGGCATCGATCCGAAATATTGCCCGACGAAGCTGTTAAAGGCGCATGAATGGAGGCGTCCGGATCGGCCATGAACCGAATAGTTTATCGCGGCTTTCCAGCGCCGACGCCACTGCCGGACGGCAGGAATTTCGGGATACGCGAAGCGATCTTGATCCAAGCCATTCTGTGTTTTGGATATTGCGGGCTGGTGATCAGGGTCCTCACGTCCAACTTGCCCGCGCCGGCTGCTACCAAATGGGGCTCGCAAACGGGGCTCGGCGTTGCTGCGGCGCTGATCATATTAGGATATGGCGACGGCATGTTTGCTGGCTTGGGCGACTGGGTTTTTGCTCAATCTTGGACCTTTCTTCGCGCCCCTATGTTCGCGACTTTGGCGTTCTCGTTCGCTTGTTACGCGGCGGCATTTCGATGGGCGGCATAGGCTGCCGGCAGGTTCATGCGCAGCTATCCGATTCATGTTTGGCGCCTGACATACAATCGGCCAACTTCGATGTGCAGTAGACCAACTTTGATGCTTTTTACAACGATCCACAGACTGTTGAATCTGGATGCACGTAATGGAGTCGTCGCACCGTGATCAGCGCCTTGCAACTACGAGCCGCTCGCGCTTTGCTTGGTATCGACCAACGCCAGTTGGCCGAACTGTCCGGAGTGTCACTTCCAACCATTCAGCGCATGGAAGCGAGCGAAGGTAATGTCAGGGGCATGATCGATACGCTCACCAAGGTGATCGACGCTCTTGACCGAGCTGGTGTCGAGATCCTCGGAGACAATGCCGAGAGCCGTGGCGGCGGGCGCGGCGTAAGGCTGAAGCAGGCGCGCGCCAGTTCGACCTCGCCCTAGGCTGGAAACCATCAGACATTGATAGTGTGAATGGAAAGCGATTCAAGTTTCCAAAGAGGGGCTCGAAGCATCTGGACGATCAGCCGTCGGCGGCGATCGAGCCGTTGCTGCCGAAAAATCGACCGGGCGCGCCACGTGACGACGATCGTCGCATCATCAGCGGCATTATTCACGTGCTGAAGCCGGGTTGCCGCGGGCAAGACACGCCAGCTTTTGGCCCGCCGACTACGACTACAATCGGTTTTGGCGTTAGAGCATCAAGTGGGGTAAGCCTTGCCAAGGGAGAGGCGTCCGCTCCACACATTGCGCCGGGGCGGGCGGCGACGACCGAACGGCTGCAAATTGCGTTTCGGAGCTTCAGCGTTGTTTGGGCGCTGTATGGGTTCTTTCGCGGGGCCCGGCAGCTGGCCTGACCAGGTCGCCGCCCGGCGCCGGCTCCCAGCCGAACACGCTGCGGCCCGCATATTCGTGCGACCGCCGCTTTTCCTCGTTCACAAATTCCGCCAGCGATGGTCCTGCTGCGACCTCCCGCTCGAGGCGCCTTGTCTGTTCGTCGAGCCGACGGAGCGCCTCGAGCCGGTCTTCATTGCCGAGCCTTGCGCGCGCAACCGCGCTCTTCAACACTTCGATCGTCTGGTCGTAGACCTTGAGCGGAACCGGAAACGGATGCCGGTCTTTTCCGCCATGAGCAAGCGAGAAGCGCGCGGGATCGGCGAAGCGGCAGGGGGCGCTGTGCACAACCTCCGCCACTAGGGCCAAGGATAAAACCGTGCGGGCGCCGACGCCGGGCGTCAGCAGCAATTCGCCAAAATCTTTCGGCCCGCGATCGGCCGCGGCGGCGAGCGCGCCATGCAGCCGGCGAAGGATCACGTCCTTGGGACGGGGGTCGTGATGCTCGGGCATGATGAGGTGGGGCAGCAAGGGCTGTGCGGGCTCGGGCTCCCTTATGCCCTCGACAGCCGCCATTTCGCGAACAATTCCGTCGGGTCCGAGATCGCGTAGAAGGTCGAGTTGGCGCGCACGCGAGGCCTGCGCCCGTCGGTCGGTGAGATTGACAATCGTGCCCTGGTTTTCGCCGTCGATCGCGCTATGAGGCGCCTCGACGAAGTTTTGCAGCCCTTCCGAAAGCCAATGGTAGCGCCGCGCCAATCGGGTTTCGCCATTCATGCCCTGCTGGACGACGACCCAATGGCCGTTGTCGGTCACAATGAAGCCGTGCAGATAAAGGTCGAACCCGTCCTGCACCGCGGCGCTGTCGACCTTGGCGACGAGCCGGCTGGCTTGCGCAAGCGCCGTCCCGTCGAATCCGACCCGCTCGCCGATGGCCGTCAACTCCTGCGGGGTCTGGCGGGAATGCCGGCCGCGTCCGCCGCAGACATAGATGCCGAGTTCGCCCGAGAGCGGGGCAAGTCCGCGCTTGAGCGCGCCGATCACGCTTGTGGTGACGCCCGAGGAATGCCAGTCCATTCCCATCACGGCGCCAAAGGACTGGAACCAGAAAGGATGGGCGAGACGGCGCAACAATTCGTCGCGGCCATAATGGTGCACGATCGCTTCGCCGATCACCGCGCCCAGCCGCGCCATGCGCTGGCCGAGCCATGCCGGAACCCGGCCGTTATGAAGAGGCAGATCAGCGCTGCCTGACCGTCGAGCCACGAAGCCTCCCGAAAGCGGATTGGAAGCCAAAATGCGCCCGCGCGGGTCAGCATGCAAGGCTGGCCGTCAGGAGAGCGGATTCGAAAAAAGGCACGGGGCGCGATAAGCCCGTCAGGCTCAACGGGGAACGCGCGGTAAACGGCGCCGAGGAACGTATTGTAAAACAAGAGCTCATTGTTGAATCTGAACCAGTGGTGGCGAGGGTCGAAAAAAAGGGGTCGCGCTCCATGACATCCGAGGCTGACCAGAAGCTTTTTTGGCATTGCTCATCGCGCCAGCGGTGGCCATAGTGTCGGGGTTAAGCTCGGACCTCTTTAGTCAGGGCCTTGTTGCGAATGTGGGGGAATGCCTTGTCTCCGATCGATTTCGAATCCCGAGCAGGACGTGTCCGGACCCCGATCTATTTCGCCATATTGGCGGCAGCCCTGGCCCTCGCCGGCTGCAAGCCGGAGAAAGCTGGCGAAGCGCCGCCGCCGCGTCCGGTCCGCACCGTGATCGCCGAAAAGAGCGAACTTGGTCAGTCGGTCATGCTCACAGGCCAGATTCTCGCTGAAAAGGAGGTCTCGCTCGCCTTTCGCATCGGCGGACGGATCATCGAACGGCGGGCGGACGTCGGTAACCACGTCACTCCCGATCAGGTGCTGGCCAAGCTCGATCCGCAGAACGAGCTTAACGCCCTGCGGTCTGCGCGCGCCGCCCTGTCCGCCGCGCAGGGGAGACTGATGCAGGACAGCAATAATTTCGAGCGCCAGCAAACGCTGCTGAACCGTGGCTTCACCACACGGGTCCAGTTCGACCAGGCCCAACAGGCCTTGCGCACGGCGCAGGCGAGTGTGGACGACGCCAAGGCGCAATTGCATATCGCCGAGGACCGGGTGAGCTACACCGAGCTGAAGGCCGATGTCGCGGGCACGATCACCGCGCGGCGCGCGGAATCGGGCGAAGTCGTCCAGGCCGGGCAGATGGTGTTCCAGGTGGCCCGCGATTCCGGCTGGGACGCTGTGTTCGACGTCCCGGCTCAGCTGATTCGCTCGGCCCCCGCCGACGCCGTTATTGTCGTCGCTCTGGCGGATGACCCTTCCGTCACGGCCAAGGGCCGCGTCCGCCAGGTCGATCCCCAGGCCGACCCCATTACCCGCACCTTCAAGGTGCGGGTCAGCGTCGATAATCCGCCGAGCGCCATGCGGCTCGGCGCCGTCGTCACGGGACGAATGGACATGGAATCCGCCCAGGGCATCGCCGTGCCCGCGAGCGCGCTGACGGCGGCCGACGGCGCTCCCGCCTTGTGGATCGTCGATCCCGCAACCATGACCGTCAAGCTTCAGCGAGTGGAAGTGCTGCGCTTCGATCCGGGAACGGTGGTGATTTCCAGCGGGCTCGAAGGCGGCGAACTGGTCGTCACCGCCGGCGTCCAGGCGCTTCACCCCGATCAAAAGGTCCGTCTGTTGGGGGCCCAGTCATGATTGGCCCCAATCTTTCCGATTGGGCGCTGAAACATCGTTCGTTCGTCGTCTTCGCGATGATCGCGATCGTCATCGCCGGCCTCTCCTCCTATTACCGCCTGGGACGCAGCGAAGACCCCGCATTCACCTTCCGCACGATGATCGTGCAGGCGTCCTGGCCCGGCGCGACGCTCGACGACACGCTCCAGCAGGTGACCGAACGGATCGAACGCAAGCTCCAGGAGACCAAGGGCCTCGACTTTTTGCGCAGCTACACGAGTCCGGGCGTCGCCACGATCTTCGTCACCCTGAAAGGGTCGACGTCGGCCAAACAGGTGCCCGACATCTGGTATCAGGTGCGCAAGAATATCGGCGACATCAGGCGAACGCTGCCCGCCGGCGTCGTCGGTCCCGGCTTCAACGACGATTTCGGCGATACTTACGGGCTGATCTACGGTTTTACCGCCGACGGCTTCACCCATCGCGAATTGCGCGATCATGTCGAGAACATCCGCTCCAAGCTCCTGCAAGTTAAAGACGTCTCGAAGATCGAAATTCTCGGGGCTCAGGACGAGCAGATTTTCGTCGAATTCTCGACCCGGACGCTCGCCGGCCTCGGCATCGACCGCGCGGCCCTGATCGCCGCGCTGCGGGCGCAGAATTCGGTGATTCCGGCGGGCTCGCTGCAGACTGGCGACGAAAAACTGTCGATCCGCGTGACCGGCGCCTTTCGCTCCGAAAACGACATTCTCGACGCCAATTTCCTGTCGAACGGACGCCTCGTCCGGCTGCGCGACATAGCTGATGTTCGCCGCGCCCTGGCCGACCCGCCGCAGCCGATGTTTCGCGTCAACGGCAAGCCGGCCATCGGCCTCGCCATCGC
>NZ_JBKQOU010000352.1:0-2950 GCF_052145335.1 Rhodoblastus sp.
CCTCCCGGCTGGCGAAAGTGGAGATCCGGTCAAAATTGAGACTTGCGGCGCTGTCGACCAGTTCGTCATCGTCCAGCGCCCTCAAGAGGCGATCGGCGATTTGCTCGATATCATCCGGGCGAACAATGAATCCGCTTTTCCCGTCGACAATCCATTCGTCTGCACAGGCGGTGCAGGTTTGTATGGGAAAAGAGCCCATCGCCATTGCCTCCAGCAGCGCGGTGCTTATGCCGTCGCCTACGCTTATGGCCATCGATACGCGCGCGCTGCCGTGCAATCGAAGGATCTCTGCATGCGGGACGTGCTCAGGCAGGCACTCTACGTCGACGCCTCGTTGAGAACGAAGACGCTCCGCTTCCTGCCGCACCTTGGGGAATGGCGAGAATATGCATACGCGATAATCGCCCAAACGCTCCCTGACGTGGTCGATGGCCTGGAGGGCGGTCAATGCGCGGCCAGCGAAATGCTGGTATCCCTTGACGGCAATCACGCGCCTGGTGGACGTCGGGCCGGGGGGTCGCAACTGGGCCGTCAACTCCATGTCGATTCCTCCGCTGTTTGGGCAAACAGCGAAAACCGGCTTGCGCAATCCGAACCTGCGCGCCAGTTCGACGTCCCGACGACATTCAGCTGAGTAGTAGTCGCATTCCGACACGATCTCGCGAATGCGGGCTGCATGTTCGGGTGAACCGCCAAGGAGCGAAATGTCGGAGCCGTAGTTCGTCGCGATCCAGATCGGACGTCTATGTGGAACTTCCGCCAACGCCTTGAGGGTCATGTAACCGGCGTGCTGAAACTCGAGCGAATGGACGATGTCGAACTGACCGACGGCCATCAGGGCGGCGAGCCGCGTCTCTGGGCTAGATGGCGGCATCTCGGGCAGTGTGCCTATCCGAATCGGCCGGCTGCCGACATCGAAGGCGAGATCGGAAACCGGCCAGAACGTAACGTCTCGGAAATCTTCGTGCAGGTGGTGATTTGCCTGCGACGGGAACACATGAATGTCGTGCCCAGCGCCATCGAGCAGTCGCGTCCATCGCGCGGCATGAACGCTGTACGGAAAACAAACGTAAAGAATCTTCATTCGCCGCGACGCATCTCCTCCACTCACTCGCATCACCCCGCACGTCGGAGGAATAATTCAACGACCGTCTGCCCCAGCCCGTACAACTGCGCCGTCACCGTGTCGGGACGTCATTTTGTCGCGACATCATTTCGACCACACCGTTCGGTTGACGTAGTCGATATAGCTCAACACGATGTTGACCACTTTTTCGGAGACGCATCCTCCGAAGTAGTCGTCCACCACACCGGCTTTCCTTTCCTGCGCCGGCCTACGCGCCAAGGTCACCCTCACGGCGTCGAGCACGGCCTCGGGTCGAACGCCGCACATGATGAGAACTCCCGCGTCGATGCCCTCGGGCCGCTCGTGTGCATCGCGCAGGTTGACTGCGCGCAGCCCCAACAAGGACGCTTCCTCGGTGATGGTGCCGCTGTCGGACAGCACACATTTCGCGTCCCTCTGCAGGCGTACATAGTCGGAGAACCCAAACGGCCGCAAGAACCGCACCAAGGGATCAACGCGCATCCCGTCGATCGCGTCGAGCCGGCTGCGCGTCCGAGGATGCGTCGAGAAAATGATCGGCACCTGATAAGAATCGGCAAGTGCGTTTAGTGTTCCGATCAGCGCCCGGCAGCGGCCTGGGTCGTCAACATTCTCTTCGCGATGGCTGCTCACGAGGAAATAGCCGCCCTTCTCCAACTCGAGCGCCTTGAGCGCCGTGGACGCCTCAATTTTCGGCAGGAATCGCTGGAAAACCTCGTCGAGATGCGAGCCGGTCTTGAAAATCCGCTCGCCGGGCAGGCCCTCCGCGAGAAGGTAACGCCTCGCGTGCTCGGACAGCACCATGTTCACGTCAGCGAGGTGATCGATGACCTTACGGTTGAGCTCTTCCGGAACGCGCTGGTCGAAACAACGGTTTCCCGCTTCCATATGGAAGATCGGCACTTTGCGGCGCTTGGCGGCGATGACAGCCAAGCCAGAGTTGGTGTCACCGTAAATCATAAAGGCGTCGGGCTTTTCGAGCTCCAGCACTTCATCCACCCTGACGATCGCATTTCCGATGGTTTGGGCTGTGGTCTGTCCCGCAATACTCAAGAAGTGGTCGGGCCTTCGGATGTCAAGGTCGTCAAAAAAGACTTGGTTCAGTTCATAGTCGTAATTCTGACCGGTATGGACCAAAACGTGATCGGTCTCCCTATCAAGCCGCTCGATGACGCAGCACATTTTGATCAATTCAGGCCGCGTGCCTACAATCGTCATAACCTTGCGCAATACATCGCCCCCAATTCAGCTCTTCAATTCGTTCTTTATGTAATCTAGATTCAATAACAGATTGACTGTTTCGCCAACGTTGAGAATCTGCGTGTTATTGGACGTGTAGTCCTCCAAATTCGACACTTCCTTTTCGCCGGTGACAAAGTATTTTGAATAGTCCAAATCTCGATCATCCGCCGGAATACGATAGAATTCTTCGAGGTCCATTGCACGCGCCATTTCCTCTCGCGATACAAGACACTCGGCCTTCTTTTCACCGTGCCGGGTCCCGATGATCTTGACATCGACCGTCTTATTGAAAATCTTCATCAGCGCCAGAAAAAGCGTCTCGATCGTGCTGGCAGGAGCCTTCTGGACAAAGATATCTCCCTGAGCTGCCCTTTTATATGCGAACAGGACAAGCTCGACTGACTGATCAAGTGACATCAGAAAGCGAGTCATCTGCGGATCGGTCACCGTCAGCGGCCTACCGTGCTTGATCTGTGAAACGAAAAGTGGAATAACCGATCCACGCGAGGCCATGACGTTCCCGTACCGGGTTGCGCATAGAACCGTTCGTTCCGAAGATACGTGCCGCGACTTGGCTACTGTTATCTTCTCCATGAGTGCTTT
>NZ_JBKQOU010000353.1:0-3920 GCF_052145335.1 Rhodoblastus sp.
GTCGACGCGTCAACGATGCATGAATATTGTATATCGATGACAGCTAACCAACTATATGCCACATAATCGTTTCCTAAACAAAGCTATTGCGGTGCTTCTACGAGAGTAGTAAGTGGTTAAGATATCAGTATTTATTAAAGCAGATGGAAATGGGTTGTTTCCATTTCAGGCGGAGATGAAAAGGCTCGAGGTATCGCTACACGAACTGCTAGCTGGTCGGGTACAACATTCGGTCGTTTTGACGTGAGCTCAGCCCTGTCGACGCGACGCGCATCTGCCCTCGGTCAGCCTCTTTGACATTGAATTCGGAAATGACGTTTCCGAATTCATCGCGCCCTTCGAGAGGTACTCGGCCGCGAGTCACCCATAGGGCGGTAGCATATCGAAAAATGGACGCCTAGACGAAATGCCGGACCCTGGCGCGTCTCTAATTGCGTCTGATCCAGTTGATGCGGCTTTTGAGGTTGGCCATCTGAACGGAGAGCGGATCCGTAGCATGGCGCTGGCGTTCGAGCGACGCGTGCTTCGCAGGTTCGACCTCGCGGTGACGATCTCGAACAAGATGCGGCAAGCCTTGTTGCGGAAAGGCATGCGCGCTGATCGGACGATGGTGATCCGCAACTGGGTCGACCTTGACGCTATCCGTCCCCCGGCTTCGGAGCAGTCGGACGTCTTTCGCCACGAACTAGGCTTGGATCGGAAGAAGTTCGTGATGCTTTACGCCGGCCATATCGGAGCCAAACAGGCGCTCGAGGTTTTCCTCGACGCTGCCCGGTTGTGTCAGGACGTCCAGCAACTGCATTTTGTCGTCGCTGGCGAAGGACCAAAAAAGGTCGAATTGCTCGCGCGTTACGGCGACCTGCAGAATCTGTCGTTCCTGCCGTTGCAGCCACCCGGGCGTTTCAATCAATTGCTCGATCTCGCCAACATGCATGTCCTGCCGCAGATGAAGCAAGCTTCAGACCTTGCTCTTCCCTCAAAGCTTGGCGCCATGCTCGCGAGCGGCAAGCCGATTGTCGTCACCGCCGAACCGGATACGGAACTCGCCGAACTGTTGCACGGCTCGGCCTTGTTGGTTCCTGCCGGCGATCCTGTCGCACTTGCGGCTAAGATCAAGGAGGCAGCTTCGACAGATCTTGGCCGCTTGAAATCAAACCAGTTGCGCCTGGCGCTATCCCTGAGCAGCAAGACGATACTGCCCGAATTCGAGATGGCGTTGATCGGCGACGGGCAGGGCTTCGACTCGCTCGCCACTGTTGACGTCCCCTGTCCCTTGCTTCCGACTGATTGCCGTTCTCCAGTTCATCCGATCGAGCGCTGACGCAGGAGGGTGGATGCTGGTCAACGGGAAGGAGCGAAAATGGCGAAAATCGACAGGTTGGCCATGTCCGTTTGGCGCGAACGCGCGAGGGTCGCTTGGCCCAGGGCTGAATGGCCCACGCCGGCGGGCGAAGCAGTCGAGCGGCGCCCGCGCGCTTCGCGCGGCTTGCGCGCGCATTCAGCCGGCGGCGAATCGCGGCGCCGGCCCAAGGTTGGGGCCTTGTCAGCGCACAGACGCTCGGCTCTCGTCATCGTCGGCTATTCCGCTTGCCTCGCGCTTTGCGATAGCTGCATCGTGATAGCCACGGCCGCCTGCGCAGCGTTTCTTTATCACGCCTGGTGGGGAGGTGAACCGATCACTTATTCAATGTCGCTGATCGGCAGTCTGGCGGCGGTCCTTTTCGCGCTGCCCTGCGCCGCCCGGGGTGAATACGTCGTTCCTGCCTATCTAAGTTTCGAAGGACACGCCAAGCGGACGGCGTTGTTATGGAGTTTAGCCTTTCTCTGCCTTTTGACGATCGGATTTGTGACCAAGACGTCAGCTGAGGCCTCGCGAAGCGCTGTGACGATCTTCTATTTCGGAGGGTTTGCCTCTCTTCTTGCTACGCGCGCTCTCCTGGTGGTCGCTACTCGCGCTCAGGCGAGAGCTGGAGGGCTTCTCTGCCGCCGAATTTTCCTTGTCGGATTCGAAAGCGAGATCGCGGTCTTTCGCAAACGCTATGAAGCGTCGATGCTTGGCATGAATCTGGTCGGCGCCTTCGCCTTGCGAGGAGGCGATCATATTCAGGCCGACTTGGCTCTGGCCGCGGCCAGCGCGCGGTTTCTACGGCCGGATGAAGTCGTCATCGTCGCGCCCTGGTCGCGGCGCAGACTGATCGACGCCTGCGTAGAGGCCTTCAGGCGCGTGCCTGCATCGATCCGTCTCGCATCGGATCCTCGTCTTGCACAATTGGCTGACGCCTGCAACTTCGACATCGGGCGGGCTTCAACCATCGAACTTGTGCGCCCTCCGCTCTCGAATGCGGAAGTTCTTCTGAAGCGTTCGATCGATCTCGCCGGAGCGGGAATCGGACTGGTGCTGCTCTCGCCGCTTCTTGCTGTGGTGGCCTTGCTGATCAAGCTTGACAGTCCTGGACCGGTGATCTTTTCGCAGCGGCGTTATGGCTTCAATCAGGAGCCGTTCCGGATATTCAAATTTCGCTCTATGACGACGATGGAGGACGGACGCAACGTCGTTCAAGCCTGTCGTAACGATGCGCGCGTGACGCGCGTGGGGAGATGGCTGCGGCGCTTCAGCATTGATGAATTTCCGCAGTTGGTGAACGTGTTGCGCGGAGAAATGTCGTTGGTCGGGCCGCGCCCGCATGCCTTTGCACATGATCAAAATTTCGGGCAATCGATCGCTCCTTATGCGCGCCGCCACAATATGAAGCCGGGGATCACCGGCTGGGCGCAGGTCAATGGCTTTCGAGGGGAGATCAAATCGGAAAAGGACATACGCCGCCGCGTCAAGCACGATCTGTATTACATAGACAACTGGTCTATCCGGATGGATTTGCTTTGCCTCTGGCGAACCGTGGCCTCCTCCCGAGCGTGGCGCAACGTCTATTGAACGACGGGCCTGGACCAACGCCCGCACCTGATTTTTACGGAGAATGACGATGAATGGTCGGCGTGTTTATGTCGCTGGACATCGGGGAATGGTGGGGTCGGCGATCGTCCGTCGTCTACAGAGTATTGGCTTCGAGATTTTGACTGTCGAACGATCGCAGCTCGATCTGAGTCGCCAATCGGATGTGGAGCTTTGGCTGAAGCACAGTAGTCCCGATATAGTGATCCTCGCGGCGGCGAAAGTTGGCGGCATTCTCGCCAATGACGCTTACCCCGCTGATTTTCTCTATCAAAATCTTGCGATTGAAAGCAACGTCATTCACGCTTCCCATCTCGCGGGCGTCGATCGGCTGATTTTTCTGGGATCCTCGTGTATCTACCCGAAATTCGCGCCTCAGCCGATCCAGGAGCAGGCCCTGCTCAGCGGCCCGCTTGAACGGACCAATCAATGGTATGCAATCGCCAAAATCGCCGGGATCAAGATGTGCGAGGCCTACCGCCGCCAATTCAGCCGGCGGTATATCTCGATAATGCCGTGCAACCTTTATGGTCCCAATGACAATTTCGATTTGGCGTCGAGCCATGTGCTGCCGGCGCTCATACGCAAGGTCCACACGGCGAAAGAGCAAGACGCCGACGAAGTCATTGTCTGGGGGACCGGGACGCCGCGCCGCGAATTTCTGCATGTTGACGATCTGGCGCGGGGGGTTGTCTTCTGCATGGACAAGTATGACGAAAACGAACCGATCAATTGCGGCGCTGGACAGGATGTCAGCATACGCGAACTGGCGGAGATCGTCGCTGAAACGATCGGCTTTCGCGGGCGACTGCGCTTCGATGCGAGCAAGCCGGACGGCACGCCCAAAAAACTGATGGATTCGGGTCGGTTGGCGGCGCTTGGCTGGAAACCGGAGATTGGCTTGGCCGAGGGCGTCGCCACCACCTATCAGTGGTTTTTATGTCATTGCGCAGAATTGGCGGAAGCTTGA
>NZ_JBKQOU010000354.1:0-3699 GCF_052145335.1 Rhodoblastus sp.
GAGCCGCGCCGCCGTGGCGGCGTCGATCTCCCCCCATTCGCTGTGCATGACGTGATCGGCCGTGTCTTCCGCCTTGACCGGCAGGAAGGTGCCGGCGCCAACCAGCAGCGTGACTTTCTCGATGCCGGCGCCGGCGGCCCGCGCCGCCGCCACCAGATCATCGGTGAAATGCAAACCGGCGGTCGGCGCCGCCACCGCGCCGGATTTTTCTGCGAACAAGGTCTGGTAATCTTTTGCGTCACGCGCATCCTCGGGACGCCGGGCGGCGATATAGGGCGGCAAGGGCATGTGGCCATGGGCCTGGATGGCGTCGTCGAGCGCCGGTCCGCTCAGATTGAAGGCGAGCAGGAGTTCACCGTCGTTCTTCTCCACCGCTTTCGCTGAGAGCGTCCCCATCTGGCAGGCGGCGCTATCCCCGGGTCCGCCGAACACCACCGTCTCGCCGATTTTCAGTTTTTTCGCGGGCCGGACGAAGGCCCGCCAATGCGAATCGTCCTCGCGCTTGTGAAGGGTCGCGTCGATGCGGGCGCGGATTCCGGCGCGCTCGCGCCAGCCGAACAATTGCGCCGGAATGACCCGCGCGTCGTTGACCACCAGCACGTCGCCGGGCCGCAGGAATTCCGGCAGGTCGCCGATGAGACGGTCCCGCAAGCCCTGCGGCGCGACCACGAGAAGGCGCGCCGATTCCCGAGGCTCGGCGGGCCGCAGAGCGATCCTCTCCTCGGGAAGCTCGAAATCGAACAGATCCACACGCACGCTTCGCCTCGGGATGGCTTCGCCGCTTCGCTCCTCGCAATGACGGCGCGAGAATGAGGGGATCGAGCGACGACCAGCCGCCCCGTTACCGCGCCTCGTTACGGAAGACAAACAAAAACCCCACCCTTTCGGGCGGGGCTCTCGCTTGCAGGGGGAAAAATCAGCGGGAGGCGTAGACCGGGGCGGCGACCGGGCCGAGCGACACCCAGACATTGGGGTCTTCCTGGCTCTGGCGCTTCACCAGGCGATAGGCGATGCGGTTGATCGGCTTCACCTCGTCATTGAGGTTGTCGAGAATGAATTCGCCGGCGTTGGTCTTGACGGTCAGGATGGCATGGCCCTCGTTCTGCTGGTCGCGCACCACGGTGATCAGCAGGGCCTGACGGGGAAAGCCGCGTTCGATCAGCATCTTGCGCTTCAACAAGGCATAATCCTCGCAATCGCCCTTGCCGTCCATCGGAAGGTCCCAGCGATCGACCACGCCCCAATGATCCATGTCCGAGACCGCTTCGATGCTGCGGTTGACCCAGGCGTTGACCTGCTGGATTTCGCGCAAGGCGCTCTCGGTCAGGTTAACGTCGGCCGCCGCGCCCGAGGCGGCGCATTCACCCTTGTAGCGCTGGCAGAATTCCACCCACCCGAAGGGAATGCTGGTTTCATCGCCGATCGAGGCATAAGCCACATCCTGGCCGGCCGAGGCCGCTTCCGCGAACAGCGGCGCGAACACGACGGCGAGAGCGAAACCGATGGCCTTGAGCGATGAGAAGCGCATGTCATTTCCCTTTGTTAGGGCAATAATGACCGCCTCTCTTTGGCGTCAGGATAAGTAAAACCGCCGCATTTTAGACAAACCCGTTCATTTTTCGAGTTGTTCGGATTAAGTATAAAAAGCGCTTCCGAAAAACCATCAAATTGTCGGCATTTCCCGCTATCGCCTGATTTCCCGGGCCTGCGCGGCGACGCGACGGCCCCGGGTCGCTTTGCGTCAATAATTCGGCAAGGGTCGTTCTTAACGTCGGAACCGGTTTCACGGTTAATTCGGCCCTTGATCCGCTCTTGATTGTTGACGCAAAGCCGCCATTTTTGAAATCCGCTTTGGAATCACGCGCATGAATGTCCAGTTCGACACCAGCCAGATGTCCCCCGCCGACCACGCCGCGCTTATCGACGCGGTGCGGCGGCTGGAGCGCGTCGGTCCGGCCTTGCGCCTGTCGCGGATGGTCGGCCGCAAGCTGAACCTGGCCAAGGGCCTGGCGCCGGAAAAGGTCGGCAAGATCATCGACGGCGCGGCCATGGCGGCGATGCGCGCGGCTCTTCGCGCGGCGATCGCCTCCCTTGCCGGCAAGCCGCTGCAGAACCGAAATCGGGCTCACAAACTCATGGCGGCGGCCTCCGGCGCGGCGGGCGGCGCTCTCGGTCTCGTCAGCCTGCCGTTCGAATTGCCGGTGACCACGACCGTGATGCTGCGCTCCATCGCCGATATCGCCCGCTCCGAGGGCGAGGATCTCGGCAAGCCTGAAGCAGCCCTGGCTTGCCTGGAGGTTTTCGCCCTCGACGGACGCGAAATCGGCGCCAACGTCACCGAATCCGGCTATTTCGCCGTGCGCACCCTTTTGGCGCGTTCGGTTTCGGAGGCGGCGCGCTATATCGCCAGCCGGGGAATCATCGACGAGACGGCCCCGGCCCTGGTGCGGCTGCTGGCGCAGCTCGGCTCGCGTTTCGGCGTGGTGGTCGGCCAGAAATTCATCGCCCAGGCGACGCCGGCGCTCGGCGCCTTTGGCGGCGCGGCGATCAATCTCGCCTTCATCGATCACTTCCAGTCGCTGGCCAAGGGCCATTTCACCGTGCGGCGGCTCGAGCGCCAATATGGCGAGGTCCATGTGCGCGACGAATATCAGCGCATCGCCGCCGCGCGCTTCCCCGATGAAATCCGCCCGCCCGCGGCGTAAGCGGTGGTCTAGGTTTTGTGGACTCTCGGGATTCCCAAATCAGCTGCGGCGTGAGTCAAGGCTTTCTTTTAGGAGGAAGCCTTGGCCTGTATGGACCGTCTGATATTGAGCGATGAACAATGGGAACGTGTTTCGGGCCTTATTATTGGTCGTCCGGACCAGTGTGGCTCGACCGGGCGCGATAACCGGATGTTTGTCGAAGCGATTCTCTGGATCGTGCGGACGGGCGCGCCGTGGCGCGATCTTCCCGAAGTTTTTGGCGCGTGGAACAGCGTCTTTCGACGCTTCAACCGTTGGAGCCAAAAGGGCGTCTGGCGGCGGATGTTTGAGGCGATGTCCGATGATCCAGACTTCGAATACCTGATTGTCGATTCCACCATCGTCCGGGCACATCAACACGCCAGCGGCGCAAAAGGGGGGCTCAAAATCAGGCCATTGGACGATCGCGCGGCGGACTGAGCACCAAAATTCATCTCGCCGTTCGCGGTTTGGGATGCCCGGTGCGCTTCACGCTTACGCCCGGCCAATCAGGAGATTCGCCACAGGCGGCGCCTTTGATCGAAGGCTTGCCTGCAAAGATCGTCATGGCGGACACGGCCTATGACGCCGATCATTTTCGTCAGGCGATCAACGAAAAACGCGCACTCGCCGTCATCCCCAACAATCCCTCGCGCGCCAAAAAGCACCGGCTCGACAAGCACCTCTATGCGCAGCGCCACCTCGTCGAATGCTGTTTCAGCAAACTCAAGCAATTCCGCCGCGTCGCCACCCGATATGAAAAGACGGCGAGAAACTACCTCGCCGTCGTCACAATCGCCGCAATCGCTCTATGGCTAAGATAACTGTCCACAAAACCTAGAGCGCCATCATCGACGGGTGTTGTAACGCGTCCCCGATCAATAGGCGTTCTTGCCATGCAAGACGACAACGATGGTGCGGAACAGGATCGAGAAATCGAGCGCCAGGCTCCAGTGCTTGATGTACCAGAGGTCGA
>NZ_JBKQOU010000355.1:0-3141 GCF_052145335.1 Rhodoblastus sp.
GGCGCCTCGGCGAATTGGCGTCTCTGTCCTATGGACTGGCGATGACGGTGGTGGCGATGAAGACTGTGACGCCCGAACCGGCCGAGTCGGGCGCGCTGGTCGCGCGGCTGGAGACCCTGTCCAATGCGATAGAGCGCCTGCCGCGCGTCATTCCGCCGCGAGGCAAGGGCGAGGCGTCTGCCGCGCCGCCGCCATGCGATCTGCAGGACCAGATCGCGGCCTTGACGTCGCAGATGGAGGATGTCGTCGCGGGTGGGCCGATCGAGCGCCGGGAAAAGGCGCCAGAACAGGCTGAAAAAGGCGAAGTCAAGAAGAAGAAAGGCGGCTTTTTCGTCTCAGGCGCCTTCAGCGACCCCGCTTATAGCCGTTTCGCGCTAAAGGGAACGGCGGCGGTCATGATCAGCTATCTCACCTATACGCTGCTCGACTGGCCCGGCATCCATACCGCCATGCTGACCTGTTTCATCGTTTCGCTTACCACCGTCGGCGAAACCGTGCAGAAACTGTTTCTGCGCATCGCGGGCTGCCTCGTCGGCGCCCTGCTGGGCATAGTATCGATCGTCTTCATCCTTCCCGACACGACCTCGATTACCTCGCTGGTCGTTCTCGTCGGCCTGGTCACGCTGCCCGCGGCCTGGATCGCCGTCGGCAAGCCCACGGTCTCCTATATCGGCTTTCAGATCGCTTTCGCGCTTTACCTGTGCATCCTGCAAGGTGCCGAGCCGGGATTCGACCTGGTCGTCGCGCGCGATCGCGTCATCGGCATCCTGTTCGGCGACCTTGTCGTCTATCTCATATTCACCCGCATCTTCCCCGTCTCGACCTTGACCCAGCTCCGTCTCGATCTCGATAAACTGATCCGGCAGTGCCGGGATGTCGTAAAGACAAAGGCCGCCTTCGACCCCGCTGCCGGTGCGATCCAGGAAGCAGGCCGCGCCTATGCGACGCTCGAGACCGCCTCCGCCAATCTCGCGGCATATGGCTATGAAACATTTCACTCGGGAAACCGCCGTCTGCGGGCGCAGGCCAATAAGCTCGCCATCAAGGCGCTACGAGGCTTCGTCAATGCTTTGGCGGTTGTCGCCGCCTTTCCTCCACCGCAAGGCGACGCGGAAAAGTCCGAGGCGCTACGCCAGTTGTTGCTGCACGCCGAAATGAACCTGCAGACGCTCGCTTTCAGCCTTGCCGCGCCCTTCGACGTCTCGTCCGGGGCGCTCGTCGATTCGATGCCGCCCGCGCTTTCCCCGGATGACGAGCCTTCGCCACAAATCAGCGCGCTCGAAGCCCTGATGGCTCGTCTGAACAACGTCAAGATGACCCTGTTCCATTACCGTCGCCTTCTGCACACGGAGGCCGGCGCCTATGAATGAACACGACCGCGGCTGCGCAATATGGCGATCGATCAGAGTGCTGGCGCTGTTGATGCTCGCCGGCGCCCTCGCGGGTTGCGCGGCCTCGTCGCTGTCGCTCGCGCCGGAAGCGCCCGATGTCCCTTACAAGCCGGAGACTTCCGTTAGCGGCGCCGAAGCCGATCCTTCCGCCGCGTCGAAACTCACCGCGACGGGGGCCCGCGATTTCGGCCTGGCGCCCCTTCCGGACCTGCAATTCGACACCGGCCCCGGCGATCTCGAATCCAGCCATGTTTATTCGCTCGCCGAATTGATCGATCTGGCGCAGACCAGCAATCCAGAGACGCGGGTGGCCTGGGAAAGGGCGCGACAGGCGGCGCTCGCTGTCGGCGTCGTCAAGGCTTTCTATCTTCCCATGCTGAGCGCCACGGCGATCGGTGGCTATCAGCATACGTCGGGCTCGAACGAAGCCGCGGGCGTGCTGTCGAATCCGGGATCGCTCAACAGCAACGGGACCGTGACGGGCGTCGGCCTGCAATGGCTGCTGTTCGATTTCGGCCAGCGCGACGCGTTCAAGGAAGCCGCCGTCAACCTGTCGTGGGCGAGCAATATCGGCTTCAACGGCGCGCATCAGAAAATCATCTTCGACGTCAGCCGGTCATTCTATGATTACACTTCGGCGCGCCAGCGCGTGGCCATAGCGGAGAAAACCAGGGACGCCAGCGCGCGCCTGCTCGACGCCGCTTCGGAGAAATTCAAGAACGGCGTCGGCACTGCGGTCGAGACCGCCCAGGCCCGGCAATTGCTGGCCCAGGCCAATTTCAATCTCGTCCAGTCGCGCGGCGCCGAACGCGATATTTATCACGGCCTGATCGCGTCGGTCGGCATCTCGCCGGCGGCCAATATCCGCGTCGCCGACGTTTCCGGCCGGCCGCTTTCGCCGGCGGCGATGGTTCCCGTCGACCGTCTCATCGCCGCCGCCATCGCGCGCCGCGCCGACATTCAGGCAAGCTATGCCGCCGCAAAGGCCGCCCATGCCGGAATCGCCGCCGCCGAAGCCGAGTTCATGCCGAAAGTCTTCCTGTCCGCGTCGGGCACCTATGTCACCGGCGGCCTCAACGTGACGTCCATGCCGACACTGAACCTCGGCGCGCTCGGTTCGCCTTCGCTTCCCGTCGCCACGAGTTCTTCGCTCAGTGCGACCAACGGGACGGTTCTCGGCGGCGTCACGGTTCCGATCTTCGATGGCGGAATCCGCGACGCACGGCTGCGCGAGGCGCAATCGCGCACCGACGCCGCCGAGGCTACCTTGCAACGGCTGCAACAGAACGCGGCCTCGGAAATCGTGACTGCCGACGACGCGCTGCGCAGCAGCCTCGCGGCCTATCAGGCCGCGATCTCCCTGGTCTCTGCTTCGAGGACCACGGAAGACGCGGCCTTTGCCGCCTACAAGAGCGGCGCCGGTGCGATCACGACGGCGATCGAGGCTGAAAAAGCGCTGCTGGCGGCGCGACTCGCGCAGGAACCGGCGCATGGATCGGCCCTGATCGCCGCCGCGGCGCTGGCTTTCGCCACCGGGAAGCTTTCGTCTTCCGACGCGGTGGACGCTGGCCCATTGCGGTGACGAACAGCGCGCTCAGTTCGCGCATCCGCGGGTCAGAAGGTAAGTCTGCTTGTCGGCTTTATAGCCGAATCCGGTAGATAGCCATCGCACCCAGCAATGTCGGCAACGGGCGCATCCTTGCCCTTGCGCCTTCGACCGCTTTTCCTCATGGACCGGTCCTTCGGTCCA
>NZ_JBKQOU010000356.1:0-3109 GCF_052145335.1 Rhodoblastus sp.
TTATCACCATGCTAGCCAATGACGACGCCGTGGAAAGCGTCGTGCTGGGAGATGGCGGCGTCCTCGCCAGCCTGCTGGCGGGCGCGATCCATGTCTCCTCGAGCACCATCAGCGTCGCCCTGTCCGATAAGCTGGAAAAAGCCCATGCGAAAGCGGGCCAACATTACATCGCGGCGCCCGTGTTCGGACGTCCCGACGTAGCGGCGGCGGGCCAACTCTTTATCGTCGCGGCCGGCGAAAAGGCCGCGGTGGAAACCGCGGCGCCACTCCTCGACGCCATGGGGCAGAAAACGTTCGTCGTCTCCTCTTCGGCGAAGGCCGCCAATCTCGTAAAGCTCAGCGGAAACTTCCTGATCGCTTCGGTGATCGAATCACTTGGCGAGGCCATGGCGCTCATCGGCAAAGGCGGCGTCGATCGACGACAGTATCTCGAAGTCCTCACCTCGACGCTGTTCATCGCCCCCGTCTACAAGACATACGGCGCGCTAATCGTGGAAGGAAAATTCGAGCCGGCCGGTTTCGCGGCGCCTCTCGGCCATAAGGATATCGGATTGGTGCTCGCGGCAGCCGAAGAGCTACGCGTGCCCTTGCCGCTCGCAAGTCTGCTTCGGGACCGCTTTCTTACCCTGCTCGCCCACGGTGGCGGCGCGCTCGACTGGTCGGCCATCGGCCGGCTCGCGGCCGAGGACGCCGCCTCGGTCGAACTGACCTGACCTCTGTTAATTGTCAGGCATAAACCCGTCGGTCAGCGTCCGCATGAAGCTAACGATCGCATCTTCCTCCGCGTCCGACAGGCCCAGCCGCCCAACTCGGCTCGTGTTCATGTTATTGGTCGACTCCGGCGCCGGCCAGCATGTCGTACCTTCACCGACGTCATGGCACTGGCAGCGCGGCAGGACGTCGCGCGTGTTGTAAAAGTGCACGATTGCCTTCAGGCTCGTGAAATATCCGTTGTGCGTATAGGCCTTCACGAAGGCCGGATAGGGCCGCTTGTCCACATTGCGCAGTGTCGGCGCCTGACTTCGCGCCTGATTGCCTGGCGCCAGCTTAACCCACCGCTGATCTACCGTGGAGGGCTGGCTGAGTTGAGGCCCCTTGGCGAGAAAATTGCCGACGCCGCCATCGACGAACGATGACCCTGCCGGATTGGCGACATAGCCCAGTGGGTCGGGCCGATTTTCCGCGTAGTAAGGAAGCCGCGGATTGGCAGGGGTTCCAATGTTGCTGGCGGTGAAGTCGGTGAACAGCGGGTCCTCGCCCGGTCCGCCGTCACGGTGACAGGCGTTGCATTGCGCCTTGCCGCGGAAAAGGTCGTAGCCCGCCTGCTCTTGTGCCGTGAACCGCGCCTTGCCAGCGAGCGCCGCATCGAACTTCGAGGTGAACTGCGTCACCTCGGCGGAGACCTTATAGCCGGCGATGGATTGCGCCATCTGATCGAAGGTGGCGCCGACCCGGCCGCGATCGATCGGGCCAAGATGGACCGGCATCGGCTTGCCGGCGGGCGGCGGCCCAGGCCGGGCGCAGGTCTGCTCCACGTCGCCAGGCCATGCGATCGCGAAGGCCTGCGGTCCCCACACGCTTTCGAATAAGACGCGATAGGGCCGCCGCGAGGCGCGATAAACGGCGCAGGCGATATCGGGCAGGCCCATTTCCACCGGGTTGGTTGGCGGCCCTTGCGCCTGCTCCGCGGCCGGGTTGCCCAGCCGGCGGCCGGTTGCACGCATGTCCCAGAAATTGGCGCCGACAAGGTCACCCTGCCCGGGATTGTAGTGCAACACGGGCGAGAGCGGCGCGTAGGCGTGCGATTGCGGCTTACGATGCTGAACCGCGTGCGCACTGACCCGGGATAGGAGCCGGTGGTCCGGTTCAGCTCCGACACGGGACCCGTAAAGCCCGTCTCGGGCATGTGGCAGAAAGTACATGCCTCGTTGCGGTTTACCGAGAGCTGCTTGTCATACAGCATCAACTTGCCGAGCAGCTCGATTTGCTGGACCTGATTGTCCGGTGGCATGGCCAGCCGCTTGATCGCCTGAGCCTCGATGCGGTCGATCTCGGCCTCGACCAGCGCAATTTCCCGCAGCGCCTGAGGCGAGAGTAATGTGCTGCTCTCCTCCGCGCCCGGCGCATCCGCGTCCAGCGTGGCGGCGAACAGGGCCGCCGTGATCGACAACAGCGCGCGCCGTGTCTTCATTTCGAATCCTCCGCGAGCCGGCGCGGAACCGCGCGCGCCAATAATCTAGCGCTCGACGACGAAAGCCCATACAGTGAATCGGCGTGCAAAATTGTGCGCCGATCCACACCAGTCGGCCCGCCGTGCGATAGGTCGTTCCTCTAATGGCGCTTACCTAAGAGCCTCGAGACGCTTCATGCGCCGCGATTCAATATTGCGTCCACGACGGCAATGGAGGTTATTCAGCGTACAGACAACTCCGCTATGGCGCATCGACGCCGTCGAGACGGCGTCCCTTCATCAGAACCGTTGAGAGCGCCGGTCATTCATCCCAGGTTGCATTACGCGATGGTGTCAATCACACCGCCGTCGACGCGCAGCGCCGCGCCCGTTGTCGCGGACGCCAGAGGCGAACAAACGTAAACCACCATATCAGCGACTTCCGACGGCGAGGCCAAACGTCCGATGATCGAAGAAGGCCGATGGGTCCGCACGAAGTCTTCGCCTACCTCCCCAATTGTTCTGCCCGTCGCTCGAACCATTTCCATCAACATCGCCTCGACGCCTTCCGTGAACGTAGGCCCAGGAAGCACCGCGTCGACGGTGACTTGACTTCCGGACGCTCGCTTCGCAAGTCCGCGCGAAATCGACAACACGGCTGTCTTGGTGAAGCCGTAATGGATCATATCAGCGGGAATATTCAGTCCGGATTCGGAGGAAAGAAAAACGATGCGCCCCCAATTGCGCTTCAACATGCCGGGCATATAGGCCCGAGACATACGAACGCCGGACATGACATTGATTTCGAAGTAATACGGTTTCCGGCTGATCACTTCGGGCTTGCGATTTTGGGCCACCAATGGAAGCCGGCTCTGCCTTTGATGGCGTCGCGTTCGTTGGCGAGGGCGGCGCATCTTTTTCCGATGATGTCGTCGAGTT
>NZ_JBKQOU010000357.1:0-4484 GCF_052145335.1 Rhodoblastus sp.
ATGCCACCCTGGCGAACTTGCGACAAGGGCACGACACGACTATTTCTTGCCCATGATCTTCGAGAACTCGTCGTCGACCTTGGCGTCGCCTGAAGGCTTGATCATGCTCTCCACGCCAGTGCTCTTATCGACGGTCGCAGCCAGCGCGGTACTTGTGTCGATAATCGAGTTGAGCTGGTCGCCGATGGCGCCGATTGACGCGGCGCGAATGCGCCGTAATTCCCCTTGTCGTCAACTCGTAATCGTTTATTAACCAGCATATTCATGCGCTATGTTACTGTATTGTCTATGAATAAGGTGCCTGTACGCCCCGCTTCACAATTAAGACATGCAATAAAGCTCTTAAACATACGCCGCATATTTTAAGTTATTGTTCGCCATAAGCGCATCACAATCCTTAAAACGTATAAACCATTTATTTTTACCGACCGATTACCCTTACGGATCTAAATCATTTCAGACGGACCGCAAACGGCCCGAATCTGGAGTTTATGTGATGAAAAAGGTTCTGATCGCCGTGATCGGTGGAACCGCGATCGGCTTCGCCTCGCTGGCGCAGGC
Organism: Rhodoblastus sp.; assembly: GCF_052145335.1. Taxonomy (GTDB): domain Bacteria; phylum Pseudomonadota; class Alphaproteobacteria; order Rhizobiales; family Beijerinckiaceae; genus Rhodoblastus. The sequence continues at coordinate 562 of NZ_JBKQOU010000357.1, forward strand.
GGCCGACCTGCCCTACCGACAGGCGTCGCAAGGCTACGACTATCCGCCCACCTTTACCTGGACCGGCTTTTATGTCGGCGCCAATCTCGGCGTCGGTTTTGGCGGCTTCAATGGGCCAGGCGCCAATTACTTCGGCACATCCCCGACCGGCGGACTGCTCGGCCTGACCGCGGGCTATAATTACCAGTCCGGCAATCTGCTGATCGGCGCCGAAGGCGATTACGCCTGGAGCCACATCTCCGACGACGCCACCTATTATCCCGGCGTCAGCTCGACCGGCGTGGTGCAGAATATCGACACCATCCGCGCCCGCTTTGGCTATGCCGCCGACCGTTTCCTGGCTTACGGCACGGGCGGCTATGCCGGCGCCAATATCCGCGGCGTCCTGAACAATGTTCCGGCCTCCGCCGTCGCCGACCAGACCTTCTACGCCAATGGCTTCACACTCGGCCTGGGCGTGGAATATGCGATCACCCCACATATCACCGCCAAGGCGGAATATCTTTACGTCTCTCTGGCCAGCAATAATTATTTCAACAATACGCCCAATTACGCCAGCGTCGGCGCGAACCTCAACCTGCTGCGCGCAGGCGTGAACTACAAGTTCTGATCCCAAACCACCGCGCGCCGGGCCCTTTGGGCGGGCGGACAAAAAGCAAGACCCTCCCGCAAATTCGAGCCCCGGCGATCCGCCGGGGCTTTTTTATGCAGCGGTGGCGCCGAAAGCGGGTATGGCGGCGGAAAAAGCGTCGAGCCAGGCCACGAGTTTCGGATGATCGGAGCGCCAGGCGCCCTCGAACCGCAGGTCGAGATAACCCAGCGCGCAGGCCAGCGCGATCGCGCCGACCGATGGAACCCCGCCGGCGAAACCCGACGGCGGCGGCGCGGCCTCAAGTTGAGCCAAAGCGCGGGAAACCTTGCCCTTCTGATGCGCGACCCAGTTGGCGCTGCGCTCGTTTTCCGCCCGCATCCTGGTTTCGTAGATCTGCAGCACCGAAGCCTCGGTCATGCCGTCTGCCAGCGCCTCCAGCGTCAGGGCTTCGTACCGCGCCTGAAAATCGCGCGGGATCACGCGCCCGCCCCCGGCCAGATCGTCGAGATAAGCGACGATCACCGCGCTGTCGTAAATAGACGCGCCCTCGTCGGTTTCCAGCACCGGGATCTTGCCGAGCGGATTTTTCTGACGAATGACGTCGGCCGGATTCAGCGTGTCGGCCGTGACAAGCTCAAGGCGCGGGCCGAAACCGAGCACGGCCGCGACGATGCGCGCCTTGCGCGAAAAGGGCGAGGGCGGCGAATAGAACAATTTCATGGAAAAGAACTCCGTGCGCGCCGAACGAGCGACAGCCGAAACGAACCCGATTCCCGTCGGGGACGCAAGCTTTTCGCGCGACAGACGATCGACCCGGAGCTTTTTCGCTCACCCATCCAGATGCAGATTGACCGCCTTGGGGCCTTTGCCCTTCTTGTCCGGCTCGACTTCGAACGAGATTTTCTGCCCCTCGTTCAGCGAGGCCAGTCCGGCCTGCTCGACCGCGGTGATGTGGACGAAAATATCCCGCCCCCCATCGCTCGGCTTGATGAAGCCATAACCCTTGTCGGCATTGAAGAACTTGATAGTGCCCTGTTGCGGCATGACGCTTTTCCCTCCGGTCATGGCCAAATCGCGGGGCGAGGCGCGCCGAGGCAAACGACGCGAGGATTGCAATTCCAAAAAATGCAGTCCACCCGGCCCGTTTCGCGATCGGCCGATTGGTGGAATGTCCTGCTTCAGGCAGAACATCGCCGCGGATTTTTTCCCGTCAACGGCTACGCTTTCGCGAAGCTCCCCAACTGCTATTAAATTGCGGCAAGTTGTCGCGCTTGGCAAGGCTTGCCTTTTTCTCCTTAAGTCGGCTTCAGCTTGACGGAACTTTTTCGCCACCAAGATGTTCCAGCGAAAACTCCGCCCCAGGTCCCCGCGCCAGAATGCGCGTGAGCGCCGGGAGGATGATTTGTGCTTCTTCTTCCAGCACATAGGGCGGGTTGACGATGACGAGGCCGGTCCGCGACAGAGGTTTTCCGGGCGCCGGCGTCTCCGCCTGAAAGTCGATGCGCAAGGCTCCCGGCGCCGCGAGCGCGACGGCGCGGCAGAAGGATTCGACCACCTCAGGCTCCTTGACCGGCTGCCAGATCATGAAAATTCCGCCCGCCCATCTATCAAGCGCCGCGCCAAGCGTGTCGAAAATCCGCTCGTATTCGTCGCGCCGCTCATAGGGCGGATCGATCAGCGCCATCCCCCGCCGCTCGGGTGGCGGCGTGAAAGCCTTCAGTCCCTGGTAGCCGTCGATCTCGACCGTTTTCACGCGATAATCGCGGCCTAGCGAACGCCGCAGCCCCTTCGCCGCCTCGGGCAGCATTTCGCAGAAAATCGCCTTGTCGCAGGCGCGCAAGAACTTCTGCGCGATAACCGGCGAGCCGGGGTAAAGGTTGGGCGCTCCTGTCGCGCGGACCGCCGCCAGATAAGGCTCGAGCAATTCCGCAGCGGCGCCGAGATCGGGCGCGTCGAGCAGACGGCCGATTCCGTCGCGCGCCTCATTGGAGCGCGCCGCCTCGGGACCATCCAGGTCGTAAAGCCCCGCTCCGGCATGGGTGTCGATGTAGCGGAACGGCTTATCCTTGCGCTGCAGATAGAGCAGGATGCGGGTGAGAAAGACGTGCTTGAGCACATCGGCGAAATTGCCCGCGTGAAATTCGTGTCGGTAATTCATGATGCGAAGGTCCTGACGGCGCGACGCAGAAGCGGCTCACCGCCCCGCCGGAACGTCGATGCTCTGGCTGCGGCATCCGGCGCGCGCCACCTGCGGACAGGCGACGAAATCGCGCAGATCCTTGGAAAAGCAGATGCGCGCCTCCTGCAACACGCCGCGCCGGCAGGTCACCGCCATCATGCCCGGCCGCAGGCGCGGATTGGCCTCGATGAAGGCGCGCTGCACGTCGAGCGGCGAAGTGCTCCGCTCCTCTCCCGGCGCCCGGAGGGTCGGCGGAATCGTCACCGCTTCGCGCGCCGCGCGCACGTCGGCGAAATAGCCGGCCGGATTCTTGCCAGAACAGACTCCATGCTGGCGCCATTCGTGCCGCGCCAATCCCTGGTCGGGATAAAGCCCGTTCAGGCCGTTCAGCACCGAAAAAGGCAGGAAGCCGTTGCCGCCGCAGTTCGAAGGATAGCCCTGGAAATATTGTGGCCACAATCCGTGGACGACGAAACCGGGATTGGCCCCGGGGGCGCACTGGTTGCGTGACCTCTCCGCGCCGCCGCCGGCGCAGAAGCTTGGCGACCAGGACAGGGCCAGCACGTAAAAATCGAAATCGCCCGCCGGCGCCGCGCCGCCTCGGCGCGGATTGTAACGATATTCGCGCGTCTGCGGCGAGGCTTGCCGGTCGGAGCAATCGTCGAGAACACAGTCGCTGGCGGCATGGGCGGACATGCCGGTCAATGCCAGCAGAAACGCCGCGAAAAAACGCCTCAGCAATTCTCGCGCGAAAAACACCTGTCAGGGACCGGCGGCGCGGCATGCTGGCGAATAGACATGGAACGGGTCCTCACCGACGACGCACCATTCCACGCCATCGCCGAGGCCAACGAAGCCGCCGCGCTCGATCAGATTATACTTGACCTCGCGCTGGCGGCCGTCGCTGAAGATGGCGCGGCCGACGCAATAGCGGCGCGGAATGAACTCGGGACCATTGGTGCGAAAGCCGATTTCCTTGACCGCTTCGAAATGGTCGAGTTGGAGCCGCTGCAGGGAATACCAGTATCGGGAATAATTGAAGGCCGAGGTGATGACCTGCAGAGCCCACGTATCCTCACATGCCGGCAAATTGCCGGAATAGGGAATGGTCCGGTCTTCGGCCGGGAACGGCGGGGTCGCCCAGGCGCTGCC
>NZ_JBKQOU010000358.1:0-7060 GCF_052145335.1 Rhodoblastus sp.
CTAAAAGAACTGTCATCAATTTGCATCAGGCCCGAAGCAGTTTATGGCCGTGTCTTGACATTGGATGCCGCGACTACGCCTTAATGCGCAGCGGGAAGCTTCGGGGAACAAGATGCGGTTTGATAAATTCGGGGCCGGCGCGCTCATCTCCACGCTGGCCCTGGCGGTCGGCGCTGGCCTGCCCGCGCGAGCCGCCGACCTGCCAAGCACAAAGGCGGCGCCGGAAGCGCCCGTCGCCGCTGGCGATCCCTGGAGCGGCTTTTATGTCGGCGGGTCGCTGGGCTACGGCTGGGGCGTCGGCCAATGGAGCGGTGCCGGAGCCGGCGGCTCTTACGGTCTGGCGAATCATGTCGACACATTCAACGAGTCCGGCAGCTTCCTAGCCAGCCTTCAGGGAGGCTATAATTATTTGCTGCCGCAGCGCGTTCTGCTCGGCGTCGAGGCCGATCTGACCTTTCCCGCTTATCCGCAATTCCCCGACGGCTATTCGACCGGCGGCGTGAGCGGTTTCGCCTCGCCGACGCTCGGGACCGGCAGCTACGGCGAAACCCTGCAATCGATGGGAACTTTGCGCGGCCGCATCGGCTATGCGCCCGGAAACTGGCTGATCTATGCGACCGGCGGTCTTGCCTGGGCGCGCAACACCGCGAATCTTTCACTCGATTCGGGCCTGACCACCGCGCCCGCGTTCTGGCGGCTCGGCTGGGCGGCCGGCGCCGGCGTCGAATTCCCGATCCTGCCGCACTGGACCGCCAATCTTGAATATCTCTACACCGGCTTCGGCGCCAAGAGCGTGTATGCGGCCGGCTCGGGCGAGAGCTTCAACCAGGATTTCAACCTGCAATCCCTGCGCTTCGGCGTGAACTATCATTTCGGCGGCGACGATACGGCCGACGACAAGGCCGGCGGGCTCGATCCCGACCGCTTCGCCTTCCGCGGCCAGGCAACCTTCACCGAGCAGATCTACGGTCCGATCCATTCGACCGTTCCCGACGGCGTCAACAGCCTGCCGGCCTCCGGCATGGGCCGCGAGACCTTCGACACCACCCTCTACGCCGGCGTGCGGCTGTGGCAGGGCGCGGAATTCTGGGCCAACCCGGAGATCGATCAGGGCTTCGGCGTCGGCAACACCCATGGCGTGTCGGCCTTCCCGAGCGGTGAATCCTACAAGCTCGGCTATCCCTTCCCCTACGCGCGCGTGCAGCGCTATTTCGTCCGCCAGGAGATCGACCTTGGCGGCGAAAAGCAGAAAATTGAAGCCGACCAGAACATTTTCGCCAACGAGGTCACCAGCGACCGCCTCGTCTTCACCGTCGGCAAGTTTGCCATCGTCGATCTTTTCGACACCAATAAATACGCCAACAATCCGAAGGGCGACTTCCTGAACTGGGCGTCGATCAACACCGGCACGTTCGATTACGCCGGCGACGCCTGGGGTTATACCTATGGCGCGGCCGCCGAATGGTACAAGGATCGGTTCACCGTGCGCGGCGGCCTTTTCGACCTGTCCGCCCAGCCGGCGGAAGGATATCCCAACGGCTACGCCTACGGGCTTGACCAGAATTTCAGCCAGTTCGAGATGGTCGGCGAACTCGAGGAGCGGCATGAGCTTTGGGGCCAGGCCGGCAAGGTCAAGGTCACCGGCTTCCTGTCGCGCGGCCGGATGGGCGAATTCCAATGGGCCGCCGATAACTGGAATAACGCCAATTTCATCAACACCGCCATCGCCAACAACACCACCGCCGCCGCCGTCGCTTTGGGCGCGGACCGCCAGTTCCGCAGCAAGCCGGGCGTGAGCCTCAATATCGAACAGGGCGTCACCGAGTCCGTCGGCGTGTTCCTGCGCGCCGGCTTGTCCGACGGCAAGGTCGAGGCCTGGGACTTCACCGACACCGATCGCGTGCTGCAAGTCGGCGTCTCCGTCACAGGAAAGGATTGGGGACGGCCGGACGACACCTGGGGCCTGCTCGGCATCCTCGGCGGTCTCGATCCTTCGCACGCGGCCTATTTCAACGCCGGCGGCCTGGGCATCCTGGTCGGCGACGGCCAGTCGCCTGTCCCAACCCCGGGACTGTTGCGCTACAGCCCGGAAAAGGTTCTCGAAACCTACTATAGCTATGCCCTGACCTCTTCGGTCAAGCTCGCCGCCGACTACCAGTTCGTCGCCGACCCCGGCTTCAACGCCAATCGCGGCCCGGCCAATCTGTTCGCCGTGCGCGTCCACTGGCAGTTCTGACGGACGCGACACACACCGTTCGATCTTCAATACCCGACAAACCGGTCCGCATCGCTTGCGGACCGCGCTGTCGCTCGCCCTTTCCTGAACCCATTGGATCGATCAAGCGTAACCCCGAACTGCGGCGGGGCGTCCCAACACGCCGATGCGCCGACCCAAAGGAGTGAATGCAATGCCCAGGAAACACAGGATCCTCGCGTGTCTCGCTTTAGCTTTTGTCTTTTTTGCCGCTTCGGACGTATTGGCTGCGAAACGGCAGTCGCAGTCGGCGGCCAGCGCCAAAGTCGAGCAACTCGTTCGGCTGATGGACAAGGATAAATAAAAAGGGTCGGATCTCCAAAGCCGAATTCCTGCAATTTGCCGCGGAGGAATACAAACGCATCGACACCGACCCAAGCGGCGGCTCGAACCGCGAAGGGTTTTCGCGCTCGCATCTCGCCAAGGGCCGGCATTTGGCCGAATATAACAAGGTCGCGCAGCTGATCGACCTGATGGATCAGCACCGGAACGGCGTCGCTTCGAAACAGGAATTCATGGCCTTTGCGTCGGCGGAATACGATCGCGTCGCCGCCGACCGGAGCGGGACGCTGACGCGCCAGGAGCTGTCAAATTCGGCCTTCGTCCATCCCCAGCATCGCCACCCCGGGGGCGTCGGCAGATAAAGCGAAGAGCGCCGAATCAGCGGCCTGTGCTGTCCTGCCAGAGTTTCCTTGCTCTCGGCGGCATGGGCGGGAAGACCATCGAGACCTGTTGTCAGGTCGGCGCTGACTTTCGACTACCAGTTCATCGGCTCGCCGGCTTATAATTACGAGCGCGGCCCGGCCAACATCCTCTCGGCCCGCTACCACGCCCAGTTCTGACCGGGCGCAAAATCGGGGTTGCGATGAAAACCATTCTCGTCACAGGCGCCACCGCCGGTTTCGGCGCCGCTTTCACCCGCCGTTTCGTGCGCGACGGCCATCGCGTCATCGCCACCGGGCGGAGGGTCGAACGTCTCCAGGCGCTGGCGGAAGAACTCGGTCCGTCCCTGTTCGCCACGCCCCTGGATATGACCGACACCAAGGCCATCGCCGAATTTCTCCCGGCCCTGCCGGAAGATTGGCGGCGCATCGATGTGCTGGTGAACAACGCCGGTCTGGCGCTGGGCCTGTCCCCCGCCTGGGAGGCTTCGCTGGAGGATTGGGACCGGATGATCGCCACCAATGTCACCGGCCTCGTCCATCTGACCCGCGCAGTCCTGCCGCAGATGGTCGAGCGCAATGACGGATTGATCATCAATCTGGGGTCGGTGGCCGGCGACTATTCCTATCCCGGCGGCCATGTCTATGGCGGCACGAAAGCCTTCGTGCGGCAATTCTCGCTCAACCTGCGCTCCGACCTCGTCGGCCTCAACGTCCGCGTGAGCAATATCGAGCCGGGCATGGTCACCGGATCGGAATTCTCCCAGGTGCGTTTCCACGGCGACGAGGCGAAGGCGGCGGCGGTCTACGCCGGCACGCAATCCTTGACGCCGGAAGACATAGCCGAGACCGCCGCATGGCTGGTCTCGCTGCCGCCGCATATGAACATCAACCGCATCGAACTGATGCCGACCGCCCAGGCGGGCGGCGGTTTCGCCATCAAGCGGGTGTGAGCGCGACTATAGCGTCTTGAGATATTCGATGAGGTCGTAGCGCTCCTCCTCGCTTAATCCGCGGCCGATCACTCCCGGCTTCGGACCGGCGTTGTCGAAGGAATGGCCGCCATTGCTATTGCCCGAAATCGGCTTGCCCTCGGCGTCGAAGGTGGAAAACAGCGTCTCGCCGACGGCGCAGCCCAGCTTGCCATTGTTCTGCGCGGCAAAGCCCACCGCTTTGGGATCGTAGTCGCTGGCGCCCAGGCAGAATTGCCGCGGACGCTCAGCAGCCGGACGCAGCAGCCAGTAGAGCGAGGGAACCGAGCCATTGTGCAGGAACGGCGCGGCCGCCCAGATTCCATTGAGCGGCCGGGCCCGGTAAAAGGGCTTTCCCGGCGCCGGGTTGGGGCAGTTCTTGCGCGCGCCTAAAATGGCGGCGCGGTCAGCCGGGGAAATCCTTTCGTCGTCCATCCATTTCTGCAGGACGCGATCCACCACCTCCATCAACGCATAAGCGAAGGGAATGCGCCGCGATTCGACGGCCGGAATCGCCGCAGCGCAGCCCCGGCGCTGATTGAAGTCGCGTTGCAGGTCAATCCCGAGAGCTTCCGGCATTTCGACCATGCGCGCGAGCAGAACATTGGCCTGAGCCGGATCGGTCCCAATTTCCCCGACGGGAATTTGCGGCAGGGCCAGGAATTTTTCCCGGGCCCCGCCGAGAGCGACCCAGTGTTTCGACGTCCAGAATTGCTGTTGTGGAAAGGCCTTGTCGAAATCGGGATCGTCAACGGGGCCGAGATGGCAGGAGGCGCAAAGCTCGGCATAAACAACGCGCCCGCGCGAAACCTTTTGCGGATCGACTTTCCACGCCGCGTCCCCAGGAAAAAGCGCGCTCGGCCATTTCGGCGCGGCGAGGCCGCCGAAGGCCGGTTTCGCGGAAGAAGCGAAGGGATTGGGCCCGCGCAGAAGATCCTCGATCCAGAACAGATTCTCGAACACCACATTCGAGCGGAACAGGTTTTTCGATTCCGCGCCATCGGCGAGATCGACCGGGGATTGGACGCCCAGCGCCTCGCCGGCGTTGCGGATCAGCGGATGTTCGATCGAGCCGTCATATTCCGCCCAGAGAAACCACGAGACGTTCCATAGCTGGGGGAAACGCACCGGCGCGTCGGTGGTGTGGTAATTGCCCGCGTGATCGCCAAGTTTCGCTTGCGCCATGTCCCAGAAAAACACCTGGTTGCCGATGCGGTTGAGCGCGTCGAGCCGACCGAGGCCCTCGTCCGTGTACTTCTGGCCGGCCGCTCGCTCGATTTCGCCAATTTTCGTTCCGACGGCGATAATCGCCGCGATGCGGTCGCCAAGCTTGCGCTTCAATTCCGCCTTTTGCGCCTCGCTGGCGCCGGCGCCAAGCACGCGTTCGGCGAAACGCTCGAAGCGGCCGGGCGCTTTCAGCGTATAGACCAGCGAAAGGACGAGAACCGACTGGAATTTGCCGAGATCGACCATGGCCGGGCCGCCGTCTACGCGCAGGGTCACGCCTTTATAATCGACATGGCCGGTGTGGCAGGCGGCGCAGGTCAGGCCGACGAAATCGGAATCGGGCCCCAGGGCGCCGGTCATCGGGTCCGGCGCGCCCTGCAGACGTGCGAAGCCGACCGGCAGGCGATCGGGATTTTCCGCCGGCCGCCAGGCAAGCGTGGTCGAGGGGGCGATGGCGGGCGGCTGCGGCGCATCGGTCTTGCCGAAGCCGTTGGCGCGCAGTTCGGCCTCGCTCGCGCCGGTCCTGGGACTGGGCACGAAGCCCATGCGCGCGAGATAGGCGCTGTCGCTCAATAGCTCGGGCTGTCCGATCAGCCAGATATAGGGCTGTTCCAGCGCGACGAACCATGAGTAGGGGATTGGGAAGGTTTTCGTGCCCTGGCTGGCGTGATGCGCCCATAGCCGATCCTCCAGCCGCCAGTTCTGGTCAAGCCAGAAGGCCGTCTTTTCCGGCCGCGCCTTGGGCAGGGGCGGCGGAATCAGGGGGCTCAACTGTCGGGGAATGATCTGCGGCGCATAGGTCGAGACCTGATCGGGAAATTCGACGAGTATCAAGCCATACGCTGCGGCAGCGGCTACGGCGCCCAGCAGGATCTTGCCCAGGGCCATGGCCACGCTCCCTGCGAGAGGGGCTATGAGCAGTCGCCCCATATTTCATTTTCGATTGGCTTCAGAACAACTCAAGGCGCCAGGGCTGTCAATGGCGGGCAATCGTGGAAGACAAGCGCAAAACAAACCAGCCGCCCGCGGGACGCGGGCGGCTGGCCGTATCGGGAAACTGACGGAAAAGCGAAAGATCAGATCGCGGCGTTGATCCATTTGGCCAACTCGCCCTTGGGCGCGGCGCCGACCTTCTGCGAGGCCACCTTGCCGTCCTTGAACAGCATCAGGGTCGGGATCGAGCGAATGCCGAGTTTGCCCGCCACAGCGGGGTTCTCGTCCACATTGAGCTTGACGATCTTGACCTTGCCGGCATATTCGCCGGCCAGTTCCTCCAGCGAGGGCCCGATCATCTTGCAGGGGCCGCACCATTCGGCCCAGAAGTCGACGACGACCGGCTCCGCGGATTTCAGAACGTCGGACTCGAAACTGGCGTCGGTAACTTTGGCGGTGGACATGAAAACCTCTCGGGAGACGGAGCAAATCCCATTCAAAGGAATGATATGAAGCGAAGGTAGGTAGCCCAGACTGAACCGTCAAGCGCGCCGGCGCCCGGTTCTGCTTGCGGGACGGCAAGGCGGCAAATTTCAACCGCAGCTTTTGGCCAGATTGCGCGCGACGTCCGGGCATCACCGCCGCACACGAAAGCAGCGTGGCCGCGCGGAGGCAGAAAGAATCAAGGAACCGGCACTCCCTTGGTCAGGAATTTTCGAGCCTTGTCGTTCCTGTGACGCAGGCCCTCGCTTTTGCCGCCAGTTCCCGCCGGTTGCCAGGCTGGGACGAGCTGATGCTTGCCCGGCCCGATCAGGTCGGCGCGGCCCATGCTCTTCAAAGCTTCACGCAACACCGGCCAGTTTTCCGCGTCGTGATAGCGCAGAAAAGCCTTGTGCAGCCGCCGCTGGCGCAGTCCCTTGATCGCCTCGACCTTTTCCGAAGCGCCATGCCGCACCGGCTTCAGTGGATTGAAGCCGGAATGATACATCGCGGTGGCGAGCGCCATCGGCGAA
>NZ_JBKQOU010000359.1:0-3134 GCF_052145335.1 Rhodoblastus sp.
GAACTTCCGCTTCCGCATTCATGCCCGCAATCCGTCGCTTCTCGTGAATCAAGGGTCCAGATAAGCCGACTAGCGCCGCTGGCTCAACCCGGTCGAACAGCCTAGAACACGAGGCCGCTCACGACTGGGCCGCCTCCTCCGCGCTTTCGTAAATATGAGGCGCGACGCCGCGCCTGCTCAGCGCCGCGCCGAGTTTTACGCGCAAAAAACCGCTGGTGGTGTAGCGGGTGACGTCGGAATAGTGGGTGTCCATCAGCCTTCGCACCATGTCGGAATACTCGTCCAGCAATTCCGGCGCGATGGTGAATTTGTCGTAATTGACCACCGCCTTGACCTTGTGTCCGAGTGGGCCGAGCCGCGATTCCACCAAAGCCCTGATCTTTTCGATATCGGCGACGGTGCGCACCGAATAGCGCTCCAGATTGACGAAGAACACGCCCTTTTTCGCATCCCAGGTGAATCTTTGTTCCAGCGGCAGGCTGAGCAGGTCGTCGCGCAGCCCCATAGGCTTGTCGAGGAAAATCCGCGCGTCCATCAACGCCGGGTCGCGGTCGATGATCGGCTTGAAATCCATCTGCGCCAGAATATCGCGCTCGACATCGACGCCGGGGGCGATTTCAATCAATTCGACGCCGTTTTCGCGCAGGGCGAAGACGCAGCGCTCGGTGACATAAAGCACGGGCTGGCGCCGCGCAAAGGCGAATTCGCCGGAAAAGGTGCGGTGTTCGACCTCCTCCACGAATTTACGCGCCCTGCCTTCCGTCACGATTGACAGCTTGCCGTCGTTCAGCGCCACTTCCAGATTGCCGGCGGTGAAAGTGCCGACGAAAACCACCTCCTTGGCGTTCTGGCTGATGTTGATGAAGCCGCCTGCGCCGGCCAGGCGCGGGCCGAATTTCGAAACGTTGAGATTGCCGTGCCGGTCGGCCTGCGCCAGCCCGAGAATGGCGAGATCGAGACCGCCGCCGTCGTAAAAGTCGAACTGATAGGGTTGGTCGATCACCGCCTGGGTATTGATCGCCGCGCCGAAATTCGCGCCGCTGGCCGGAATGCCGCTGATCACGCCGGGCTCGGCGGTCATGGTGATCAGATCGATGATCTTTTCCTCATTGCCGACGGAGGAGACGCCTTCCGGCATGCCGATGCCGAGATTGATGACGCTGTTGGCCTGGAGTTCCAAAGCCGCGCGTCGGGCGATGATCTTGCGTTCGCACATCGGCATCACCGGCAAAGCGCCCGCGCGAACCCGGATTTCCGCGCTATAGCCGGGATTGTATTGCGTAGCGAAGGTTTGCCAGTGGTTTTCCGGTTTCGCCACGACGACGCAATCGACGAAAATGCCGGGTATTTTCACCTGGCGCGGGTTGAGGCTGCCGCTGTCGGCGACCCGCTCGACCTGGGCGATGACAATACCGCCGGAATTGCGCGCCGCCATGGCGATGGCCAGCGATTCCAGGGTCAGCGCCTCTTTCTCCATGGTCAAGTTGCCGTCGGCGTCGCCGGTGGTGGCGCGAATGATGCCGACGTCGATCGGGAAGGCGCGATAGAATAGATATTCCTTTCCGTCGATCATCATCAGTTGCACGAGATCCTCGGTGGTCCGCTCGTTGAGCTTGCCGCCGCCGTTGCGCGGATCGACGAAAGTGCCCAATCCGACGGCGCTGATATGGCCGGGCCGGTGGGCGGCGATGTCGCGGAACAGGTGCGAGATCACGCCCTGCGGCAAATTATAGGCCTCGACCTGGTTCGAGGTCGCGAGGCTCTGCAGTTTCGGCGCGAGGCCCCAATGGCCGCCGATGATTTTCTTGACCAGGCCTTCATGGGCGAAATGGTTGAGGCCGCGTTCCTTGCCGTCGCCCTGCCCCGCCGCGTAAACCAGTGTCAGGTCGCGCGGCGACCCGTTCAGTTCGGGCTCGTCATCGCTGTATTTGAGAAAACGCGCTTCCAGCGCCATGGCGATTTCCTCGGCAAAGCCGATGCCGACGAAGCCGCCCGTGGCGATGGTGTCGCCATCCTGGATCAGCCTGACCGCGTCCGCGGCCGAAACGATCTTGCCCAGTTCGGAAGTCTTGAGATAAGGCAGCGCGGGATGGTTGGGCATGTGTCTCCCCTTGCGAAAATGAACAACGGCCGTAGCGCCTGACCGAAAGCGCGGATCATTTCGAAAACGGTCGCGACTGGCGCGGGCGCGGGACCGCCTTAACCGCGGTCCGCAAACGGCAGGCGATTGGGCTCATGGGAAGACGGCCAGCGCGCCGACGAGCGTATATCGGACGATAACGAAGATCATCATTCCCTCCTTCGCTCCCGTTCTTTTGACGACAGGATGCGCTTTCGGCGATTTGAGCACGACCGGGCGACAGGCGGAAGGCGTTTTCTCGGCTCTTGGCCAAATTTACCGGCAAACCGCCGGGGCCGCCGCGCAGGGGAGGATTTTATGCCGCTGCGAAAAAACGCGGGGCTTGTGTCGAGCGGCGGTTCAATTTATGTCCTGCGAAGCTTAGCTACTGAAATTTCGGATTTTTTAGGAATTTCCAGACTAGGGATGGATGCTGCGCTCCCGCCGCCCGCCAATCGGCCTTGTCAGGATTGAGCCAGAAAACGCTGAAACAACGGTCTGATCCAACCCGATGCGAGCTGTCGATGAAAATTGCAATCTACGGTTTGGGCTACGTCGGTCTCACCGCGGCCGCCTGTCTGACGTCCGAGGGACATTCGGTGCTCGGCGTCGACATCAGCGAGCACAAGGTCAAGGAAGCCAATTCCGGCAGGTCGCCGATCCAGGAACCCGGGCTTGAAGACCTGCTTGCCAAGGCGGTCGCGGGCGGCCTGCTGCATTGCGCCACCGATGGTTCGCGCCAACTCGGTGAATGCGATATGGCCATCGTCTGCGTCGGCACGCCGAGCGGCGTCGATGGCTCGCACAACATGACCTATATCGCCGAAGTATCTCGGCAGATCGCCGCCTCCGTCGATCCCCGGCGCGAAGTTCCGCTGACCGTGGTCTATCGCTCGACGATCCGTCCCGGCACGATCGAAGAACTGATCCGGCCAATTTTCGAGTCTACGCTCGGCAAGGATTTCCGCAGTATCGAACTGGTCTACAATCCCGAGTTCCTGCGCGAAGCCTATGC
>NZ_JBKQOU010000360.1:0-3452 GCF_052145335.1 Rhodoblastus sp.
CTAAAAAGACGATCTATTCGTCGATTACGCTGTCCAACGTCAAGACGGTGGTCGTCGGTGAGACGGCGGTGATGCGCTTCGTCTTCGACTGCGCTTACACGGACCTCGGCAAACCGCCCGCCACGGCGCATCTCGGCGTTATGGAGACTTGGCAGAAGCAGGGCGGAACCTGGAAGCTGCTGGGACGCCAAGCCTACCACATCTGAACGCGTAGTCTCGGGCCAACGACTCCCGGACGCGAGCTCCGAACGGTCATCGGAAGCTCGCGGGGGTTGTCTGAGGAGTTTGGCGCGCGTTCGCGGTCGAGTGGCGTTTGACGTCTTCTCCGCCACGGCAAAAGCCAAGGAATCAAATCATGTTACAGCCATATATGCAGATCGCCGACCCGGTGGCGCATTCGTTGGCGTTGTCGGCGTTCTTCGCCCTGTTGCCGCTGTTGGTGATGTTTATGCTTCTGGGCGGGCTGAGATGGTCGCCCCTAGTTTCCGGCGTTTGGGCGCTGATTGTTGCCGCGGCGGTAGCGGTGCTGGCCTACGGCATGCCGGTAAGCGCCACGGTCGACAGCGCCCTCTTCGGCGCTGCGTTCAGCATATTGAACGTCAACTTCATCGTCATCAACGCGATCTGGATCCACAACATGCTGGTGAAGTCCGGCTATTTCGAAGTAGTCCGCCGAACGTTCGCCGTGGTTTCCAGCGACTTGCGCCTGCAGGCCGTACTCATCGCCTTCTGTTTTGGCGGGCTGTTGGAGGCGCTGGCGGGTGCCGGCACGCCAATCGCGATCGTGGCAGTGATGCTGGTGGCCCTGGGGATGAGTCCCTTAAAGGCCGTGGTGTGCGCGCTGGTGGCCGACACGGCCCCGGTCGCCTTCGGCGCCCTTGCGGTGCCGATTGTCACGCTCTCCGCGGTCACCGGCGAACCATTTAATGTGCTCGGCGCAGTCGTCGGCCGGCAGACCCCGGTGATAGCGGTCGTTGTGCCGTTTGTTCTGGTGTGGATCGTCGATGGCGGTCGCGGCCTTAAGCAGACCTGGCCCGCCGCGCTGGTCGCCGGCCTGGCGTTCGGCATCGCGCAGTTCGTTTGCTCCAATTACATTTCGGTTCCGCTCTCGGACATTGTTGCGTCTTTGGTCGGCGCCGCCGCGCTGGTGGCTTTGCTGCAGGTGTGGAAGCCAAGCGAAGTCATGGAAACCCACCCCGTTCTGGAGGCCGCTTCGGCGGGCGCGGGGATTGTCAACGACTCGCCGCACGACAGCGACCGCGACCGCGTTATCGCCTTCATGCCATATTTGTTGATCGTGGCGGTTTTCGTGATCGCACAGATTCCGGTGGTCGCCGGCTGGCTGAACGTCGGGCTAGTCAAGTTCGCTTGGCCGGGCCTGGCGATCCACACCGCCGCGGGGAAGGTGGCAAACACTACGCTGGCCATGCCGCTGATCTCCGGCGCTGCGAGCTTGTTGCTGATCGCGGGCATCCTGGCGGCGCCGATTCTGCGGATTTCCGGAGGCGACGCGATAAGGGTCTATGGGGAGACCCTTTACCAGATGCGCTTGTTCGTCCCGACGGTGTTTGCGGTGCTCGCCGTCGCCTTCGTCATGAACTTCTCCGGCCAAGCCGCGACGCTTGGCACTTGGCTGGCGAGCGCCGGCCAAGCCTTCGCCTTTTTCTCCGCCGCCATCGGTTGGGTCGGCGTGGCGATCACCGGGTCCGACAATTCCTCCAACGCGCTGTTCGGCGCCTTGCAGGCGACGGCGGCGAATAAGGCCGGCCTGTCTCCCGCCCTGCTCGGGGCGGCGAACAGTTCGGGCGGCGTCCTCGGCAAGATGATCTCGCCGCAGAGCCTCGTGATCGGCGCGGCCGCCGTCGGAATTACCGGGCGCGAGGGTGACGTCTTCCGCGCCTGCCTCGTATGGAGCGTGGCCCTTTTGCTTTTGCTTTGCTTGCTCGTCTACCTTCAGTCCACGCCGGTGCTGTCGTGGATGCTGCCGTAGTAACGGAGCGACGCCGGCGTGTGCCCCTCAGACCGGGCATGCCGGAATGCGACGCCGCGTCTCTAAAGCAACGTGTGGGCCCCAGACCCGCACCGGACGCCAAGCCCGCGCGGTCTCCAGGGAGATCGCTGGGTGGTGGGCGCCGTTCCAGCGATGCGTGCTTGAGGTCGGGCGCCGCAGCGTCGCAAACCTCAACCCGGCAGAGTTCTGTTTGTCCGAGGGGAAGTCTCTTGACCCGTGCCGTTTTCACTGCAGCATCTGCCGAAACCAAAATCGAGTGCAGCTTAGAAGCCGAACTGGCCGGGGGCGCGCCGGCCGCCAACGCTGGACCTCCGGCTTATCTTGTCGAGAAATACTGGTGGGCTTATGCAAATCCTCTGGCGGTGAAGTTTTGGGAGCGCGAGTGGCTCATCAACGCGATCCTCATGGGCCAGTACAAGCGGTTGCGTTCGGCGACGATCGAGGCGCTGGGACCGCACTATTCTGGGCGCAGTCTCCAGGTCGCGTGCGCCTACGGCGGATTCACGCCCGAACTCGCGGATCACCTGCAGACCGAGGGAGGCACGCTCGATGTGATAGACGCGCTGCCAGCGCAGATCGAGAATCTGCGGCACAAGCTCGGATCGAGATCGAACGCGCGCGCGACGCTGATGGATTCGGCGGCTCTGGCGTTTCCCGATGGCGCATTCGATCGAGCAGTCCTGTTCATGCTGCTGCACGAACAGCCGGAGTCGTGGCGCCGTCGAACTCTCGCCGACACCGCGCGCGTTCTGAAAACGGGCGGGCGTCTCGTGATCGTCGACTATGAGCGCCCGGATAGGCGCCATCCGCTGCGCTATCTTTTCCCGCCGGTGCTTTGGGCGCTAGAGCCTTTCGCGCTCGACCTCTGGCGCCGGCAGATCGAAAGCTTTTACGCCGGCTTGCCTCTCCGCTCGATCATCCCGCGAAAGACCTTCTTCGGCAGCCTCTATCAGCTCGTCGTGCTGGAGAGGGCTTAGATCGTTCGGCGAACAACCGTCGCGATGCAAGTCGTGCGAGCAAACGAACCGACGGGAACAGGTTTCACACTCATAGAGAAGGAGAAGCTCCGATGGCAGTCGATCGAATGAAAGTTCTGGCGGCGATGATGGATCAGGGGGTGATCCCGGTTTTCTATCATCCCGACGTCGAGGTCTGCGCAAAGGTCATCCAAGCATGCGCCAACGGCGGCGCCAAATGTATCGAGTTCACCAATCGCGGCGAGTTCGCCGCGCATGTGTTCTTTGAGGTGACGCGCCACTTCGCCGAGGCCGACCCGAACGTGATCATGGGCGTCGGCTCGGTCGTCGACGCGCCGACCGCCGGCGTCTTCATCGCCAACGGCGCCAAGTTCGTCGTCGGCCCGCTGCTCAATGCGGACGTCGCCAAACTCTGCAACCGCCGCAAGATTCCTTACAGCCCCGGCTGCGGCTCGGCGACTGAG
>NZ_JBKQOU010000361.1:0-6865 GCF_052145335.1 Rhodoblastus sp.
CCTCCTCGACGGCGATTTCGTCGAACGGGTTCATCGACATCTTGACATTGGCCAGTTCGACGCCCGATCCGTCCGTCTTCACCCGGATCTTGACGTTGTAATCAACCACCCGCTTCACGGGCACAAGTATTTTCATGATCGCAAAACTCCATTCCGACCGATGCTCTCGGCAATCGGCGCAGGCGCATTTGGAACCTGCCGGAAACTCCCGGAAGGCTCAGTCCTCTCAGACGCTGGCGAGGGCCAGTTTTTTCTTTTCTTCCCGCTTTTTCAGCGAGCCGACTTTGACCATGGCTTCCCCGGAGACGACATTGACGTTGCCAACGCGGCAGATGGTTCCAAGAGTGACGTGGGCGCGCTCCGCATGGATCTCCTTCACCGTGACAGTGGCGTGGACGGTGTCGCCGGGCCGAACCGGCGCGAGAAAGCGCATGCGCTGTTCCAGATAGATCGAGCCGGGCCCGGGAAGCCGTCCAGCGATCGCCGCCGAGATCACGCTGGCGGTGAGAAAGCCGTGGGCGATGCGACCGCCAAAAGCCGTGGAGGCGGCAAATTCCTCGTTGATATGAATGGCGTTATTGTCGCCGGAAACGCCGGCGAACAAAACAATATCGGCCTCGGTGATGGTCTTGGCGAAAGTCGCCGTCATGCCCAGCGAAAGATCCTCAAGGTCAAAGCCGTTCAAATCATTCATTCATATTCCTCCCGCGCCCTTATCCGCCGCAAAGCCGGCCGCATTCCTAACAAACTTGGATCGAGTTCTCAATCGCGGCGCCCTCGACAAAGGGGAATGGCCCCGGCTGGCGATTCGATCCTCTTGCGGAAGTGGGAAACGGCCTGCCGCTCGAACCGGCGCTCGGAGCCGTAGCGATCGCTCGTTCGTTCTGACGCCTGACGGCTTGGTTACTTCCTTTTGCGTTCAATGCGCTAGGTGTTTTCCGGCCAAAACGAAGCAAATTTCGGCCAGGGAAGGCCATGTCAATGAAAAAAATCCGATTTCAAGGAGGATTTCGGTCCGAAACGATGACCAACGAGCGGCAAACCGCTTCGGTCCGGTCATCGCCCAGTTTTACGTGCGACCGTCGTCTGCAAGCCTACGAAGTTACGATGCGCGCTTCCTGTCGCGCGCCATCGTCCAGCTGTGGGCTTCCGCCGCGCCCTTCCCATTGGCGACGATGACTCGCCATAGTCGGCTTTTTCATTCCGGACAGGGCGCCTTGGCGGACAGCCGCAAAAACAGCGACTATCTCTCTGGCGGGGAAAGTCCCAGCTTTCGCAATTCCGCCTCCCGGATCTCGTTGGTGAGGGAGTAATAACCCTCTTGCTCGACCAGGGCCTGGCCGTCCCTCGACAGAATATATTTGACGAATTCGGCGCGCAGAGGGTCGAGTTGCTCGTCCGGCTTCTTGTTCAGATAAACATAAAGATATCGCGCGATCGGATATTTGCCGCCGATGGTTTCCTCCAGCGTCGCGTTGTGACATTGACCGCCCGGGTTCACGGATAATTGCCCGCCCGGGTTCACGGATAAAGGAGCGGCGCGAACGCCGTCGGTCTTGAAGGCGATGCCGGAATAACCGATGGCGAATTTATCCTCGGCGACGTGTTGAACCACCGCCTGGGAACTTGGCTCCTGATTGACGTCGGGTTTGAAGTCGCCGTCATACAAGACAATCTGCCTGAAAAAATCATGCGTTCCGGAAATGGAATTGCGACCATAGATCACGATCGGCTTCGACGCCCACTCTCCCGTCAGTCCGGCATCACCCCAGGTGACGATGCTTCTGCCGCCGCTCCCCTTGCGCGTCGCTGAAAAAATCCTGTCCACCTGCTGCATCGCGAGGCAGGGGATGGGATTGTCCTTGTTGACGTAGATCGCCAGCGCATCTATCGCGACTCGAAAATTCGAGACTTTGTAGCCAAATTTTTTCTCGAATTTTTCCGCTTCCCCGGCGCTCATGAAACGCGACATCGGCCCGAACTGCGCTGTGCCCTCTACCAAGGCTTCCGGCGCCGTAGCCGATCCCCTGCCTTCGACTTCGATTTTCACCTCGGGATAAAAGCGCTGGAATCCCTTGGCCCAAGCCTCCATTTGACGATCGAGTGTGTCGGACCCGACCGATTTCAATTGCCCGGTGATTCCGGCGGCCGGCTGATAGGCCGGAAGGTTTTGGTCCAGCGCGAATGCGACGGAGGCCGCCATCATGGAAAGGACGGAAACGGCGGCGAAGAGGCCAAGCTTCATGACAAATTCTCCCGTTGAAATTTTTTTCTGCATCATGCGCTGCGATTTATTTGTTGGCAAACGACGCCCGGCTGGCGGTCGAGCGCGAAAACTTTCCCGCGCCGATTTGATTCCTTTGGTATTTTCATCTTTTCCAGATCGGATTGGCCAACGGTCAGCCGAGAAAAAACGCCCGTGCCCAACGAAAATTCGCCCAGCATTCCGCAAAAAATCCGCAACCTGACGAGTGTTGTCGCATTCAAATTGGGACCGCCATTTTTTTATCCACCCCCGATTTTTTATCCGACGTGGAACGCTTTGTTTCATCAGACACTTGCATAACGGAGGCTTGGCGCTCCCGATTGCAAATCTTGGTTGGCGGGCCGATTACGGATTGACACCGCACGAGAACTCTTGTGTGATGAAATATGATATTTTGATGATAGGAAGCAAAGCAGATGCTCGAACCTATCGACTTCCGTGAATTTGCCCGAGCGTTGGGAACGGTTGTACGCTTCAGCCCTGGCGATATCATATTTCGGGAAAAAGACCCTCCGTCCTGCATGTATATTGTCTTGTCAGGTTGTGTTGAAATCACTGCGCATGACAAAGTCATAGAAATAATACATGAAAGCAGGGCGCTCGGTATACTTTCATTGCTGGATGGACAACCGCGTACTGCGACAGCGCGCGTAAAGGAGCCCAGCGAACTGGCGCTGATGGACATGAAAAAGTTCAGATATATGGTTGAAGAAATCCCGAACTTCGTTTGGTTTGTGATGACAGAACTTGCCGACAGGCTACGCGCGACCAACGCCGCGCTCTAAAGCTCAGGTTCGAAAGCCAGGCCTTCGCGGCGGCGCTCGGCAGACTGACCTTGCTCCCAGCGCTCGCGGGACAGTATTCCATAGCAATGCATTGTCACCGCAACCGTGACCACGGGAATAATGCGATGACCGACACCCCCTTCCTGCTGCGCGAAAAAGATCGTGGCGTCGTCACCTTGACGCTGAACCGCCCGCAATCGCGCAACAGTCTTTCGCTCGGCATGTTGCGGGCTTTGCGCGCCGCGCTGATTGAGGTCGCCGAGGACGCAGAGGCCCGTGTTGCGATTATCGCCGGCGCCGGGCCGGCCTTCTGCGGCGGCCATGATCTTAAGGAATTGCGCGCCAGCGGCTACGATCCAGCCTATGTCAAAACTCTTTTCGCCGAATGCGCCGAGGTCATGCAGGCTATCGTCCGCCTCCCGCAACCGGTGATCGCCCGGGTCCATGGCGTCGCCACCGCCGCCGGCGCGCAACTCGTCGCCAGCGCCGACATGGCCTTCGCCGCCGAAGGCGCATGTTTCGCCACGCCGGGGGCGAACATCGGCTTGTTCTGCTCGACCCCGATGGTCGCCCTGTCGCGCAATGTCGCGCCCAAACATGCGATGCAAATGCTGCTGTCCGGCGATCTGATCGACGCCGCGACAGCGCTGAGCTTCGGCCTGATCAATGAAATTGCGCCGGTCGGAGAACTGGACCGGCGCACCTTCGACTTCGCGCTCAAGCTGGCGGCGAAATCGCCGCTGACCCTCGCCCTCGGCAAGCAGGCTTTTTATCGTCAGGCCGAAATGAAGCTGGCGGAAGCCTATGAGTACGCCAGCACGGTGATGGCGAAAAATCTGCAGGCGGAGGACGCGAAGGAAGGCATAGACGCCTTCTTGTCCCGACGCCCGCCGGTCTGGCGTGGGCGTTGAAGCCAGGACGAAAGCCCGATCAGCCGGTGGCCGCGCCAGACGCCTTCAGCGCCGCAGATTCATCGGCGCCATAGCCGCACTCCGCCAGGATCGCGTCGGTGTCGGCGCCGATTTCCGGCGGCGGATCCGGCATTTCGCATTGGGCATTGGCGAAGCGCGGCGCCGGCGCTGGCTGGATGAAGCCGCCCGCCTCGACAAAGGTTTTTCGCGAGACCAAGTGAGGATGGAGCGCCGCTTCGGCCAGATCGAGCACCGGCGCGACGCAGGCTTCACTCCGCTCGAAAAGCGCGGTCCATTCCGCGCGGCTGCGGCGCAGGAAAATCGCCGTCAGTTTTTCACGCAGCGCCGGCCAATGGCTGCGGTCGTGTTGCCGGTCTATATCCTCGGTATCGAGTTCGACAATTTTGGCGAAAGCTTGAAAAAACTTCGGCTCGATCGCGCCGACGGCGACATAAAGCCCGTCGGCGGTCTGGTAGGTGTCGTACCAGGGAGCGCCGCTGTCGAGAATATTGTCGCCGCGCTCGGCGCGCCAGACGCCGCTGGCGCGCAGGGAACAGAACATCGCCATCAGCGAAGCGACGCCATCGACCATGGCGGCGTCGATCACATCGCCCTGGCCAGTGGCGCGAGCGTTGAGCAGGCCGGCGAGCATGCCGATCGCCAGATAAAGCGCCCCGCCGGCGTAATCGCCGACGAGATTGAGCGGCGGCAGAGGCTTCTCGCCCTTGCGCCCGATGGCTGAAAGCGCGCCGGCCAAGGCGATGTAATTGATGTCGTGTCCGGCGACCTCGGCCAGCGGGCCGCTCTGGCCGAAACCGGTCATGCGGCCGAAGACGAGTTTCGGGTTGCGCGCAAGGCAGATCTGCGGGCCGAAACCGAGACGCTCCACGACGCCTGGCCGAAAACCCTCGATCAATCCGTCAGCCTTTTCAACCAGACGCAGCAGGACCTCGACCGCTTCCGGCATTTTCAAGTCGAGAGCAATGGAGCGGCGCCCGCGGGCGACAAAATCGTGCTCGCGCGCCACCGGCAGGCCGATCAACGTGCCGCCGGGGCGGTCGACACAGATGATTTCCGCGCCGAGGTCGGCGAGCAGCATGGCGCACATCGGCCCCGGCCCTATGCCCGCGATTTCGATGATCCTGATCCCCGCCAGCGGCCCCAAAATGTCCCCCTGATACCCTCAAAGATTGCGCGCGATGACCATGCGCTGGATGTCGCTGGCGCCTTCGTAAATCTGGCAGACGCGGACATCGCGGTAAATCCGCTCGACGGGATAATCTCTGGTGTAGCCGGCCCCGCCGAAAATCTGGATCGCCGACGAACAGACGCGCTCGGCCATTTCCGAGGCGAAAAGCTTGGCCATCGAGGCTTCGGACAGGCAGGGCAGACCGGCTTCGCGCAATTGCGCGGCATGGTGGACCAGTTGCCGCGCCGCCTCGATTTCCGTGGCCATGCTGGCGAGGCGAAAAGCCACCGCCTGATGGTCGATGAGTTTTTGGCCGAAGGTCACGCGTTCACGGGCGTAATCGCGCGCGGCCTCGAAGCTTGCTCGCGCCATGCCCACCGATTGAGAGGCGATGCCGACCCTTCCGCCTTCGAGATTGGACAAAGCGATCCGATAGCCCTCCCCCTCCTCGCCGAGTCGCAGATCTGCAGGGAGCCGCATTTCATCGAAGGCGATCTGGCAGGTGTCGGAAGAATGCTGGCCGAGCTTTTCCTCGATCCGCACGACCTTGTAGCCGGGCGTGTCGGTCGGCACGATGAAGGCGGAAATGCCTTTCTTGCCGGCGGCGGGCTCGGTGACGGCGAAAGTGATGATCACGTGACCGTTCTTGCCGGAAGTGATGAACTGCTTGGTCCCGGAAAGCACGTAAGAATCGCCGTCGCGTTTGGCGCGGGTCAGCAGGCTCGATGCGTCGGAACCCGCCTGCGGCTCGGTCAAGGCGAAGCCGCCGATCCATTCGCCACTGGCGAGTTTCGGCAGGAACCGCTGCTTCTGTCGCTCCGTGCCGAATTTGAGGATCGGACTGCAGCCGACGGAATTATGCACGCTCAAAATGGTCGAGCAGGCGCCATCTCCCGCGGCGATTTCCTCCAGCACGCAGGCATAGGCGACGGCGCCGACGTCCGAGCCGCCATAGGCCTCCGGCGTGGTCATGCCGAGAAAGCCGAGCTGGCCCATCTCCTTCATTTCCGCATGGGGAAATTCATGACTGGCGTCGCGGGCGGCCGCCGTCGGCGCCAGTTTTTCACGCGCATAATCGCGCGCCATGTTGCGAATTTCGCTTTGGGTTTCGTTCAGCAGCATGGACGTTTCCTCACGAGACCAATTCGACGGCCATGGCGGTGGCTTCGCCGCCGCCGATGCACAGGGACGCCATGCCGCGTTTAAGTCCGTTTTTCCGCAGCGCCGCCAGCAGGGTGACGATAATGCGCGCGCCCGAGGCGCCGATGGGGTGGCCGAGCGCGCAGGCGCCGCCATGGATGTTGACCTTGTCGTGCGGCAGGTCGAGATCGCGCATCGCCGCCATGGCGACGACGGCGAAAGCCTCGTTGACCTCGAACAGATCGACGTCTTTCAAGTCCCAACCGGTGCGCTCGCTGAGCGCGCGCAGCGCGAAAACCGGCGCGGTGGCGAAAAGATGCGGCTCTTGGGCGTGGGTGGCGTGGCCGGCCACGGTGGCGACCGGCGTCAAGCCGCGCTTTTCGGCTTCGGAGCGGCGCATCAGCACCAGAGCCGCCGCGCCGTCGGAGATCGAGCTGGAATTGGCGGCGGTGACCGTGCCGCCGTCGCGGAAGGCCGGCTTCAGCGTGCGGATTTTGTCGGGTTTCGCCTTGCCCGGCTGCTCGTCCTGCGCAACCGTCGTCTCGTTCTTGCCGGAGCGCAGGGTCACCGGCGC
>NZ_JBKQOU010000362.1:0-4748 GCF_052145335.1 Rhodoblastus sp.
GTCATCTGCACGCCTGTGAGCCCAATGCCCGAGTTGCCCGCGGTCACGCCCCCGATGATCTGCGTAACTGGATTAGGGAAGGTATAGTACGGGCTATATTTCAGACGTAAGCCGGGATTGCCACATCGGCTTTGGAAACCCAACCTTCTTTAAGAGCTGTCCTGAATACTAACTGCAAACTGTGATTGTGGTTGCTTATCGTACTTTTCGCTGCCTTCTGCCCATTCCGCCCCTTCAATGAAGCGGCGTAAGCATCGACATCTCTTTCCGTAATTCCGGCCAACGGCAATTCGCCGAACTTAGGAAGAAGATGATTTCGGATCGTGGTGATGTGCTTCGTAATTTTGTGGGCTTCAGTACCGACTAATCCCGATGCTTCCAGTTCGGCATCGAGAGCCTTGATCGTCAGCTCTGCCGCCGTGCGAAACTTTCTGAGCCCCACCCCCCTTCCCTCAGAAACGGCCTTCATCGTTTCTTGATACCTATCATAGGCAATTTTTTCGGCCTGAGACTTGTCGGAAACGCCCGTCGCTCGATAGAGAAGCTTCCCATCAGGCATCTTGAACTGGGCTTCCCAATACGGACTATCCGCCCGGCGTCCACGATACATGGTTATAGCGGCGTTATAGGGATGCGCGTAACGCTCCGCTCTTTTCGCTGGCCTTGGCATTCCTTGCGACTCCTCCTATAAACGTGCCCGTGACGAGCGTGTGGCGAAATTGGTAGACGCAACAGACTTAGATTTTTTGGGTGCTTGAGGAGAAATCCTCTATGTAGAACTGCTCAAATTCGGGGAAAGCTAACGGCAGTAGCCTATGCCAATCCCGAGCCAAGCCCCGAAAGGGGAAGGTGTAGAGGCCAGACGGGCAGCACCTAAAGGCTTCGGCCAATGGTGAAGGGATGGTCCAGACCACGCACGCTTGGGCGGCGGCGAAAGCCGAGGTGGTAAGAAAATCTGTCGCCTTACGGCATCCGGGTTCGATCCCCGGCACGCTCACACAATACCTTTTCTCCCCCACAACCTCCCGTCCTCGCGCCTCAAGTCGCGTAAGTTTGTACAAACACCGTATAAACGCTTTTATCTCATTTTTTCATTATAAATCAATGATTTTATATAAACATTCGTCTGTTTTTAGGGATTTTAAGTCCCTTGCGTCTACCGATTTCGCCACGCCCGCGCCTCCCGTCTTATAAAGGCGGGAGTTGGCGCCGGCCAAGCGGAATTTTGGGTCAATGAAAATCGCGCGATTGCGGGATGACCCGGACGTTGCGCGGGTGATGGGCGCGGTCCGCCCTGCCCGTCGCGCTCTCCGACAGGCGCCCAAGCTCGGCCGAGCGGTCGCTGACGCGCTGTCCCAGCAGATGCACCACCCCCGCCCAGCTTTTTTGCACCCTGCCTTCCACCGCCATCAGTCGCGCCGCCATGGTCTCCTTGCGGTAGCGTTCGAATAAAGTGGAATAAAGCGCGACATTGACCACGCCGGTCTCGTCCTCCAGCGTGACGAAAATCATTTTGCCATTGCCCGGCCGCTGGCGCACCAGCACCAGGCCCGCCGCCTTTTTCCACGCGCCGTCGCGACAAGCAGCGAGATCGCAGGCGCGAACAAAATTTTCGCTGGCGAAAAGCGGACGCAAAAGCTGCATCGGATGCGCCGCCAGCGACAGCCGAAGGGTCTGGTAATCGGCGACGACCTGTTCGCCGAGACGCAACAGCGGCAGGGCGGGATCGGGCTCGACCCCTAATTCCTCGATCCCTGCGGCGGCAAACAAAGGCAGGGGTTTTGTCCCCGGCAGGCGTCTTGCCGCCCAGAGCGCGGCGCGGCGATCGAGTTTTTTCTCCGGCGCCGGATCGCACGAAACGGTCAGCACGCGACAGGAGCGGAAGGCGTCGGCGTCGGCCAGGATTTTGAGCGTTCGTGCGCAAAGCTCCGCCCGCGTCGCGCAGGACTCGAGCGTGGCAAAACCCTCTCCGCGCACGGCGATCAGGCGCTCCAATTCGCTTTGGGTCAGGCCGCCGATCTGGCGGAAGCCGAGCCGCAACGCCAGCGCGTCGTCCTTGCGTTCCAGCGTATTGTCCCATGACGAATGATTGACGTCGACCGGAAGGATTTCGACGCCATGTTCGCGCGCGTCGCGCACGATCTGCGCCGGCGCGTAAAAACCCATCGGCTGGGCGTTCAGCAAGGCGCAGGCGAAAACCGCCGGGTGGCGGCATTTCAGCCAGGCCGAAACATAGACGAGGTGGGCGAAAGAGGCGGCGTGGCTTTCGGGAAAACCATAGGAGCCAAATCCTTTGATCTGCTCGAAGCAACGTTGTGCAAATTCACGTTCATAGCCGCGCGCGCACATGCGTGAAACCATCATCGATTCGAATTCGCCGATCGTGCCGAGATGACGAAAGGTCGCCATGGCGCGGCGCAGGCGATTGGCTTCTTCCTCGGAAAATTTCGCTGCGACCATGGCGAGGCTCATCGCCTGTTCCTGAAACAAAGGCACGCCAAGCGTCTTGCCAAGCACCCGATGCAATTCGTCCCGCGGCCCATGTTCCGGCGCCGGCGAGGGAAAGCTGACCTGTTCGTGTCCGGCGCGGCGGCGCAGATAGGGATGCACCATGTCGCCCTGGATCGGCCCCGGCCGCACGATGGCCACCTCGATCACCAGATCGTAGAATTTGCGCGGGCGCAGATGCGGCAGCATGTTCATCTGCGCGCGGCTCTCGACCTGGAACACGCCGACTGAATCGCCCTTGCACAGCATGTCATAGACCGCCCTGTCCTCGCGCGGGACCTCGGCCAGTCCGATTTCGAGGCCCTCATGGCGCGCGAGCAGTTCGAAACCCTTGCAGATGCAGGTCAACATGCCGAGCGCCAGAATATCGACTTTCATCAGGCCGAGCGCAGCGATGTCGTCCTTGTCCCATTCGAGAAAAGTGCGGTCCGGCATGGCGGCGTTGCCGATGGGAACGAGTTCATCCAGCCGCCCGCGCGTCAGCACGAATCCGCCGACATGCTGCGACAGATGACGCGGGAAACCCAAAATTCTCCGCGCGAAAAAAATGACCTGGCGGATCGTTGGATTGGCCGGATCGAGTCCGGCCTGGGCGATATGCTTTCGGGAAAATCCATCGCCGTGACTGCCCCATTGCAGCGAGCCGAGCGCAACGATCATGTCTTCCGACAGGCCAAAAACTTTCGCCACATCGCGCAGGGCGCTGCGAGGGCGGTAGGAAATCACCGCCGCCGCCAGGCCGGCGTGTTCGCGGCCATATTTTTCATAAATATGCTGGATGACTTCCTCGCGCCGCTCATGTTCGAAATCGACGTCGATATCGGGAGGCTCGCGCCGCGCTGCGGAGATGAAACGCGCGAAAAGCAGGTCATTTTCCGCCGGATCTACAGCGGTGATTCCCAGCACGTAACAGACGGCGGAATTGGCCGCCGATCCGCGCCCCTGGCACAGGATTTCCTTTTTCCGCGCGAAATCCACGATGTCATGGATGGTGAGAAAATAAGGCGCGTAATCGAGCTTGGCGATCAGCGCCAATTCCTTGACGATCAGCGCGCGTACTTTTGGCGGCGCGCCCTGCGGATAGCGTTGCGGCAGAGCGCGGCGGGTCAGTTCCTCGAGCCAGGCCTGCGACGTCCAGCCGCGCGGCGTCGGCTCGTCGGGATATTCATAGGACAATTCCCGCAAATGAAATTTTACGCGAGAAAAAAACATGGAAATTTCCTGGATCGCCTCCGGCGCGTCGGCGAAAAGCCGCGCCATTTCACGCGGCGATTTCAGATGGCGCTCGGCGTTGACCTCCAGTCGCCGCCCCGCCTGAGCCAAGGTCATATGCTCGCGCACGCAGCAGAGCACGTCCTGCAAGGCGCAGTCTTCCGGAACTGAGTAAAGCGCGTCGTTCTGCGCCAGCAATTTAACGCCCTGCGCCTGCGCCAGACGGCGCAATTCCTGCAACCGACGACGGTCGCGGCCACCGCGCGGCATATTGGCGCCGAGCCAGATGGCGCCGGGACACGCGGCGTGCAAACGCGCTAAAGGCTTTTCCAGAGCTTCGGGCTTTTGCGTCGGCAGCAGGATCAATAAAAGATCTTCAGTCTCCGCCAGCAGATCCTCGAGGCGCAGCAGGCAATCGCCTTTTTTCGCCCGGCGCTTGCCGAGGGTGAGCAGACGGCACAGCCGCCCCCACCCTGCCCGATTGGCTGGATAGACAACGACATCCGGCGCGCCATCGCAGAAGCTTACGCGCGCGCCAGCCAGCAGGCGAAAGTTTTTCGCGCGCTGCGCCAATTCGTCATCCGGCGCCTGCGCAAAATCCTCCAGCGCGGACAGGGCGCGCACGACGCCGGCCAGAGAATTGCGATCGCACAGGCCGAGGCCGGGATAGTCCAATTGCAGGGCCGTGCGGATCAGATCGGCTGGCGGCGAGGCGCCGCGCAAAAAGGAGTAATGGCTGGCGCATACCAACTCAGCATAAGACATCACGCAAACAGCCCATGCAGGAACCAGCGCGGCGTGTCGTCGCCGCGTTCGTAAAGTCCGCGCCGGAACAGCCAAAAGCGGTGGCCCTCCACATCCTCAACGCTATAATAATCGCGCGTCGGCGCTTCCGGCCCGAAAGGCGCGGGATCGAGCCGCGCCCATTCCGACGCGATGCGCTCCGGTCCTTCGGCGCGCAAGACGTCATGCGACTTTTTGCGCCAATGGAAGCGCGCGGGCGGCCCATCGGGGGCGAGCGCCAGAAC
>NZ_JBKQOU010000363.1:0-10474 GCF_052145335.1 Rhodoblastus sp.
TCCGCGCCAGAAATCAACGTCATTCGTCCCATGCTGCGCAGCTAACCTCGCTCATAAAGCCGATTTAGCTGCGAAGCAGCGCGCTGGAACCCTAATTCCTGCAAGGCGCGTCACGCCGGAGGGATACCCTGCACTTGGCCTTTCAGCGCCGCTATGCCGTCTTCGAGATATTTCTCGAAGTCGGTCGCCAGAGTCGTGCGTCTCTCCTGCCGGCGATCGACAAATGTGTTCCGGTTGAAGCCGTCGAGGATATTGATCCCCCAGGCCTCGGCGACGGCGACAGTTTCGAAGGTCTGCGTTTGGCTCGCACGGCCGATCCGGCGAACTCTGTCCTGAAACTGCAACGGACCACGTTCGGTGATGGTCAAGCCTTTGACGGGCGACCAGGTGCGGCCCGTCTTGGCGGGGATGGATTCGGATTTCTTGCGCGCCATGCGAAACACCTCCGTTCAAGGTGATTGCCGCGGATCTGTCGCAAAAAACCAGCTGAAAACGATCGGCGAACACGCAAAAGCCGAAGGATCATTGAAATCCTTGGGCTTTTTTGTTCGATTTTGGTTGCGGGGACACGCAACCTCCTTGATTTGCTACTCATGGCCTAGGCATCGCTCCGCTTCAGTCATTCGCCCGACGTAAAACGACTACGGAATGGGCGCAACCGCAGCGCTCCGAATATCGCCTCTTCAGCGGCCTTTAGTGTTTTCTCGCGACAAGCAGGGGAGCCATCAAGTTGTTGTTTTCCCACATTCACCCAATTGAATGCATTTCCGTATGGCTCGGAACCCGAAAGCGCCCCCAAACGACAATGATTTAGTAAATTTATAAATTAACTCTGCCTTCTAAGCTATTCCATTAAATATTTGACGCTCGTGCTGAGTAGATGTAGCTTCCAATCATCGAATATGGAACTCGAACGCTAGCGATAGCGTGCGGTAGAATATTTTTCTACTTAAATAGATTAATATTCCCTCCCAGCTTCGCCAACTCAACTAGAATGTAGGAAGGCGCGCATGCCCGACGACCCCGAAATCCGCCGCACGTTAAGCGAATCCGCCGCAAGGCAACTCGCCAACGCCACCAAAACCCGCGCGCAATGGTCGGGAATCACGCCGCGCTGGCTAGTGTCCTTTCTGCCCTGGACGCCGGTCGAAGCCGGCATCTATCGCCTGAACCGAGTCAAGGAAGGCGAGGCGCTGAGCGACGCCGACGTCCAGTGCAGCCCCGCGCGCGACCGCGACGCCGACCTGCCGGAAACCTTCGTCGATTACGAGGACGCGCCGCGCGAATATTCGCTGAACGCCGTCACCACCGTGCTCGATGTCCAGACCCGCGTTTCCGATCTCTACAGCCACCCCTACGACCAGATTCAGGAGCAGTTGCGCCTGCTGATCGAAAAGGTGAAGGAGAAGCAGGAAAACGAAATCATCAACAACGGCGATTACGGCCTGATCGCCAATGTCGCGCCGTCGCAGATCATCCGGGCGCGCGGCGGAGCGCCGACGCCCGACGATCTCGACGAACTGATCACCAAGGTGTGGAAGGAGCCGGCGTTCTTCCTGGCCCACCCGCGCGCCATCGCGGCTTTCGGACGCGAATGCACCCGTCGCGGCGTGCCGCCGCCAACCGTCACCCTGTTCGGCTCGCCCTTCATTACCTGGCGCGGCATTCCGCTGGTTCCTTCCGACAAGCTGCCGATCGACGAAGCGGGCAAGACCAAGATCCTGCTGCTGCGCACCGGCGAAAAGCGTCAGGGCGTGATCGGCCTGTTCCAGCCGGGCATTCCCGGCGAAGTGGCGCCAAGTCTGTCCGTCCGCTTCATGGGCATCAACCGCAAGGCAATCGCCTCTTATCTGATCTCGCTCTATTGCTCGACCGCCGTCCTCACCGAAGACGCGCTCGCCGTACTGGAGGGAGTCGAACTCGACAAATATCATAAATACGGCTTCCATTACGAATGAGCCCTTCGCCGGCGGCGCTTGTTCCGCGCCGCCGGCCCGAATTTGCGCGCCGTCTCCGCCCGTCGGGCGTCGAAGACGGCGGATAATCTCAGGATGCCGCCATGCCGATTGGTCTCACCGCGTCAGAAGCTTCTCCGGCCGCGCCGCAAGCCGGCGCCACGCCAGCCTGGCCCGACCCTTCCGTGATCGCGCAAATGGCCAACGCCTTTTTTCAACAGCCGTCGCACGGGACCGTCCCTTCCGCCGCCGATCCGGGAATTCCACTCGCGCCGCCGAGCCCCGCCTTCTTCCCGGCGCCCAATGTGGTCACCACCATCGCGCCCTATGCGCCGGCCAATCCGCTGGTCGGGCCGCCCGATCTGCCGCCCTCGACCATTCCCTCCGTCGTGCCGACGCCCAATATCACAGCGCCGCACGCGCCGAATTTCTCTTCGCTGCCGACCGGCTACGGCGAGCCGCCGATGCCCGGCGCATCCCCCGGCCCGGTCGGCGCGGCCGCCGCGCCCTTCGGACTGGGAGAAGCGACGCAGCTGGTCCCGGCCACGCATCTCGCCAATCCTTATGAAAGCCAGTCGGGGGGGCCTGAGGCGGCTTATTTCCTGGCTGAAGCGGCCTCGGCCGGCACCCGGCCCGATCCTTTTTCCGCGCCGTCGCCTAGCTTGAACTCCATCCCGACCGCGGCTGCGCCTCAGGCCGGAGCGACGCCGGAATCGGCCCTCGCGCCGGCGCCGGCAGCCCCCTCTTTTGGCGCCATCGGAGCGCCGCTCGAATATGGCGAGGCGACCCAATTCATCCCGGCTGCGCATCTCGCCAACCCTTTCGACGGCCAGATTGCGGCGCCTACGCCCGACGCGGCCTATTTTCTGGCGGACGCCGCTCAGGTCGGCGCCCGGCCCGACGCCCTTTCCGCGCCGGTCCCCTCCGCGACTTCGATTCCCGCCGGCCTCGCGCCACAGTCCGGCGCCACGGAGGAATCCGCCGCCGCGCCTGCGCCGACCGGCTCGCCTGCCCCGATTCCCGCCTCCGCGTTCAACTTTCTCGAACTGGACCTGCGCCCGCTGGCGGCGCCGACGCGCGGCGCAATCGGCCATCCGCTCGATCCGGAAGTCATCAGGCGCGACTTCCCCATCCTGGAGGAGCGGGTCAACGGCGGCAAGAAACTGATCTGGCTCGACAACGCCGCGACCACGCAAAAGCCTTTTGCCGTGATCGACCGCATCTCCGAATTCTACAAGCACGAAAACTCCAATATCCATCGCGCCGCCCATGCCCTGGCCGCGCGCGCCACCGACGCCTACGAGGCGGCGCGCGAAAAGACCCGTCGCTTCCTCAACGCGCCTTCCGCCAAGGACATCGTCTTCGTGCGCGGGACGACCGAGGGCATCAATTTCGTCGCCCAGTCCTGGGGCCGCGCCAATGTCAGGGAAGGCGACGAAATCCTCATCAGCTGGCTGGAGCATCACGCCAATATCGTGCCGTGGCAGCAGCTTTGCGCGCAGAACGGCGCCAAGCTGGTCGTCGCGCCGGTGGACGATAGCGGCCAGATCATCCTGGAGTCCTATGAGCGCCTGCTCGGCCCGAAAACCCGCATCGTCGCGATCACGCAAGTGTCCAATGCGCTCGGCACGATTGCGCCGGTCACGGAAATGACGGCGCTGGCGCACCAGCACGGCGCCTGCGTCCTGGTCGATGGCGCGCAAGCGGTTTCGCACATGCCGGTGGACGTCCAGGCGATCGGCTGCGACTTCTATGTCTTCTCCGGCCACAAGGTGTTCGGCCCGACCGGCATCGGCGCGGTCTATGGCCGCGAAGCGGTTCTGGCCCAGACCCCGCCGTGGCAGGGCGGCGGCAACATGATCGCCGACGTGACCTTCGAAAAGACCGTGTTCCAGGCGCCGCCGGACCGCTTCGAGGCGGGCACCGGCAATATCGCCGACGCGGTCGGTCTCGGCGCCGCGCTCGATTATGTCGATGGGCTCGGCATGGCCAATATCGCTGCTTATGAACACGGCCTGCTCGAATATGCGACGGCGAAAATGCTCGCGGTGCCCAAGCTGAAGCTGATCGGCACGGCGAAGGAAAAGGCCAGCGTGCTGTCCTTCATCATCGAAGGCAAGGATACGATCGGAATCGGCAAGGCGCTCGACGCCGAGGGAATCGCCGTGCGCTCCGGCCATCATTGCGCCCAACCGATCCTGCGCCGCTTCGGCCTGGAGGCCACGGTGCGCCCGTCGCTCGCCTTCTACAACACCTGCAACGACGTCGACGCCATGGTCGACGTGCTGTTCAAACTGCAGGGCCGCAATTGATGGCGGCCAATATTCCTATCATTTTTATAGTTTTTAATTGACAAGCTCGCTCTCCTCCGCTGAAGTGGCTCCACCTCGGGTCCGCTAACTGGACTCCTGAAGTTTAACGGGATGAGCGATGAAACGTCTATTGGCCGGCGCCTTGTCATGCGCCCTGCTTTCGACTGCCGCCGGCGCGGCGGTCAAGGAGGGCGAGACCGCGCCCGATTTTACCCTGCAAGCGGCTGTGGGCGGAAAAAGCTTCACCTTCCAACTGTCGGAAGCCCTGAAAAAAGGCCCGGTGGTGCTTTATTTCTACCCGAAGTCCTTCACCAGGGGCTGCACGATCGAGGCCCATGATTTCGCCGACAATGCCGAGAATTTCGCGGCGGCGGGCGCGACGCTGATCGGCCTGTCGGCGGATAATATCGACACCCAGATCGACTTTTCCTCAAAAGAATGCCGCGACAAATTCCCTGTCGCCGCCGACCCGGACGCGGCCGTCATCCGCTCCTATGACGCCTTGCGCGCTAGTCCCGGCCGTTCCGGCGCCGTCGTCCCCGACCGGATTTCCTTCGTTATCGCGCCCGACGGCAAAATCATCTACGCCTATCAGGACAGGGCTCCGGAAAAGCACATCGAAAACACCCTGGCCGCGGTGCGCCATTGGCGCGACGAGCACAAACCCTGATCCCCTGACGTCCTCCGCAAGCGCAAATCCTTTCACACGGGCTTGCGCGGAGATTCAACACAGGACATAATACTATTATATCGATAGTATTTATATACATCTAACCCCCCTGGAAAAAATCATGCGCAAGATTCTGTCGCTTCTCGTTCTGTCGTCCGCGCTTTCCCTCCCCCTGGCCGCGCCGTCCTTCGCCCAGACCCCGGCCGCAGCCCCGGCGGCGGCCGCCTACAATTTCAAGACGCCGGAACTGCACCGCGCCGCCATCGACGCCATTCTCGCCGATTCGAGCCATGTGCTGTTCGTCGATCTGCGCCGTCCCGACGAAATTTCCAGGATCGGCACGTTCCCGGTCTATCTCAATGTTCAAATCGACGATCTGGAAAAGAACCTCGCCTTCATTCCCAAGGACCGTCCCATCGTCACCGTCTCCAATCACGCCGCCCGCGCCGGCAAGGCCGCCGATTTTCTGACCGAAAGGGGTTTCAAGGTGCTCGGCGCCGTCGGCTCGCAGCATTACGAGGACGAAGGCGGAACCATCGTCAAGATCGCCATCCCGGCCCCGCGCCAGCCCGCGCAAGCCGCCGCCCCCGTCGCGCCCAAACCCTGATCGCGGCTTACTCGCATCGCGGGCGACAAAATGAGTGACAATCGTAAACGGACCGAGGCCAGAGACTTCCATCCCGAAGTGCTGCGGCTGTTCGACCAGTATGTGCACGGATTGACTTCGCGGCGCGGCTTCCTGAAAGGCGCTTCGACCTATGCGGCGCTGAGCGGCGCCACCGCCGTCGAATTGCTCGATGCGCTCAATCCGCGCTTCGCCGCCGCACAAAAAATCGCGCCGACGGATCCGCGCGTCGTGACGGAATTTGTCGAGATCGATTCGCCGCAAGGCTATGGCAAGGTGCGCGGTCTCGTCGCGCGCCCCGCCAAGGCGGAAGGCAAATTGCCCGTCGTCCTGGTCATCCACGAGAATCGCGGCCTCAATCCGCATATCGAGGATATCGCGCGGCGGCTCGCGGTGGATAATTTCATCGCCTTCGCGCCCGACGCGCTGTTTCCCTTGGGCGGCTATCCCGGCGACGAGGACCGCGCGCGCGAGCTTTTTACCAAGCTCGACCAAACCAAAACCCGCGAGGATTTCATCGCCGCCGCCAACTATGCGCAAAGCCTGCCCGGGGGTAACGGCAGGCTCGGCGCAGCCGGCTTCTGCTACGGCGGCGGCATCGTGAACTTCCTTGCTGAACGCCTGCCGAGCCTTGCCGCCGGCGCGCCTTTCTATGGCGCCGCCCCGCCGCTCGATCAGGTCGCCGCGATCAAGGCGGAGCTGCTGTTGAATTTCGCCGGCAAGGACGACCGCATCAATGCCGCCTGGCCCGCCTACGAGGCGGCGCTGCAGCAGGCCGGCGTGAAATATCAGGCTTTCATCTATCCCGGCGTCGAGCACGGTTTCAACAACGACACCACCCCGCGTTTCGACGAAGTCGCCGCCAAACTGGCTTGGGAGCGAACCCTCGCTTTGTTCAACCGCACCTTGCGCGGCTGATCAACCAATCCATCCAAACGAAAATCAATCCAGGAGTTTTTGACGACATGATCTCGCAAGTTCTCAAGCCGCGCCGCGCCGCCATCATCGGCCTGACGCTCGCCATCGGCGCCGGCTGCGCTTTGGTCGCGCACGCCCAGAACGCGCCGGCGCCCGCTCCGGCCGCAGCGCCCGCCGCCGGCGGCGGCGCCAATGCGGCCCGTCAGGCCGCCGATGTCCGCAAATCCATTTTCAAGCTGATCGGCGCCAATTTCCGTCCGCTCGGCGCGCTGTTGAAGGACAACGGCGGCTATGACGCCGCCGACGTCAACAAGCGCGTCACCCGTGTTTTGTTCCTGTCCGGCTTTCTGAACGAAGCTTTTCCGGAAAACTCCAATATCGGCGAGCCGGACACCAAGGCCAAGCCGGAAGTCTGGACCAAACACGCCGAATTCGAAAAGGATCTCAAGCAGTTTCAGGATCACCTGATCGCGCTGAATGACGTCAATGAAAAGGAAAAGGGCTTTACCGAGCCGTTCAAGACCGCTCTCGGCGCGGTCGCGCAGGACTGCAAGTCCTGTCACGACGATTTCAAGCTGAAATAAGCCGCGAATTTCGAGCCCTGCTCCCTGTCACAGGGCCGACTAGACAGGCGCGCGTTCTCGCCCCTCGCGCGCCTGTCCGAAACCTTATCGACCAGCAACAGGCGCTTGACCCATGACGGCTTTCGAAGAAACGATCGGATTTCACGACAAGACGCAGGAAGCCTTCGCAACCGAGCGGCAAGTCTGGGACTTGCCGGTGCGGATTTTTCACTGGGGTCTGGTCGCAGCCGTTGTCGCCGCCTTCGTCACCAACAAACTTGGCGTCAGCTATTTCAAATACCACGTCTGGGCCGGCTATGCCGTGATCGTGCTGGTGGCGTTCCGCCTCCTTTGGGGCCTTGTCGGCACCCGTCACGCGCGTTTCTGGAATTTTTTGCGGGGACCCTCGGAAACCCTGGCCTATGCGCGTGACCTCCTTAAAGGCGAGGACAAGCATTATCCCGGCCATAATCCGCTCGGCGCCTTGATGGTGCTGACGCTGCTCGGCGCGCTGGCCGCGCAGAGCATTCTCGGCCTGTTCGGCAATGACGAAATTTTCAATGTCGGCCCGCTCTACGGCTATGTCACCAAGGAATTCAGCCTCGTGCTGACCTCGATCCATCGGCAGTTGTTCTACTGGCTGGCCGGCGCCGTGGCGCTGCATGTCCTGGCGGTGCTCGCGCACAAGATTTTCAAGAACGAGAATCTGGTGCGCGCCATGATCACCGGACACAAGCCGCTCCACGCGGTTCCGGTGGACGAGGCAATCCACTCGTCGCGGACCTGGCTTGCAGCGCTGCTGGGTCTGGCGCTCGCCATCGGCCTGACCTTCATCATCATGCACGCCCCATCGGCGGCGGCCGACGCCGATTTCTGAAAGACGCCTTCCGGCAGGCTTGCAACATTGCGATATCGATCGATTTAATTTGCACTTGCTTCCACGCGGCGGGTCCGCCACCTTCCGAAAAGGTCGCCTCGTTCCGTGAGCAAGGCTCGGATGGAACGGCGCAGGCTTGCACGCAATCCCAATCCCCGGGGGCCGCGATCATGAGCGAATTTCCTTACGCAACGGCGCTCATCGTTGGCGCCGGCCGAGGCATCAGCGCCTCGGTCGCGCGGGCGCTCGCTGGCGTGGGCGTCAAGGTCGCGCTGGCGGCTCGTAACGTCGCCAAGCTCGACGCGCTCGTCTCCGAACTCGGCGGCAGAGCCTTCGCGGTCGACGCCGCCTCGCCCGAGAGCGTGGCGCAGCTTTTCGCCAATGTGGACGCCAGCCTGGGCGCGCCCGACCTCGTGCTTTACAACGCCGGCGCCCGCGTGCGCGGCGCGATTGTCGATCTCGATCCGCACGAGGTCCGCAACGCGATCGAAGTTTCCGCCTTTGGCGGTTTCCTCGTCGTGCAACAGGCGGCAAGGCGCATGCTGCCGAACAGGCGAGGAGCCATATTGCTGACCGGCGCTACCGCCAGCGTGAAAGGCTTTCCGCTTTCGTCCGGCTTCGCCATGGGCAAGTTTGGCCTGCGCGGCCTGGCGCAAAGCGCGGCGCGCGAGCTGGCGCCGCAAGGAATTCATGTCGCGCATTTCATCATCGACGGCGCCGTGCGCGCCTCTGGGCGCCCGGATCCGGAGGCGCGCCCCGATAGCACGCTCGACCCCGATGCGATCGCGCAGACCTATCTCAGCGTGCTGCGCCAGCCGCGCAGCGCCTGGAGCTGGGAAGTCGAACTTCGGCCCTGGGTGGAGAGTTTTTAATCCGGACCCAAAGACTACTTCCCGAGGATAATCCATGGCTACGTCGCTCGCGGCGCCGCTTGCGCCCGAAAAACTCGAAATGGTTTCCGCCAGCCTCGGCTTCACCGAGCGCGGTACGGAAAAGCTTTATTTCTATACTTTCGAGCCGCCCGAAGGCGTTCCTCAGACCAATTTAGCGATCAGGGAACACAGGGTGACGATCGCCAACGCGCGCCCCGTCGCGGGCCAGCTCTCGCTGGACCTTGAAGGCTTCGCCCTGGTCCCTCACCGTACGGCGGTTCGCGATTTCTGGGACGAGGCGCAGACCCTGGCTCTCGGCCATCGGGAAGCCGCGGAGATCGTCAAGGCGGCGACCGGCGCTGCGTGCATCGTGGTCTTCGACCATACCTTGCGGCGCCGGACCGGCGATCCCGACCGCTCGCCCCATGCTCCGCGCCAGCCGGTCGCCCGCGTCCATGTCGATCAGACCGTCCGCTCCGGCCCGCAACGCGTGCGTGACATCATGGGGGACAAGGCCGAGGCGCTGCTGTCGCGCCGCGCGGCCATCGTCAACGTCTGGCGTCCGATCAGGCACGCAGCGCAGGATCATCCGCTGGCTCTGGGCGACGCCCGCAGCATCGACCCCGCCGATCTCCTGCCTTCCGAACAAATCTTCCGCCATCGAAGCGGCGAGACTTACGGGCTCGCCTATCATCCGGCGCAGCGTTGGCATTACATCCCCGATCTCGGCCTCGACGAATGCATCCTGATCAAATGCTGGGACTCCGATGAAGCGGTCGCGCGTTTCGCGCCGCATTCCGCTTTCGATGATCCCACCACGCCGCCCGGGACGCCGCCCCGTGAAAGCATCGAATTCCGCACCATCGCTTTCTTCGATTGACGGAGCTGGCGCGATGGCCGCGCCTTAAAACCGCGCCTTATCCGGCTTGTAGGTGTCGTGGCACGAGCGGCAGGCTTTTGAAACTTCGCGGGCGGCTTCGGCCGCCCCGTCAAAATTCTGCGCATCCAGTTCCTTCAGCACGGCGTCGAGCTGTTGGAGGCCCTGTTTCGATATTTCGACGGCGTCCGGCGTGTTTCCCTTTTTGGTGAAATAGTCTTGCGTGTAAACGAAGCCCCGGCGCAATTCCGCCGCGTCGTCCCGCGCCGCGTCCGCGTTCTGCCCGGAAATATCCGGCTCGAAATATTTGATCGCGCGATCGATGTCATGCATCAAATCGTCGTCGTAATCCTTGAGATCGAGCGTGACGCGCTGCGCGAAAACAGGAGCGGCGACGATCATCGCGGCCAGCATCGAAAGCATCAGTAGTTTACGCATCGTGACTTGGTGTTCCCTGAAGGAACGCCTGGAAGGATGACCTTCCAGGCGTTGTTTTGGTTACGCAAAAATGCCTGCTCAGGCGATCAGCTCCTGCACTACTTCGCCGTAAACAACGGTGGGACGCTCACGACGCCCGCCGCGCAAATAGGTCACTTTGAGGTGGTCGAGGCCGAGCAGGTTGAGCACCGTCGCATGGACGTCATAGGTGTCGACGCCCTTGCCGATCGAACGCAAGCCGATTTCGTCCGTCGCGCCATGGGTGTAGCCGGCCTTGGAGCCGCCGCCCGCCAGCCATTGCGTATAGCCCCACGGATTGTGGTCGCGGCCGTCGCCGGACTGGCCGTAGGAGGTGCGTCCGAATTCC
>NZ_JBKQOU010000364.1:0-5764 GCF_052145335.1 Rhodoblastus sp.
ACTTGCGCCACATTCGCTCGTCGGCAAACCCTTCCTGCTCGTCACCGAGATCCAAGCTGGCGGCTATATCGCGGTGCCGGGCGAGTGCCACATCAGCTTGATCCTCAAGCTGATCCCCGGCCAGAGCCTTGACGAGGCGAAGGCCGGACTCGAGGCCGCGGCACGATCCGCCGCGCTCGCGCCGGGAGTCAGCCTCGCCTTCGACTACCCCGCCGGCCGAGATCATCCGATCGGCGGCACGCCGACAGAAACGCCGGAGGCGACGCCTTTCGTCAGGCTTCTCGTTGAGGCTGTGCGCGCCGTGCGCCCCGACCGGGGCGCGATCGAAGGCGCGCCCTTCTGGTCGGAGGCGCCGTTCCTCGTCACCGGTCTCGACATTTCGACGGTCTATTGGGCGCCGGGCGACATCCGCAACTGCCACACGCTCGAGGAACGTGTCGAAGTCAGGGAATATTTTGACGGCATTGTCGCCCTCGCGGCCTTCTTATCGACCCTTGCCGAGGGGGACAGTTCAACGACTAACGGCGGCTAGGAAATCCGGCCGCGTTACTGAGGGAGTAGCACCATGACGCGAACTCGAAGCCTAGCTGTGGCGGCGTTCTGCGGCGCTCTGGCGATGGCCGCCGCGGCGTTCGCCGGCGAGACCGTCGGTCCGGACGGCGAAAAGGCGGCGCCGTCGACCGACCTGAAGCTCAGCGACGCGGATGCAGCCAAGATCGCGGCCGGCAAACCCACCGCCGCCCTGCTCTGGCACACCTCGTCGGACTTCGTGAACGCGGTCACCGCCGGGGCAAAGGACGAGTTTCAGCGCCTCGGCGTCTCAGTCGTTGCTCAGACCGACGCGGGCTTTGACGCCGCCAAGCAGAAGAGCGATGTCGAGACGATCCTCGCCAAGAAGCCCAGCGCGATCCTCGCCTTGCCGCTCGACCCGGTAACCTCGGCCGAAGCGTTCAAGCCGGCGGTCGCCTCCGGCGTCAAGATCGTGCTGCTCTCCAACAAGCCAAAGGGTTTCGTTCAGGGCAAAGACTACGTGACGATCGTCACCGACGATCTCTTCCAGATGGGCAAGCACGCCGCCGATGCGATGGCCGAGGCCATCGGCAAGAAGGGCAAAGTCGCGTGGATCTATCACGATGCGGCTTATTACGTGACCAACCAGCGCGACAACGCGTTCAAGTCGTCGATCGAGTCTGACTATCCCAATATCCAGATCGTCGCCAAGGCGGGCATCACCGATCCTGCCCGCGCTGAGGACATCGCGCA
Organism: Rhodoblastus sp.; assembly: GCF_052145335.1. GTDB lineage: Bacteria > Pseudomonadota > Alphaproteobacteria > Rhizobiales > Beijerinckiaceae > Rhodoblastus. The sequence continues at coordinate 1,264 of NZ_JBKQOU010000364.1, forward strand.
TGCACTACTCCTGAAGAACCCGGATCTCGACGGCATCTACGTCACGTGGGCCGAGCCTGCGGAAGGCGTGCTCGCCGCGCTGCGCGCCGCGGGAAACACGAACACGAAGATCGTCACGCTGGCTCTGTTGCAAACTTCGCTGTCGGCGGATTTCCGATATGATCGACTCCGGACTGGGCGGGGCGGATATCAGAATGGGCCGAGGCAATTGTTTCAAGGGGCGGCAATTCACCGCCGAGGTGATCCTCTGGGCGGTTCGTTGGTATCTGATGTTTCCTGTCAGCTACCGCGATCTCGAGCTCATGCTGCGTGATCGCGGCGTCGAGGTCGATCACACGACGATCTTTCGCTGGCTCCAGGCCTATGCCGGGGAACTCGAGAAGCGAATCCGCCCGCATCTGCGGATGTGCAACGGCTCATGGCGCGTGGACGAAACCTACGTTCGGGTGAAGGGACGCTGGACCTATCTCTATCGGGCGGTCGACAGTCGAGGGCAGACGATCGATTTCCTTCTGTCGGCGCGGCGGGATACGGTCGCCGCCAAGCGGTTCTTCCGCAAGGCGCTTGTGCAGCCGCATGTCGTGAATCCTCGCACCATCACGGTTGACAAGAACCCCGCCTACCCACGGGCGGCGACAGAGATGAAGAGAGACGGGGAACTCTGGCGCCGAACTCGCATGCGGCAATGCAAATATCTCAACAACATCGTTGAGCAGGATCACCGGCGCATCAAACGCTTGGTTCGGCCGGGGCTTGGCTTCGGCGCGTCCCCAACGGCCCGGAGAACGTTGGCGGGCTTCGAGGCCTGCGCGATGATCCGGAAGGGTCAGGTTCGAAACATCGACGGGCGAGATATCCGAGCACAGGCGATCTTCATCGCCGGCATTTTCGATAGCGCCTTGGATAGCGCCGCATAAGGCAAGCCTGTCGAAGGCGACAAAGCTCCCGCTTCCTGACAGCTCATCGTTGCAACAGAACCAGATCGAGGATCATCGCGCGCGGGCTCGACACGCCGGTGCCGCCGGCGAGGAAGATCAGTGGCCCGCCGCGCGACTTGCGCACGACGAAGCGGCCATAGGGGCCGGAAAAGCGCACACGGTCGCCGAGCTTCAGCCGCTCGTGGACGAACCCCGTACCGGCGCCGCCGGGCACGCGCCGCACCTGCAATTCGACATGGTCAGCGTCAGAAGGCGCGTTTGCGATCGAGAAGGCGCGCGGGGCGTCGACGCCCGGCAGCTTCACCATCACGTACTGGCCGGCCTGGAAGTCGATCCCGTCGCCGTCGAGCGCGATCCGCACACCCTTGACGTCGTGGGTGGGATCGTCGAGCCCGACGACCTCCCCTTCGAAGTCGCCGACCGCGATGCGGCGCGCGTCGGGATCCTCTTCGACGTCGGCCACTATCGTGACGTCGGATTTCAGCGTCGCCGTGCAGGCAAGGACGAAGCCGTCGTCGCGCTCGAAATCCATCAGGGCGAAGGCGGAGGCTTCGCCGTGATCGATCTCGCCGTCCAGCACCTGCGTCTTGCACGTCCCGCATAGGCCATGTCCGCAGGCGTGCGGCAGGTAGACGCCCGCCCGCAGGCAGGCGTCGAGGATCGTCTGGCCTTCGGCGACGTCGATTGCGTCGCCGAGCGGTTCGATGGTCAGCTGGTGGCTCACGATTTTCTTGCCGCTGTCTAGTTGCTCGACCCCTTCCAGCCATTCAGGCCCGGGGTCCAGAAGCGGATCAGCGATTTGTGGCCAACGCCGTTTTCCGCGATCGATTTCGCGAAGTCCGGTTGGACCTTGACGCCATCAATCATCCAGACGACCTTTTCCCAATCGATTTTCTCGAAGTCTGGATGGGGGCCATACATGTCTTTCAAGATTGTGGGCAAGGCCCCGAAGGGCGTCGGCGGTGGCAACGGCAGAGCAACAGCCGCGACGAAGGAAATGTGCTGCTCCCAGTGCACGTAAACAAGAAGGGCGCCGTGATAAAGCTCCTGCACGTCACGGTACTGGATGTGATTTTCGTAGTCGGGTGTAATAGCGCGAACGGACATATTTATGGCTCCGGATTTAGGTGATCCGTGCGGTCTGCGTGCGGCCGCCCGGACCAACAAGAACAACCATTAGCTTGCGACCTTGACGCCGGCGTTCTTCCATTCGTTCCAGAGTTTTTCGTCCGGAGAGCCAACGTATTCGGCGTTATCAACGCCGACCTTAATTTGATACCAGTTCAGCACTTCCGACACGGTCGGGCCGCCGCAATTGCCCTGCAGGACCTGGTTCACCGGTAGCCAACTCTGCACATACTTCTCCGGCTCATTTTCGAATATGTCTTTGCAGCCGTCCGAACAAAAATGATAGCGGGTGTCCTTGAACTGCGTTTCGCGGAAGCAGGTCGTCGTCGGATCGCCGGGCTCCGTGTAGAGCATTGGAAGCTGGCAGGTGCTGCACAGCATCGGCAAGCTCATGTTATAGAATCGCTTTCCTTCCTTCTCCATTTGCGCCCAAAGCTCGAATTTTGGGCGATAATATCTATCGAACGTGTTCGGATATTTCTCCGACAGCCAGTCCATATGTTCCTTGTTCGGCATCCAGGCATGCAGCCCGGCGACATGGCATAGCTGGTAGAGCAGGCCCCAGTTCTGGTGGGAAACATGCTCGGCCTCCGCCGTGGCGACGTCAGCATATTTCGGCATCCTAAGACCGTAGCGCGCAAGATCCTGGAACAGCGCTCCGCCGGCCTCGACAAAATAAATCTCCCACGCTTCTCTCCAGGACATCACCTTTTTCGGCAGCATGTAGTCCATCATCATGGCGACGATGCCTAGCAGGCGGTGGCCGCGCCAGAACCACTTGTCGACCCATTTCTGCACGATCGGCAAGTTGTCGGGATGCTGCTCGAGCAGGAACTTGATGACCTCGATGCCGAGGGTCATGTGTCGGCTCTCGTCGGACTGCGCCGAGAACCCGAAAGTGACCGTCGACATGTCGCCATTATAGGCCGCGCCCGACATGAAGGGCACGAACAGGAGGTTGGTCAGTAGGTATTCGAAGGCGAAGCCGATCGCGATCATGAACTCGAACGGGCCCGCTGTCCGCGCGTCGTCGAAGAAGCTCTTCGGCACCGAAAGATAGAAGACCCGATCATGCATGGTGGGGAATTCGGACAGGCCGTTGAAGAACTTGTTATAGTGGCTCATCGTGTGGATTTGCGTCTGAACGTGGCGCAATTCGTCCAGCGACTGCTGCTGGGCCGCGACACGTGGGCCGACCCCGCGCAAATGGCGGCCGGCGAAGGCGAAGCCGCGATGCGCCTGATATTCCTCCGGAGAAATGCCGGTCAGGAACAGCTTCAGCACATTGACATAGCGCCCATCGGATAGTCCTGTTTGGCCATTGTTTTGGGCGAAGGCGTCAAGCACCGCATAGAGCTTGCGCTCCTTCTCAGCCTGGAACTTCCAATAGGCGTCCATGGTCAGGCGGAAGGGGTCCTCCCAGGCTGACCAATCCTTGATTTTGATCCCCTCGAACTTGTCGTAAGGGAACACTTTGTCCATCGGCTCGTAGGTGTTCTCCCAGTCCAGTCCGCGCGTCAAATGCGCGTAGCGCTGCTTGAGACCGAGTTTCTTGGCGGTCATATTTCTCTCCCAAAAGGTTTTAGTGTTTCCAGCTGACGGTGAATTGATCGTCGTCTTCGTCGAGATGGCCGGCCATCGAGATGAGGACGAGATGAATCTCTTGCGGATCCCAGGCACGCCCGAGGCGTTCTTCAACAGAGACGCGATTGACGACCAGGCTGCCGTCCCGATCGAACTTCACCGCCCCCGGCATGTTGAGAACCGTCACGCCCGGATTGTCGGCGAGAATGGCCTCGATGATCGGGCGCGCGTCGTCGTTGTGATAAAGCGTGAGCGAAGCGATTTGCGTCATTGCGGCGACCCCATTCAGAGCGTTAGGCCGAGCGCGCGGGCGCGCTTCACGGTCATTTCGCCCGCGGCGTGCGCAGCGGCGCCATTGTCGCCCAGCAGCGCCGCGGACAGGGGCTTGGCCGCCTCCACTGCGCGGCCGATCCAATGGGCCGCCCATTGCGAAACCAGCGCCTTGTTCTCGGCGCTTTCCGCCGCGACCGTTTTAATGACGGAATCGCTCCATTTGCTTTCGTCGGCGCGCCAATCGTTCATGAACTCGGTCAACAGAGCGACCGGCAGGCTGGCGTCCTTCCAGCCCGCGTCTGCGAGCTTGTAGACCAGGTCGAAAACGACGCCGTTGATCGCCAGCGTCTGCGCGACGTAGAGCTGGAACCAGTCTCGCTCGACCAGGGTGTTTTCGATGAGCTTTCGGATGCCCTGCCAGGCCGGATCGTTGACCCAGACCTCCTTGGCCATGTCGAGGCCGACGCCTGTCTGGCCGTCAAGCAGTAGGCCAATCCGGCTGAGGATCTGAGCCATGCCGAGATGGTCGCCCGCGGAGAAGATGCAGGGCGCGGTGACCGCCGTGCCGTAGATCGGAC
>NZ_JBKQOU010000365.1:0-30014 GCF_052145335.1 Rhodoblastus sp.
CCTCCTCGACGGCGATTTCGTCGAACGGGTTCATCGACATCTTGACATTGGCCAGTTCGACGCCCGATCCGTCCGTCTTCACCCGGATCTTGACGTTGTAATCAACCACCCGCTTCACGGGCACAAGAATCTTCATCGACTTCGACCTCCATTGGGAGCGCAATAGTGTAACGATCTGGTAATTGGGGCTGACAGGCGAGTCAACGCTGCCTTGGTTTAGGAAAAACAGCCTGAAACATGCGGCAGATTGCCACAAAACCTCAGCGATTCTGGCCGGGGCTCCACAAGATATCAGCGGCGCCGTCTTCATTGGCGATGCGCGCGGCGACGAACAGGAAATCCGACAAGCGGTTGATATATTGCATCGCGGGCGCGCCAATGATCTCGTCCTCCGCCAAGGCGACCATGCGCCTTTCGGCGCGCCGGCATATGGCGCGAGCGAGATGGAGGGCGGCGGCGGCGGGCGCGCCTCCTGGCAGGACGAAGGAGCGAAGGGGCGTCAGGCGAGCATTGAGCGCGTCGATTTCCTGTTCTAGCCGCGTCGGCTGGGAGGCCACGACGCGCAAGGGCTCGTAACCGAGTGGCTTGTCCGACTCTGGCGTGGCGAGATCGGCGCCGAGGTCGAACAGGTCATTCTGGATGCGCGCCAGCATGGCGTCGAGTTCCGGCAGGGCGGCGGTGGACAGGCGCGCGAGGCCGATGGCGGAATTGGTTTCGTCGACGTCGCCATAAGCTTCGACGCGCGGGTCGCATTTAGCGCGTCTTTCGCCATCCGCGAGGCCGGTCGAGCCGTCGTCGCCTGTTCTGGTATAGATCTTGTTCAGCTTGACCATGGCGCCAACTCACCCGATTTCGATCATTTTCGCATCAAGAGCGCGCCGATGATTGCGAGGATCGCCGCCAATTGCAGGCCAACCCGCCAGCGCATGAGCTTTTGCGACAGATTGGGGCTGCCGCCCCGCAACATGTTGGCCAAACCCATTGCAAGCGCAATCGTCACCGCGAGCAAGGCCGCGCCGACAAGATAATCGAAAAAATGGCTCATGATCGGCTCGTCCGGTTGCGGGCGCTGTTCTGCAGGAATCGCGGGGGCGAATCAATCGGGCTTGATCAGGCGTTCAAGATAATCGAGTTCCTCGCGCGCCCTGCTGGGGTCGGAAAGCCGGCGACGCAGTTCTTCCAGCACCTTGCGCGCTTTCTGAGCCGTGGTGGCGTCGATATTGTTTGCCCGATTGGCCTGGCCGAACGGGCCCTCGCCGTTCCGCCCGCGCATTCCACGACCCTTGCCGGTCTGCCCTTCTTCTTCGCCTTCGCCGCCTTCGCCCTGTTGCGCCTGTTTGGCCAACTCGCTCGCGCCTTTGCGCAACCCGTCCAAAGCGCGCCCCTGCGCCTCCAGGGCGGCGGAATCATCGCCTTGACGCAAGGATTGTTCCGCCTGCCTCATGGCTTCTTCGGCCTCGGTCAGGCCCTCGGGCGCCGATGCGTCGGAACTCTCCGAGCGACGCTGCAGAGAATTCAGCTTTTCACGCAAGCGTCCCTGGCGAAGGTCAAGGGGGTCCCGATTCGCCGCATCGGACTGACCCTGCTCCGATTCGCCGGCATCGCTCTCCGCCTGTTGGTCGCCGGAGCCCGCTGCGTCTCCGCTCCTGCCCTGGCTGCCCTTGTCGGCTCTGCGCCGCTTATCTTTGGAGAGCTCCTGGCCGCGCCCCTGGCGACGCTGCTGAGGTTGCGCTTGCGACGACTCCTCTTCGGGCTCTGTAGGTTCGGCCCGCTCATGTGCGTAAGTGTCGTCACGCAATTTTTGCTGTTCGCGCATCATCCTGTCTATGTCGCGCATCTTGCGTCGTTTGTCTGCGGCTTTGCCGCCTTCGCCGGATTTTTGCGCCTGCCGCAGATTTTCCAGCATGTCTTGCATCCGGTCGAGCATATCCATGGCGGCGTCCTTGTCGCCGTCCTTCGCCGCTTGGGCCATTTGCTCAAGCATGGATTTGAGGTCCTTGGCGCTGACCGAACGGCCGTCGCCGCTGTCCGCCTCGCCGGGGCGGGCGCGATTTGCCGCCTTTTTTTCCATTTCGGCGAGGAATCCGTCCAGTGCCTTCTGCAATTGCTGGGTCAGGCGGGCGATTTCTTCCGGCGGCGCGCGCCTGTTCAGAGCCTCGCGCAAAGCTTTCTCGGCCGCGCGCAAATCGCGCTCGGCCTGCGGGGCGTCGCCATCTTCGACGCGCAGGGCCATTTCCCAAAGAAAATCGGCGACAGCGACTAGATCGGCGTCGGTGCGGGCGCGTCGAAGCGCGGAATGGGCGTAGCGCAGGCCGAGATAGACGCTGAGCTTTGGCGTGAAAAGCTCGGGCGCGACCATCAAGGCGTCGATAGCCGATAAAGCCTGGTCTCTTTGACCGGAATCGAGGGCGAGAAGCCTTCTCTGTTCCGCGAGGGCGAGGGCCAATGGATTGGTCAGGTTCTTTTTCGGGAGGACGAATCCGCGCAAAATCGCCTGTCCTTCATTACCGCCTTCGTCATGCACGATCAGGGTGAGGTCGACCGAGGCGCCGGCGTAAGGACTGTCGGACCAGTCGATGGTGCTTCGGGCTTCGCCCAGTCCACCGGGCGCGGCGGGCAGTTCGAGCGGCCCGCTCGGCGGGGCGAACAGGGCGTGACCCCCTGGTAAGTCGGCGGTCGGTCTGGCGCTTACTTGCGCGTCGCGTGCGCCGTAATCGTCGTCGATGCGATAGGCAAGGACGAAGGAGCCGCGCAGATTGGTTTGAGGCGCCTCCAGCGGCGTGATGGTCGGCGGGGCGTCTGGCAAGCTGTGCAGCGAAAACTTGGCGATTTCGGAACTACTGCGGAAAAGGCTTAAGCCTCCATCGCCGCGCAGAATAAAACGGCGCTCTTTCCGCGTTGCATCGTCCGCGCCGGTAATCGCCGGCTCGACCCCCCCTTGGGTCGTGACGCGGAGATCGGGCCCATCTGTTGCGCGCACGACGATGGAAGAGCCGACGGGCGCCGTAACGGGCACGCTTTTATCGGCAAAAGGCAGGACGATCGGTGGCTTGCCGGTATAGGCGGGCGGATCGATCCAGACATCTATGCGCGACGGCGCCTCGGTCGTGAGGCGCCAGCGCCAGTCGAAGGCGGCGGCGAGCCTGGCGTATTTTTCCGGCCCTGCCACGAAAGCGCAGGCGCAAAGGGCGAGCACCGCCAGGGCGCCCAGAGCGTAACGATCCAGAGCCCAGAGACGCGGGGCCGGCCAGATCGGCCGCAGGCGGGCAGAAATTTTTTCGGAGCGCCGCAAATGCAGGCGCCACAGCCTCTGCGTTTGTGGATCGCCGTCATTGGCGAGAGCGTCGGCGAGAGCGGCCGCCGGCGCATCGGGGTCGTCGCCGTCAAGCGCCGCGCGCGCCTCCTTTGCGCTGGGGAAGGAAAACCGGCGCAGCCGCATCAAAGTGGTGGCGAACAGGCCGATAAAAACCGCTATTCCCGCCGTGCGCGCATAAGCAGGAGCGCCGAGCCACAAGCCGGTCCAGCTCAAAGCGACAAAAAATCCGGTTATGATGGCGACGGGCGCGAGCGCGACGGCTAGACGCTCGATCAGCAGCGCCGCCCGGGCAAAAAAGGCCAGTCGGCGAAGACGTGGTTGCGCGGCCCCGGCGAAAAAGGCCCTCAGTCCGGACAAAAATCCCGATAGTTCCTTCGTCACCTTTGGCGCCTCGTTATCCGATACTCAATCTCGCGCCACAAAGAAGGTTCATGTCAACCACGGCGGAATTTTGTCCAGACCGATCAGGTTCTCATAATCTCCGCGCGGACGAATGGTCGCATGCCTGTCGCCATCAACCAGAACTTCCGGCACGAGCAGGCGCGAATTATAGGTTCCGGCCTGCACAGCGCCATAGGCGCCGGCCGACATGATCGCCAATAGATCGCCTGGCTGCGGTTCCGCCATTTCCCTGCCCAAGGCCAGATAATCGCCAGTCTCGCACACCGGCCCCACGAGATCGGCCTTGATGACGGCCGTCCCCTCGTCCGGCGCGACGACAGGAAAAATATCATGATGGGCTTCGTAAAGCGTCGGCCGCACGAGGTCATTCATCGCCGCATCGACAATAACAAAATTTTTCGCCGCGCCTCGTTTGATATACAGCACCCGCGTGACCAACACGCCGGCATTGCCGACGATCAGCCGCCCCGGTTCGAAAACAAGGCGTGCGCCCAACGGCTTGAGGTGGCGGCGGACCACTTCCGCGTAGAGTTCGGGCCGATAGCTGTCGGGGTTTTCGCGCTCGGAATATGGAATACCGAGGCCGCCGCCGAGGTCGAGATGGGCGATCGCGTGGCCGTCAGCGCGCAATTGACAGACGAAATCGGCGAGAATGGCGAAAGCATTGTCGAAAGGCGCGAGATCGGTGATCTGCGAGCCGATATGCATGTCGACGCCGGCGATTCTGATGCCGGGCAGAGTCGCAGCCCGAGCATAGACCGAGCGGGCGATGGAAATAGGAACGCCGAATTTGTTTTCCGATTTGCCGGTCGAGATTTTCGCATGGGTTTTCGCGTCCACGTCGGGGTTTACGCGCAGGGCTACGTCAGCCCTTTGTCCCCGCGAAGAAGCGATTTGGGAAATGCGCTCCAATTCCGGTTCCGATTCGACATTGAAGCAGAAAATGCCGTGGTTCAGGGCCAGAGCGATTTCCCGCTCGGTCTTGCCCACGCCGGAAAAGGTGATCTTTCCTCCTGGAACGCCGACGGCGATGGCGCGGCGCAATTCGCCTTCCGACACCACGTCCATGCCGGCGCCCAGTCGAGCCAACACGGTCAGAACGGCCTGATTCGAATTGGCTTTCATGGCGTAGCAAACCATGGCGTCGAGATCGCTCAGAGCCTGCGAAAAGACAGTGAAATGGCGCCGGATCGTCGCCGCGCTATAGCAATAGAACGGCGTCCCTACCTCTAGCGCCAGCTCCGGCAAAGGAACGCCTTCGGCATGAAGCACGCCGCTGTCATAATGGAAGTGATGCATGCCGAACCCTAAAGCAGGAAATCGAAAGGCGTGGGGCCTTTTGGCGCGCCGACCTTCAGCGAATTGTCGTCGAGCCCATGCGGCAGTGGGGCTCGCGAGTTCGCGGTCGTATGGGCCTGTTCCGGCGTATCGGGCGCTGCTTCCGATTTTTTTTCGATAGCGGGATCGAGGGGGATCGGCGGCCCGCGCCGGCCGCAGCCGTCGAGCAGTAGCGCCCCCGACAAGGCGGCGGCGAACAATGCTGTCTTGAGGATGGAATGGCAGGTCAAGAAGCCCGGTCTCCCGAAATACGAACCGAATTGCGCGGACTATAGCCGAAGGCTGTGCCGATGACGAAATAAGTTTCCCGATCAGCGGGGCTTTCCGCCGGAAAGTCGTTGCGCCCAGGTTTGCGCCTGAAGGCGCACATTGTCGGGAGCCGTGCCGCCATAGCTCATGCGGCTGCGCACCGACTTTTCGACGCCGAGAATGTCGAAGACATCTTGATTGATCGCGGCCTCGACCGATTGCATCTGCGCCAAAGTCAATTGTTCCAGTTCCAGCCCCGCTTCAGCGGCCAGCGCGACGATTCGTCCGGTGACATGATGCGCCTGGCGGAATGGCAGGCCGAGCGCCCGCACCAGCCAATCGGCGAGATCGGTGGCGGTGGAATAGCCCGAACCGGCCGCCGCCTTCATCCGCTCAACACGCGGCGCCATGTCGCGGACCATTCCCGCCATGGCGGCGATGCACAGCGACAGCGAACTGAGCGAATCGAAACAGCCTTCCTTATCTTCCTGCATATCCTTGGAATAAGCGAGCGGCAGGCCCTTCATCACGACCAGCAGACCGGCGAGATCGCCGATGATCCGGCCTGATTTGCCGCGCACCAGTTCCGCCGCGTCGGGATTGCGCTTTTGCGGCATGATCGAGGAGCCGGTGGTGAATTTGTCGGACAAGGCTACGAAGCCGAACTGCGACGTTGTCCAGAGTACGACTTCCTCGGCGAAGCGCGAAAGATGGGTGGCGGCAATGGCGGCGGCGGCCAGGGTTTCGAGCACGAAATCGCGGTCCGATACACTGTCCAATGAATTGGCGGTCGGACGGTCGAAGCCGAGCGCCTTCGCCGTGGCGGCGCGGTCGATGGGAAAGGACGTGCCGGCCAAAGCCGCCGCGCCAAGCGGGCACTCATTCAGACGAACGCGCGCGTCGTGAAAGCGGCCGCGATCGCGACTGAACATTTCCACATAGGCGAGGAGGTGGTGGCCGAACGTCACCGGCTGCGCCGATTGCAGATGGGTGAAGCCCGGCATCACGGCATCGGCGAATTTCTCCGCCTTTTCCGCCAATGCCTTTTGCAAATCGGCCAATTGGCCGTCGATCTCGTCGATAGTGTCTCGCACCCAGAGCTTGAAGTCCAGCGCGACCTGATCGTTGCGCGAGCGGGCGGTGTGCAGCCGTCCGGCCGCAGGACCGATCAGTTCGGCGAGACGCGATTCGATATTCATGTGAATGTCTTCAAGGGCGCGCGAGAAGGCGAATTTTCCGCTCTCGATTTCGCGCGCGACCTCGTCTAAACCTTGCGTGATGGCTTCGGCGTCGGCCGGCAACACGATTCCGGTTTGCGCCAGCATGGCGACATGCGCCTTCGAGCCGGCGATATCCTGGCCCCAAAGGCGATAATCGAAACCAATGGAGGCGTTGATCTCCTCCATGATCGCATCTGGGCCGCTGGCGAAGCGGCCGCCCCACATTTGATTGCTCATGACCGCTCCATAGCGAGGCCAAAAATGAATGACGAGCCCGATTCGCCGCCGACCGCCAGCCCCGCGCAGATGCGCGCTATTGCTCGGCGGCTGGTCCTGCCTCCCGTCCTTCTCGCAGCCGTCGGCGTCGCGGCGGCTTTGTGGTTCGTCCTATACGGGATGAACGGGGGCGGGAGCAAGGAAGCTGCCTTGGCAGACGCGGGAGAATGCGCCGCCTCCGCCGCGATCGCGCCCAAGCTTGCAGGCTTGGCGACGGGCGACATCGCCGCATTGGCGATCGAAGCGCAGCCAAAGCCGATGCCGGCGCTGAACTTTTCGCAGGACGGAAAGCCCGTCGATCTCGCCTCGTTCAAGGGCCGGACCGTATTGCTGAATCTCTGGGCGACCTGGTGCGTCCCGTGCCGCGAGGAAATGCCGGCCCTGGATCGTCTGCAGGGTGCGAAGGGCGGAGAAGGTTTTTCGGTCGTCGCGGTCAACATCGACACGGCGCGACTGGAGCGGCCTAAAACCTTCCTGCAGGAAACCGGGGTGAAAAACCTGACTTTTTATGCCGATTCGTCGGCAAAAGCCTTTCAGACCCTGCAACAGAGCGGCAAGCTAGTCGGATTGCCGACGAGTTTTCTCATAGGGCGCGACGGCTGCGAAATCGGCGTGCTGGCCGGTCCGGCCAAATGGGATGGCGCCGACGCCCTGGCCTTGGTCAAGGCGGCGACCCAGGATTGATAGCTCAGCTTTGTTGCGCATCCTTGACCGGCACGCCGGCGGATTTGAGCAGGCCTACCAGCTCGCCCGACTGAAACATTTCGCGGACGATGTCGCACCCGCCGACAAATTCGCCCTTGACGTAAAGCTGGGGAACGGTCGGCCAATTGGCGTATTGCTTGACGCCTTCGCGGATTTCTGGATCTTCGAGCACGTTCACGCTTTTGTAGGGCGTCTCCAGAAAACCCAGGATTTTCACGACTTGGCCGGAAAAGCCGCATTGCGGAAAATTCGGCGTGCCCTTCATGAACAGGAGGACGTCATTGGCGGCGACATCCTGTTTGATGCGGTCGATGGCGTTGGAAATCTGCGTATCCGACATGGCTTGTTCCTTTCGAACGGAGGTCAAGGCTCCGCGACGGATTATAGGTAAGCCGTGGGGCGTCCCGGTTCAAGCCGTTTCGGGCGGCGCTGTTTCGAGCGCGAGAGCATGCAAGACCCCTCCGACCTGGCCGCCGAGTGCGGCATAGACCATCTGATGTTGCTGAATCCTGCTCTTCCCGCGAAAAGCCTCGGAAATCACCTGGGCGCGGTAATGGTCGCCGTCGCCGGCGAGATCGGTGATAAAAACTTCCGCATCAGGCAAGGCGGTCTTGATCATTCGTTCGATTTCGCTGGCTGCCATCGGCATTGGGCATTCCTTCAGGGTCGGGAGGGCTGGCCCTCGATTATAATTACGCTTACGCGGTCTTGCCGCCGCCGGCCATGTAGGACGGCATCCAGTTTTCATGCGCGTCAAGCAATTCCCGCACCAGCAAAGGTTCGCTGGCGCCGAGCCGCAAAGCCTCGCCGCCGGTTTCGCCGATGATCGCAACGGCGACGCCCGCCCCGCGGGCCTTGGCGCAAACTTCTTCCGCCGAATCCGGCCGCACGGTGAGAAGATAGCGGCCCTGATCCTCGCCGAACCAGATCGCCGGCTCTTCGGCGCCGGGCGCCTCGACCGTGGCGCCGATTTCGCCCGCCATCGCCATTTCGGCCAAAGCGATGGCGAGACCGCCGTCAGACAAGTCATGCGCGGCGGTGACAAGGCTTTTCGAGATCAGATTGCGGACGAAATCGCCATTGGCCTTTTCGCGCGCCAGATCGACCGGCGGCGGCGCGCCTTCCTCACGGCCAAGAATTTCGCGCAGATAGATCGACTGGCCGAGCCAACCCTCGGTTTCGCCGACGAGGAGAATTTTTTCGCCCGCCGCGCGAAAAGCCAGGCCGACGCATTTCGTCACGTCGTCGACCAGGCCAACGCCGCCGATCGACGGGGTTGGCAAGATGCCTTTGCCTTGCGTTTCGTTATAGAGGGAGACATTCCCGGAAACGATCGGGAAGTCTAACACGCGACAGGCTTCGCCAATTCCTTCAAGGCAGCCGACGAACTGGCCCATGATTTCCGGTTTTTCCGGATTGCCGAAATTGAGATTGTCGGTCAGCGCCAGCGGCCGGCCGCCGACAGCATTGATGTTGCGCCACGCTTCCGCCACCGCCTGTTTGCCGCCCTCGACGGGATCGGCAAAGCAATAGCGCGGCGTGACGTCCGTGGTCAGCGCGAGGCCTTTCGGCCCGTCCTCGATGCGCACGACCGCCGCATCGCCTCCGGGGCCGACAACGCTGTTCCCGAGGATGAGATGGTCATATTGCTCCCAGATCCAGCGTTTTGAGGCGAGATCGGGACAGGCGACGAGTTTCTTCAGCGCGGCGTCGATGGAAAGCGGCGCCGGAAGCGTCGCCGAATCGAGTTTTTCCGGCTTGGGCGTCGGGACATGGGGGCGGTCGTAAAGCGGGGCTTCGTCTCCCAGTTCCTTGATCGGCAGATCGGCCTTGATCTTACCCTGGTGCTTGACGACGAAACGCAAAGTGTCTGTGGTCTTGCCGATCACCGCGAAATCCAGGCCCCATTTGCGGAAAATGGCCTCGGCCTCTTCTTCCTTGTCAGGGTCGAGGACCATCAGCATGCGCTCCTGGCTCTCCGACAGCATCATTTCATAGGCGCTCATGCCCGGCTCGCGGCAGGGAACCTTGTCGAGGTCGAGTTCGACGCCGAGATTGCCCTTGGCGCCCATTTCGACGGCCGACGAGGTCAACCCGGCCGCGCCCATGTCCTGAATGGCGACGACGCAGCCCCTGGCCATGATTTCGAGGCAGGCTTCGAGCAGAAGCTTTTCCGAAAAGGGATCTCCGACCTGGACCGTGGGGCGCTTCTCGTCGCTGTCCGCATCGAATTCCGCCGAGGCCATGGTGGCGCCGTGGATGCCGTCGCGACCGGTCTTGGAGCCAAGATAGACGATCGGCCGGCCAACGCCCGTTGCGGCGGCGTAGAAAATTTCGTCCTTGCGCACCAAGCCTACCGCCATGGCGTTGACGAGAATGTTGCCGTCATAGCTCGAATGGAAGGCGGTCGAGCCGCCAACCGTGGGCACGCCAAAACTGTTGCCGTAGCCGCCAATGCCGGCGACGACGCCCGAGACCAGATGGCGGGTGCGCGGATGATCGACCGAGCCGAAACGCAATAGATTCAGGCAGGCGACAGGTCGCGCCCCCATGGTGAACACGTCGCGCAAAATGCCGCCCACTCCGGTCGTCGCGCCCTGATAGGGCTCGATATAGGAAGGATGGTTATGGCTCTCCATTTTGAACGCGCAGGCGAGACCGTCGCCGATGTCGATGATGCCGGCGTTTTCCCCCGGTCCCTGAATGACCCATGGCGCCTTGGTCGGCAGTTTCTTCAGATGCAGCCGCGACGACTTGTACGAGCAGTGCTCGTTCCACATGGCGGAGAAAATGCCGAGTTCGGTGAAGCTCGGCGCGCGCTCGATCAATGCGACAAGGCGCTGGTATTCATCCGGCTTGAGTCCATGCAGGGCGACAAGTTCTGGCGTGATCGCCGGTTCGTCGTGGAGCGTCTGAGCGGTCAAGGAATCCGGCCTTATAAAGGGCGCAAGAGATGCGCGCATGGCTCTTTCGATTAGAATGTCGCGCCCGGATTGGCAAGAACGCGTGTAAAAAGGCCGCAATCAATCGGCTTTGATGGTCGTCGCCGGGCTTGCCCGGACCGACCCTGGCCGAAACTGTGATAATTTAATCACTCCACGCCAGAGCTTGCTGTCAAGCGGTTTACGCTTGATCCAAATCAAATCATATTTAACGAGTCGGCGGCAAGTTGGCGGCCGAGCCAAAGACGTCGCCCGCGGCGCTCCTCGGCGCCTTGCTTCTCAAAAATTGGAAATATTGTCATGAAAAAGCTTGTTTGCGGCGCTTTCGCTGCCGCTCTCCTCGGCACGCTCGCCGCTCCGGCTTTCGCTGCCGATCTGCCGACGACCAAAGCTCCGGTCTATGCGCCGATCGACGATAGCTTCGATCCCTTCCTGGTCCGCGTTCGCGCCCTCGGCGTTCTGCCGAACGGCAGCGGTTCGACGCTGTTCAGCAGCACGATCTATGGCAGCAAGCTTACGAACAATGTGGTTCCGGAAGCCGACCTGACCTATTTCATCACCAAGCACTGGGCCGTTGAAGTCATCGCCGGCATGTCGCACCACACCCTCGAGGGCTCCCTGACGCCTTTCGGCAATCGCATCAACATCGCCAACACCACGCTTCTGCCGCCGACTGCGACCTTGCAGTACCACTTCGCGCTGGGCCAGTGGGACCCCTATCTCGGCGTCGGCGCCAATTATACCTGGTTCCTCAAAACCACTTCGCCGCTGACCCGCTCGCTGGGCGTCGGCGACGCCGTCAACCTTCATCCTGCCGCGGGTCTCGCGCTGCAGGTCGGCACGGACTATTATCTGACCAAGCACTGGGTCCTGAACGCCGACGCCAAATATATCTTCCTGAACACCAACGGCAATGTTGGCGTGCCCGGCGGTCTGGATGCGGTACATGTGAATGTTAACCCCTGGCTCGTCAGCGTCGGCGTCGGCTATCGCTTCGGCGTTGGCGACCTGTTCCCCGCCGCGGTCGTGGCCAAGTACTGATTTTTCGCTCTCGCGAGATTCAATCGAAAGCCCGGTCGCGAGACCGGGCTTTTTTCATTTTTCACTGCCGAAACAAAAAAGCCTCCGCGCAAGGCGGAGGCTATGGTTTCAGGAATTCCTCGAATCCGCTTTCAGGCGGCGCTGCGCGCAAGAGCGTCGAAGAGCCCGCGTCCGTCTATGCCGCCGACCAATGGGTCGATCAGGTTTTCCGGATGCGGCATCATGCCGAGCACATTGAATTTCTCGGAATAAATCCCGGCTATGTCGTTGGTCGAGCCGTTGGGATTGGCTGCGCCGCCGACTTGGCCTTGGGCGTCGCAATAACGGAAGGCGACAAGGCCCTCGCCTTCAAGTCGCTGAATGGTTTCCTCGTGCGCCTCGTAATTGCCTTCGCCATGGGCGATGGCGACATCGATCGCCTGGTGAAGCGCGTAAGCCCGCGTAAAAGCGGTGTCGTTGCGTTCGACGCGCAGGTGCTGGCGCTTGCAGATGAAGCGCAGATCGCGGTTGCGCATGAGAACGCCCGGCAACAGCCCGCTTTCGCACAGGATCTGGAAACCGTTGCAAATGCCGAGCACCAGTCCGCCACGCAAGGCGTGGCGTCGGACGGCATCCATGATATGGGCGCGTCCGGCGATGGCGCCACAACGCAGATAATCGCCATAGCTGAAGCCGCCAGGGAGGACGACGAGATCGGTTCCCGCCGGGAGGTCGTGATCGGCATGCCAGACGATGGTGGTGTCGGCGCCGGCCTGGCGCAGGGCGCGAGCGGCGTCCCCCTCGCGGTTGGAGCCGGGAAAAAGCACGATGGCCGCCTTCATGGCGCTCTCCAAAATTAGGCGGGACCGGAGCGGCCGATCACAGGATTTCGACGCGATAATCTTCGATGACCGTATTGGCCAGCAATTTATCGCCGGCGGCCGCCAGGGTCTCCCTGGCCGCCTCGGGGTCCGATCCTTCGACTTCGATATCGAAAACCTTGCCCTGCCGCACCGAGGCGATCCCGTTGACGCCAAGCGAATGCAGGGCGCCCTCGATCGCCTTGCCCTGCGGATCGAGCACGCCGGTCTTCAAGGTGACGGTGACGCGGGCTTTCATTTCAGGAACCATCCTCTTCAGCGGTTTTTTGAAATCACTGCACCAGCTTGGGGCCGCCGGTATGCGGTTTCTCGTTTTCCTGCATGATGCCGAGGCGGCGGGCGACTTCGGTATAAGCTTCGACGAGGCCGCCGAGATCGCGGCGGAACCGGTCCTTGTCCAGCTTGTCATTGGACTTGATGTCCCACAGGCGGCAGGAATCCGGCGAGATTTCGTCTGCGACGACAATGCGCATCATGTCGCCTTCCCAAAGCCGACCGCATTCCATCTTGAAATCGACCAGACGGATGCCGACGCCAAGGAACAGGCCGGTGAGGAAATCATTGACGCGGATCGCCAGCGCCATGATGTCGTCGATTTCCTGCGGGGTTGCCCAGCCGAAAGCGGTGATATGCTCTTCCGAAACCATCGGATCGTTGAGCGCATCGTTCTTGTAATAGAATTCGATGATCGAGCGGGGCAGCTGCGAGCCTTCCTCGATGCCGAGGCGCATAGAAAGCGAGCCGGCGGCGACATTGCGCACCACCACTTCGAGCGGGATGATTTCGACTTCGCGAATCAATTGCTCGCGCATATTGAGTCGACGGATGAAATGAGTCGGCACGCCGATATCGTTCAGATTCTGGAAAATATATTCCGAAATCCGGTTGTTCAGCACGCCCTTGCCGTCGATCACTTCGTGCTTCTTGGCGTTGAAGGCGGTGGCGTCGTCCTTGAAATGCTGGATCAATGTGCCAGGCTCCGGACCCTCGTAGAGGACCTTGGCCTTGCCTTCGTAGATGCGACGGCGGCGGTTCATGTGAATCAACCGATCTTTGAGAAAATCCATGGATGCCGCGGCTCCTCCGGCCTCCTGCGACGTTTGCGTCCTTACAAGTCGCAATTGGCGACAATGGCTCTCGGCGGAATCGTCGCGCGGAATCGAAACCATCAGGCCGCGTTTCCTAAGGTTCCTATCCCGTTCGGCGTCTTTGCACAAGCCGTTTGCACGAATCAACCAGGTTCGCGCCGCCTATTCGCCGAAAGACCCATCATCGCGTCGCGGCACAGGCGAGAGCCGTGCTAGTCATAGCCGCGTTGAGATTATATATAACGGAAGATCAAAAATCCTGAGACAGGAAGGGGATTGCCTATGTCCACGTTCGACAAGCGCGAAGTAGCCTTTGAAAACAGATTCGCGCATGACGAGGAGATACTGTTCAAGGCCCTCGCCCGCGCCAAATACATGCTCGGGATCTGGGCCGCCGAACAGCTCCACAAGTCCGTCGAGGCGGCGGCGAATTACGCACAGGCCCTGGTCGCCAACGATATCGCGTCCCCTGCCGCCAATTGCGCATTGGCCGAAATTCACAAGGATTTCATGGCCGCTGGCGTCGCCCAGTCCGAACATCAGATCGCGCGCCATTACGAGGAATTCCGCGTTTTGGCGCTGCAGCAACTGACACGGGCGTGAAGTCGGCGCTGCGGTCTTTCCACAGGCAAGGGATTATTGACAGTCGGCGAATAGATTGCCGACATGAATGGAAAAAGTGAAAATTCAACGCTCGGTTCGGGCGCCCTCTCTTTTCCGTGCGCCGACGCGCAACTTGCGCAGTCGGCGCTTTTTTGGCTGCGGCGTCTCGCGGGAGAGCGTCGTGTTTCGCCTCTGACTCTCGACGCCTACGCGCGCGACTTGCGACAATTTCTCGTCTTTTTGGCGGAGCGGCTTGACGCGCCGGTCGGCCTTTCGGCCTTGAGCGAATTGAGGCCGTGCGATTTGCGCGCCTTCATGGCGCGCCGACGCGAACAGGGCGTTGGATCGCGCTCACTGTTGCGCCAATTGGCCGGGTTGCGCTCTTTCGCTCGCTATCTCGGTCACGAGGAGCTTGCGACCATCGGGGTTTTCGACAAGGTCCGCACGCCGAAAAATCCCCGGGTTTTGCCCAAAGCCTTGCCGGCGGTGAAGGCGCGCGAGTTGGCCTCGGGCGAATCGGATGAAGGCGAGACGCGCCCGCCTTGGATTGCCGCCCGCGACAGGGCGGTTCTCGCGCTATTATACGGCGCGGGCCTGCGCATTTCCGAAGCTTTGTCGATCCGCCGCGCGCAGGCGCCGGTTGGGGCTGTCGATTCCCTGCGGATTATCGGCAAGGGGGGGAAGACGCGCGCGGTTCCGGTGATCATCCCCGCGCGGAAAATGGTGGAAACCTATCTTGAGCTTTGTCCTTTTGCGCTCCCGGCGGATGGGCCTTTGTTCGTCGGCGCGCGTCGCGGTCCTCTATCGCCGCGAATTATCCAGTTGACGGTGGAACGATTGCGCGGAGCGCTTGGCCTGCCCGATTCGGCGACGCCTCACGCTTTGCGCCATTCTTTCGCCACCCATCTTCTGGGGCGCGGAGGAGATTTGCGCTCGATCCAGGAATTACTAGGCCACGCCAGCCTGTCAACGACGCAAATCTATACGTCGATCGATAAGGCGCGGCTTTTTGAAGCTTATCTCGCCTCCCATCCGCGGGCAACAAGCAGATGAAGACTCACATGCCGAGGGCGCTGCGCGCGGCGGCGTCGGCTTTTTCGGCATAGCGGCGGGCGAGATAGGGCTCCGACAAAATTCCGATGGGGGCTTCGCTCAGGGGATCGACGACGGCGAGTTGGTCCGATTGCGACTTATCGAAAATCGCCATGGCTACTTTTGCGTTCATAGCAGCGTGGAGCGCGCTATCGGAGAACCGGGCCAGTTCGCCGGCCTTTCCGCCGCCGTTCTGCGCGTGGACATGGGCCTCGGCAAGATTGACCAGCCCGGCGTAACGTCCGGCTTCGTCGGTGACGACAATGGCTCGGGCCGAGCCCAGCGGATAGAGGGCGCATAACTCACGTAGTTCGATGCTCGCGTCGACAGTCGGTGGGTCGGGCTGCATCAGGCGGCCGACGGTAAGATCGGAGATCCAGCCGATATCATTTGCGCTGCGAATGTTTTCGCCGCGCAAATGCAGGCGCCACGTGGAGAAGGAATAGCCGAAGGCTCTGCGCGCCATCAGGCTGGCGGCGACGGACGCCGCCAGAACGCCGGCGGTGACTGAAAAATCCGCGGTGTTTTCCAGCACGAGAAAGGACATGGTCAAGGGGCCGCCGACGATGACGACGCCCAGCGTCGCCATGCCCGCGAGAACGCAGATAGTCGGATCGGGAACGGCGGCGGGAAGCACTGCGAACAGCACCATCGCATAAATCTTGCCGAGCAGCGCGCCCATGAACAGCGAGGCGAAAAACAGACCGCCGCGAAAACCGCTGGCGAGCGAAACCATGCAAGCGACCATTTTGAGGCTGAGAAAGGCAGCCAAGGCCATGAGCGAAAAATTGGTCGCAATAACCAAGGCTAGCGCGCCATGGCCGGCGCCCAGGACCTGCGGCGTGACGACTGCCAGGGCGGCGACAAAAAAGCCGCCAATCACTGGCCGCGCCCATACGGGAAGCTTCGTCGCCTCTAGCGCCTTTTCGGAAAGTCCGGCGGCGCGCATGGCCGCTATGCCGAGCGCGGCGGCGCAAGCCGCGAGGCCGAACAGAGCGGGATAGCCTCCGAGGGTCAGCGGCTCGATCGGCGGAGTCGAAATCTGATAGGGCGCGCCGGCGAGAATATGAGTGGTCAGTACGCCGACGATTGACGCCGCGAAGATCGGGCCGGCGCCGGCGATGGAGTAGGCGCCGAGGATGATTTCGAAGGCGTAAAAGGCGCCCGTCAGTGGCGCGCCGAACGAGCCGCCGATGGCCGCCGCCGCGCCCGCCCCTACGAGCAAGCGCAAATCAGATCGGCGGACCCCGAGTTTCTGGCCGAAGTACGAACCAAGACCCGATCCGATCTGGGCATAGCCGGCCTCCAGCCCTACCGAGGCGCCGCAGGAATTCGAAATCAGGGTTTGCATCGCGACGACAAAGGAATCGCGCAGCGACATGCGGCCGCCGCGCAATGCATTGGCCTCGATCGGATCGACCGGACCCGGAATTTCGCGCTTGCGCCGCCAACTTTCCATCAGGCCGAGACTAAGGCCGCCGAGCGAAAGAGCGCCGAAAGCGGCCCAGGGCGAAACGCGGTCGGCGGCGCTCAGACGCACATCGAAAGGCAAATCGAAGATCAGCTTATGCATGAAGATGGCGGTCTGGGTCATGGCGGTGACGCAAAGCGCGGCGACGAGACCGACCAAAGCTGCGGCGGCGACCAAAGCCAATTCGCTGGAACGTGTGAGGGCGCGCAATCCGCGAATATATCGCGCCGAAGCCGAGCCCTGCGGCGGCGTCGATGGCTTGGCGGCGGAAGCCGGCGAAACCATGATTTCTCCCGTAAACCTGTGCGGAAAGGGACGTGGGTCGAAAAAGGCAAAGCCCGGAAAACCCGAGCTTTGCATAAACTAACGAAGGTCGACCGGGACGATCACATATGGATGGCGCGCTTTTCCACTGCCATGGCGGCTTCCTTCACCGCTTCCGACATGGTCGGATGGGCGTGGCAGGTGCGGGCGAGATCTTCCGATGAGCCGCCGAACTCCATCAGCACGGCGGCTTCATGGATCATTTCGCCGGCGCCGAAGCCGAGAATGTGAACGCCCAGCACGCGGTCGGTCGCCGCATCGGCCAAAACCTTCACAAAACCATCGGTATGGCGCATGGCGCGGGCGCGGCCGTTGGCGGTGAAGGGGAACTTACCGCTTTTGTAAGCGATTCCCTGGGCCTTGAGGTCTTCCTCGGAAGCGCCCACTGAGGCGATTTCCGGATAGGTGTAAACCACGCCAGGAATCACATCGTAATTCACATGGCCATGCTGGCCGGAAAGAAGCTCCGCCACTGCCACGCCTTCGTCCTCGGCCTTGTGGGCCAGCATCGGTCCGCGAACCGCGTCGCCAATAGCGTAGACGCCCGGCACATTGGAAGAGAACTTGTGGTCGATAACGATCTGGCCGCGATCCATGGCCACGCCAAGAGCCTCCAGGCCGAGGCCCTCGCTATAGGGACGGCGGCCAATAGCGACCAGCACGATGTCGGCGTCGAGCGTCTTTGCTTCGCCGCCGGCGGCTGGCTCGACCGTCACCTTGGCGAGATTCTTGGCCGTTTCGATCTTGGTCACTTTCGAGCCGAGCTGGAATTTCACGCCCTGCTTTTCCAACAGCCGCTGGAACTGCTTGACGGTGTCGAAATCCATGCCAGGCAAGATGCGGTCGAGATATTCCACGACCGTCACTTCGGCGCCTAGACGCCGCCAGACGGAGCCGAGTTCGAGACCGATCACGCCGGCGCCAACCACGATCATCTTCGCTGGAACTTTCGCGAGCTCAAGGGCGCCGGTCGAGGAGACGACGATTTTTTCGTCGATGGTCACGCCGGGCAAAGGCGTCACTTCGGAGCCCGTGGCTATCACGATATTCTTGGTTTCAAGAACCTGCTTCGAGCCGTCTTCAGCGGTCACTTCCACCTTTCCGGCGGCGGGAATGGAACCGGCCCCAAAAAAGGCGTCGACCTTGTTCTTTTTCAGCAGGAAGGCGACGCCCTGCACATTGGCGCCGACGGTCTCGTCCTTATGCTTCATCATGGCGGCGAGATCGAGTTTCGGCTTGGCGACGACGACGCCGAGCGCGCCCACGCCATGCGAGACTTCTTCAAAAACTTCGGAAGCGTGCAGCAGCGCCTTGGAGGGAATGCAGCCGATGTTGAGGCAGGTGCCGCCAAAAGTCTTGCGTTTTTCGACAATGGCGGTTTTCAGGCCAAGCTGGGCGGCGCGAATGGCGCAGACGTAGCCGCCCGGGCCGGCGCCGATGACAACGAGATCGTAGGACATAACATTCTCCGCGGAAAACGAACCATGCCCGGACAGGCCGGGCATGGAGCGGGATCAGATCAAAGATCGAGGACGAGACGCGCCGGATCTTCCAGCGCTTCCTTTACGCGCACGAGAAAGGTGACGGCCTCCTTGCCGTCGACGATGCGGTGATCGTAGGAAAGGGCGAGATACATCATCGGGCGGATTTCGATCTTGCCGCCAATGACCACAGGGCGCTCCTGGATCTTGTGCATGCCGAGAATGCCCGATTGCGGGGCATTGAGGATCGGCGTGGACATCAGCGAGCCATAGACGCCGCCATTCGAGATGGTGAAGGTGCCACCCTGCATTTCGTCGATCTTGAGCTGACCCTCGCGAGCGCGTTTGCCGAAATCGGCGATGGTCTTTTCGATGCCGGCAATGGTCAGTTTTTCCGCATCGCGGATCACCGGAACGACCAGGCCCTTTTCGGTGCCGACCGCGACGCCGACGTGGCAGAAGTTCTTGTAAATGATGTCCGTGCCGTCGATCTCGGCGTTGACCGCCGGAATTTCCTTCAGCGCATGGGTGCAGGCCTTCACGAAAAAGCCCATGAAGCCGAGCTTGACGCCGTGCTTCTTCTCGAACAGGTCCTTGTACTGAGCGCGCAGGCTCATCAACGGCGCCATATCGACCTCGTTGAAGGTCGTCAGCATGGCGGCGGTCGCCTGCGCCTCTTTCAGGCGGCGGGCGATGGTCTGGCGCAGCTTGGTCATTTTCACGCGCTCTTCACGCGCTGAATCGTTGGCGCTGGAGGGCGCGCGAACGACGACCGGAGCCGGAGCGGCGGCGGGGGGAGCGGCGGCGAAGGCGAGGACGTCGCCTTTCAACACCTGGCCGCGCTTGCCGGAGCCCGCGACGTCGATGACGTTAATGCCGCGGTCGGCAGCGTTTTTGGCGGCGGCGGGCGAAGGCGGAGCGCCGGCGCCGGCAGGCGCGCCGGCCACGACCGCTGCGGCGGCGGCAGGCGGGGCGGGCGCCGCGACTGCGGGAGCGGCGACAGCGCCGCCTGCGGAGATCTGGCCGAGCAGAGCGCCGGGTTCGACGGTGTCGCCGTCCTTGGCTACGATTTCCGCCAATACGCCAGCTGCCGGCGCGTTGACTTCGAGCGTCACCTTATCGGTTTCGAGCTCAACCAAGGGCTCGTCGGCTTTGACAACGTCGCCGGGCTTCTTGAACCAGCGGCCGATGGTCGCTTCGGAGACGGATTCGCCGAGGGTAGGAACGCGGATTTCAGTAGCCATGGGGATCAATTCCGCCGCTGACGCGGCTCAAGAGAGGAGAAAGGACTCCGGCGCGCCGGAGTCCGGAGGGGTCGAATTTCAGCTGGCGAAAGCATCGTCGAGGAAAGCCTGAAGCTGGGCGAGATGGCGCGGCGCCGTGCCTGCCGCCGTCGCCGCCGAAGCCGGACGCCCGACATAACGCGCGCGTTTGCTCTTGCCGCCGACCTGGGCGAGCACCCATTCGAGATAGGGCTCGACGAAGCTCCAGGCCCCCATGTTCTTCGGCTCCTCCTGGCACCACACCACTTCGGCCTTTTTGAAGCGCAACAGGCGATTGACCAGAGCCTTGAGCGGCAGCGGGTAGAGCTGTTCGACGCGCAGGAGATAGACGTCGTCGACGCCGCGCTTCTCGCGGTCTTCGTATAGGTCGTAATAGACCTTGCCGGTGCACAGGATGACGCGGCGGATCTTGTCGTCCTTGACCAGCTTGATCGCCTCATTGGCCTCGGTCTCGGCGTGATCCGAGAGCAGCCGACGGAAGTGGCCGTCGCCCGACAATTCTTCGATCGTTGACACCACGCGCTTGTGGCGCAGCAGCGATTTCGGGGTCATCAGGATCAAGGGCTTACGGATGTCGCGCTTGAGTTGCCGCCGCAGGATGTGGAAGTAATTCGCCGGTGTCGAGCAATTGGCGACTTGCATATTGTCTTCGGCGCACATTTGCAGAAAACGTTCGAGCCGCGCCGAGGAATGTTCCGGGCCCTGGCCTTCATAGCCGTGCGGCAGCAGGCAGACGAGGCCGGACATGCGCAGCCATTTGCGCTCGCCCGACGAGATGAACTGGTCGAACAACACCTGCGCGCCATTGGCGAAATCGCCGAACTGCCCTTCCCAGAGGGTAAGAGCGTTGGGCTCGGCCAGCGAATAGCCATATTCGAAGCCCAGCACCGCCTCTTCCGAGAGCATCGAATTGATGACCTCGTAATGACCCTGGCCGTCGCGGATATGATTCAGGGGCACATAGCGGCTTTCATTTTCCTGATCGATCACCACCGAATGGCGCTGTGAGAAAGTGCCGCGTTCGCAATCCTGGCCCGACAGACGAACCCGGTAGCCCTCATCGACTAGCGAGGCGAATGCCAGAGCTTCGGCGGTCGCCCAGTCGATGCCAACGCCGGTTTCGATCGCCTTGCGGCGATTGTCCATGAACCGCTGGATCGTCTTGTGGACGTGGAAGCCTTCTGGAACCGTGCACAGCTTTTCGCCATATTCAAGCAGCTTGACCTTGTCGACGGCGGTTTTGCCGCGCCGCGCTTCTTCCTGCTCGGCGCTGGGCGCCGACTTGAGGGTAGCCCACTGGCCTTCGAGCCAGTCGGCCTTGTTGGGTTTGTAAGAAGGACCGGCTTCAAATTCGGCGTCGAGGCGGATCCGCCAGTCGGCTTTCATCTTGTCGACTTCGCCCTGTGTAACGATTTGCTCGACGATCAGCTTTTCCGAATAGATGTCGAGCGTCGACTTATGCGCGCGTATCTTCTTGTACATCAACGGCTGGGTGAAGGACGGCTCGTCGCCCTCGTTATGGCCGAAGCGGCGATAGCACCACATGTCGATGACCACCGGCTTCTGGAATTTCTGGCGGAATTCCGTCGCCACCTTGGCGCAAAAGACTACCGCTTCCGGATCGTCGCCATTGCAGTGGAGAATAGGCGCCTCAACCGTCTTGGCGACATCTGAAGGATAGGGCGAGGAGCGCGAATAGCGCGGATAGGTAGTGAAGCCGATCTGGTTGTTGATAATGAAATGGATCGAGCCGCCGGTGCGATGGCCCTTGAGGCCCGACAGGCCGAAACATTCCGCCACCACGCCCTGTCCGGCGAAAGCGGCATCGCCGTGAATCAATAGCGGCATCACCGAGCGGCGGTCATCCGGTGCGCGGTCGGTAACCTGGTCCAGCTTGGCGCGCACTTTGCCGAGCACCACCGGATCTACGATTTCCAGATGCGATGGATTGGCCGTCAGCGACAGGTGGACCTTGTTTTGGTCGAATTCGCGGTCGGACGAGGCGCCGAGGTGATATTTGACGTCGCCGGAGCCTTCCACTGTCTCGGGCAGGAAGGAGCCACCCTTGAATTCATTGAACAAGGCGCGATGCGGCTTTCCCATCACCTGGCAGAGCACATTTAGGCGTCCCCGATGGGCCATGCCCAGCACGATTTCCCGGGCGCCGAGGGCGCCGCCACGCTTGATGATCTGCTCAAGTGCGGGGATCATCGCTTCGCCGCCGTCGAGGCCGAAGCGCTTGGTGCCGGTATAGCGCACGTCAAGAAACTTCTCGAAGCCTTCCGACTCGACCAGTTTCTGCAGGATGGCGCGCTTGCCCTCCTTAGTGAAGGTGATTTCTTTGTGCGGACCTTCGATGCGTTCCTGAATCCAGGCCTTTTCCGCTGGATCGGAAATATGCATGAACTCCCAGCCGATGGTGTCGCAATAGGTGCGACGCAGGATCGCCAGCATCTCCTTGATGGTAGCGTAATCCATGCCGAGCACATGATCGATGAAAATTTTGCGGTCGTAATCGGCTTCGGTGAAGCCGTAGCTCGACGGATGCAGCTCTTCGTGATCCTTTTGCGGATCGAGACCGAGCGGATCGAGGTTGGCGTGCAGATGGCCTCGCATGCGATAGGCGCGAATCATCATAATGGCGCGCACCGAATCCTGGGTGGCGCGATGCAATTCGGCGGCGGAAATTTCGCCCTTGCCGTCTTTGCCGGCGGCTTTGCCCTTGATCTTGTCAGCCAGCGCCTTTTCATTGATCGGCCACTGGCCGTCGAGCGCCGAAACCAGTTCGCCCTGCTGAACGATCGGCCAGTTGGCGCGTTTCCATGAGGCGCCCTTGGCGTTGGCGTCGATCGAGGCGCCGTCATCGTTCAGGGCGGCGAAAAATTCTTGCCACTCGGGATCGACCCCGACCGGATTGGCCTTGTAGACGGCCTGGAGCTGTTCGATGTAGGCGGCGTTGCCGCCGAACAGGAAAGACGAATCCGCGAAAGCGGCGTTGGTCGGCGAACGGCCCGATCCGCCGCCGCCATTGCTTCCATTGCTGTCTTGACGCGCCATTGCTTTTTCCTCTCGCCCCGCGGCCGCTTTTATCGCGCCGCCTGCGGGTTACGGCGGCTTTCCGCCAATCTTTCGCCCCCCGCCGGTCTTCAGCCGCCATATGGGCTTCCTAGCGGCCCCTATGACGGGGCTTACTATTTTGCGCGCCCTTTTGGGCGAATTGCGGCGGCGCGGGCGAAAAAATCGCCCGCGCCGATCGTTGATCGTTTAGCCTTTCAGGACTTCGACCAGGGTCGAGCCGAGGCGCGCCGGCGAAGGCGAGACGCGGATGCCCGCCGCCTCCATCGCTGCGATCTTGTCTTCCGCGCCGCCCTTGCCGCCGGAAATGATGGCGCCGGCATGGCCCATGCGGCGGCCGGGAGGAGCGGTGCGGCCAGCGATGAAGCCTACCATCGGCTTCTTGCGGCCGCGCTTGGCTTCGTCGAGAATGAACTGCGCGGCGTCTTCTTCGGCCGAGCCGCCGATTTCGCCGATCATGATGATCGAATGGGTCTTGTCGTCAGCCAGGAACAATTCGAGCATGTCGATGAATTCCGTGCCCTTGACCGGATCGCCGCCGATGCCAACAGCGGTGGTCTGGCCGAGGCCGACCTGAGTGGTCTGGAACACGGCTTCATAGGTCAGTGTGCCTGAGCGTGAGACGATGCCGACATTGCCCGGCTTGAAGATATTGCCGGGCATGATGCCAATCTTGCACTCGTTGGCGGTCATTACGCCAGGGCAGTTGGGACCGATCAGGCGCGACTTGGAGCCGCACAACGCGCGCTTCACCTTGATCATATCCTCGACCGGAATGCCTTCGGTGATGCAGACGATCAGCGGAATTTCCGCATCGATCGCCTCACAGATGGCGTCGGCCGCGCCCGGCGGCGGAACATAGACCACCGAGGCGTCGGCGCTGGTGGCTTGCCTGGCTTCCGCCACGGTGTCGAACACCGGCAGGCCGAGATGGGTCGAGCCGCCCTTGCCCGGCGAGGTGCCGCCGACGACCTTGGTGCCGAAATAGGCCAAGGCCTGTTCGGAATGGAAGGTGCCGTTCTTGCCGGTGAAACCCTGGGTGATGATCTTGGTGTTGTTGTCAATCAGGATGGACATCAGGCAAGCTCCTTCACGGCCTTGACGATTTTCTGCGCGGCATCGTCGAGATCGTCCGCCGGAATGACGTTGAGACCCGATTCCCGAATGATTTTCTTGCCGAGGTCGACATTGGTGCCTTCCAGGCGGACGACCAGCGGAACCTGCAGTCCGACTTCCTTCACCGCCGCGATCACGCCTTCGGCGATGACGTCACAGCGCATGATGCCGCCGAAGATGTTGATCAGAATGCCTTTGACGTTCGGGTCTGCGGTGATGATCTTGAACGCCGAGGTGACCTTCTCCTTGGTGGCGCCGCCGCCGACGTCAAGGAAGTTGGCGGGCTCCATGCCATAGAGCTTGATGATGTCCATGGTCGCCATAGCCAAGCCGGCGCCATTGACCATGCAGCCGATCGCCCCGTCGAGGGTGATATAGGACAGGTCATGTTTCGACGCTTCGATCTCCTTGGCGTCTTCTTCCGTCTCGTCGCGCAAGGCGACGACTTCTGGATGGCGATAGAGGGCGTTGGAATCGAAGGACACTTTCGCGTCCAGGCACTTCAGTTCGCCCTGCTTGGAGACGATCAGCGGATTGATCTCCAGCATGGCCATGTCCTTGTCGACGAAGGCCTTGTAGAGCTTGGCGACCAGCACGCCCGCCTGTTTGGCGAGATCGCCGGTCAGCCCGAGCGCCTGCGCCACGGTGCGGCCGTGATGCGGCATGATGCCAGTGGCGGGATCTACGGAGAAAGTGTGGATTTTTTCCGGGGTCGAGTGAGCGACTTCCTCAATGTCCATGCCGCCTTCGGTCGAGACGACGAATGAGACGCGCGAGGTAACGCGATCGACCAGGGCCGAAAGGTAGAATTCCTTTTCGATGTCAGAGCCGTCCTCGATGTAGAGGCGGTTGACCTGCTTTCCCGCCGGGCCGGTCTGGATGGTCACCAGCGTATTGCCGAGCATCTCGCCGACAAAGGTCTTGACCTCTTCAACCGATTTGGCGAGGCGCACACCGCCCTTTTCGCCCGCGGCGGCTTCCTTGAACTTGCCCTTGCCGCGCCCGCCGGCGTGGATCTGCGACTTGACCACCCAGAGCGGTCCGCCTAGTTCCTTGGCTGCGGCTTCCGCCTCATCGAGTTTGAATACCGGAACGCCACGCGAAACCGGAACTCCAAATTCCTTGAGAACGGCTTTCGCCTGATACTCATGAATATTCATATGCAGTCCTCGTTAGTGAGCAAGAGAGGCGGGGCCCAGGGTAAGCGTTAACTTTCCGATGGCGCGCAAGCCGTTCGTATTGCCGTAATTTGTTCCGCAAAGGGCCTTTGCGGAACATTCGGTCAAATCAGGCCAGGGCCGGATTGATCTTCTTGCAGGCTTCGATCAGGCCCTGCACCGAAGCGTTGGACTTGTCGAACATCGCTTTTTCAGCGGCGTCGAACTCGACTTCGACGATCTTCTCGACGCCATTAGCGCCGATCAGGGCGGGAACGCCGACATAGGTGTCCTTTACCCCATATGGGCCGTTGAGGTAGGCGGCGACGGGCAGGACGCGCTTCTGGTCCTTAAGATAGGATTCAGCCATGGCGATCGCCGAGGCGGCCGGGGCGTAGAAGGCCGATCCGGTCTTGAGCAGGGCGACGATTTCGCCCCCGCCCTTGCGGGTGCGGTCGACGATGGAGTCGAGCTTTTCCTGGGTCAGCCAGCCCATTTTCACCAATTCGGGCAGCGGGACGCCGCCGACGGTCGAATAACGCACCAGCGGCACCATGTCGTCGCCGTGGCCGCCAAGCGTCATGGCGTGGATGTCCTTGACCGAAACCCCAGTGGCTTCGGCGAGGAAATAGCGGAAGCGGGCGGAATCGAGCACGCCGGCCATGCCGACGACCTTGTTGTGCGGCAGGCCGGAAGCCTTCTGCAGCGCCCAGACCATGGCGTCGAGCGGATTGGTTATGCAGATGACGAAAGCGTTGGGGGCAAATTCCTTGATGCCCTTGCCGACCGAATCCATCACCTTGAGATTGATGCCGAGGAGATCGTCGCGGCTCATGCCCGGCTTGCGGGGCACGCCGGCGGTGACGATGATGACGTCGGAACCCGCGATCTGCGAATAATCATTGGCCCCGGAAAGCTTGGCGTCGAAACCATCGACGGGCGAAGATTCGGCGAGGTCGAGCGCCTTGCCCTGGGGAGTGCCCTCGGCGATGTCGAACAGAACGATGTCGCCCAGCTCTTTCAGGCCGGCGAGATGGGCCAGCGTGCCGCCGATCTGGCCGGCTCCGATCAGTGCAATCTTGTTACGCGCCATGGGTTTTCCGTCCTTGGTTGGCTTTAGCTTCGAAGTCCGCGCGGCGGGTTTTCGCGGGCGGCGGATTATGGGACGGCCTTTTGCCCCGAAGTTTCCGCGCTTTCAAGTCGGGAGAAAGACTAAGGCGTCCGCAGGTTATTGCGGAGCGGCATGCGCGTCGTTAACCATGGAATTGGCATTTATCTGTGAAATCAATTGGATATCGGCAAATGCCGACGCGTATGAAAGTTTTCACGTCGCCTGCTATCCTTCGTTACAATTTACAAAAAATGTCACATGTCAAACTCTGGGTCGCCGAAAGTCAGACTGCGTTGGATGACCGTAATCACGCGGCCGGCGCGAAATTCCAGCTCCGCGGCGGAAACGCTGCGGTCAAGGGCGATCGACACCGGCTGTATGAAGCGATGCGCCAGATCGAAAACCAGGGACATGGCTCGCCGGCGATCGTTCAGCCGGAACGAACCGGAGCCGATCCCTTCCTCAACAATCGCTTGAATCTCGTTCTGCACCCTGTTGCGGTGTTTGCGCGCCACCACATGGCCTTTTTC
Source organism: Rhodoblastus sp. (assembly GCF_052145335.1). Taxonomy (GTDB): domain Bacteria; phylum Pseudomonadota; class Alphaproteobacteria; order Rhizobiales; family Beijerinckiaceae; genus Rhodoblastus. The sequence continues at coordinate 26,681 of NZ_JBKQOU010000365.1, forward strand.
AATCGCCTCGCATAATAGGCGAAACAGCACAGGATCAGCGTCACGTTTTTCCCGATAGGCGTGCTGCAGAGCGGCGAGAGCGCGCTCCAGCTTGTCATAGGCGGGGTCCTGGCCTTCCACAATTAGTCGCAACTCTGCTTCCAGCGGCTTGAGCCAGAGGGCTGTGACAGCTTCAAACAAAGCTTGTTTGGAAGGGAAGTAACGATAGACATTGGCGTGGGACATTCCCGCCGCCTCGGCGATCCCGACAATGGTGGTCCGCCGCGGCCCAAAACGCCGCAAATGGTCGCTGGCGAGTTCGAGTATTTTCTGGTCGGCGGAGAGTTCGCGCGGTTGGGCCGTTTCGGTCATGTCTCGACCAGTCCCGTGACCTCTCCACTGACGACATCACCCCGGCCATGCGGCAGCGCCATATATTCGGCCGAGCGCATTTCGATCAGCCTCGAGGCAGTGCGGTCGAATTCGAACGCTTCGCGCCCTTGCGCCGCCTTGAAAAGCTGGTCGGGCTCTGCCTCCGCCGACGCCAGAAGCTTCACCTTCTGGTCGTAAAGGGCGTCAACCAGATTGATGAAGCGCTTGGCCTCGTTGCGTTCTTCGGCCTTGATCACCGGAATATGATCGATGATCAGAGTATGGAAATTCTCGGCTATGGTCAGGAAATCCGACGCGCCGAGCGGTTGTTTGCACAGGTCGACGTAATCGAAGCGCGCGACATGGCTCGCGGCCTGCGGCACGAAGATTTCCCGCCCCAGCAGCGGCAGGCGCCGGGGTTGCCCCTTTTCGACGCCGGTTAGCGCGAGGAAAGCTTTTGTCAGCGCCGCATCCGCCGCCGCATTGGCGGGCGTGTGATAGACCGGCGCGCCGGCGAGCTTTTCCAGCCGGTAATCGGTTCGCGAATCCAGCTTCATTACCGCCATATTCTGTCCGATAAGGGCGATGAAGGGTAGGAACAGGGCGCGATTCAGGCCATCCTTGTAAAGATCGGCGGGATCGACATTGGAAGTGGCGACGACAATGACCTTGCGCGCCCATAAAGCCTGAAAGAGCCGCCCAAGGATCATGGCGTCGGCTATGTCGGTGACGGCGAATTCATCGAAGCAAAGCAAGGCGGCTTCTTTCGCCAGATCCTCGGCGATCGGAGCGATCGGGTCGTCGCCCTTGACCTCCCCGGATTTCTTTTGCTGCCGCCAGCCAAAAACGCGACGATGGACTTCGGCCATGAAAGCGTGGAAATGCACGCGCCGTTTCGACTCGAATTCCACGGTCTCGAAAAAAAGGTCCATCAGCATGGTTTTGCCGCGCCCGACCGACCCCCAGATATAAAGTCCCTTGGGCGGCGGCGCGGCGGCGCGGCGAGCGCCGAACATCCAGCCGAGGGCGCTGGATTTTTTCGCCAGCCGCGATTCGGCGATTGATAGGCAAAGCGCGTCGAGTTTGCCTACGATCGCCAGCTGGCGCGGATCGCGTTCGATGCGGCCCTGCGCTACCAGATCGGCATAATGGTCGATGATCGAGTGGCGAAAATGGTCCATCGTGGGTTTCCGGATTGCACCCTGAAAAGTGTTGTGGCGCGTGTAGCTGCACGCTGGCAAGCTAACCTTTCGCCGAACGGTCTATAACATTATGTAGAGCCGAAGCCTTGCGGCGAGGCCCCGTTGGGCATAAAATCAGGGCGCTGTCAGTGGCCATTGTGCAAATGCTTCGAAAAACCGGGCAGCCCTTGGCGGCCTGGGGGTAAGATGAAACAAACGCGCCCGCTGGATCAACCGATCGCCGCCGAAGCCGTCAAAAAGCGTCCGCGCCCGCTGGACCTTCCCGGTGAAAATGGCGATATCGCCGCTCTGCTTCGCCAGGCGGCCGGCGCGCACCGCTTGGCGGAAGAGCGCCTCCTGGCTGATCTGGGAGTGACGCCGCCGCAACTGGCGGCGATGACCCTAGTAGGCGGCAATCCCGGCATGCTCGCCGCCGATCTTGCTCGGAGAGCCCGGTTGACCCCGCAAACGATAAGCCTGATCATCGCTAATCTGCGCCGCGCCGGCTTGGTGCGGGAAGGAGAGGGCGTCGTCCCAAATGCGTCGCGAGCGCGGCCTTTGGCCCTGACTCCGCAGGGCGAAAGCGTCTTGCGCATGGGTCGCGAAAGGGTTGAGGCGGCGGGCGCAAAACTTATAGAAGGCATGCGGCCCAAGCGCGAGCGTGCGTTGCGCCGCTGGCTGGCGGGCATCGTCAACGGCTTGGCGTTGCCTGGCGCCTTCGACCCCGAAGACTTATAGGCCACCAAGCGCGAGGATTGCCCGCCAATGCGCAGGCGAAACGGGCTGCACCGACAGGCGGGTGAGTTTTACCAACGCCATGTCGGCGAAACGCGGATCGGCTTTGATTTCCGCCAGCGTCACTGGCCGTTTCAGCGGCTCGACTGCGCGCACGTCGACCATGCCGAATTTGCCAGTGGGGTCGGTAGGATCGGGGTGATAGGACGCGATCACCTCGACGATGCCGACGATCTCCTTGCCGACGTTGGAATGATAGAAAAAGGCGAGATCGCCCTTTTTCATCGCCATCATCTGCTGTTTGGCAAGATGGTTGCGCACTCCGGTCCAGCCGGTTCCAGCCGTCCCAGCGGTGACCATCTGGGTCCAGGACCACGCGCTTGGCTCGGTCTTGACCAGCCAATAGCTGTTACTGTCGCAACTCATGCCAGCCAAACCCCGACCACGGGTCGGTACGCTCGCAGCTCAACTAAGGCGAAGAGGCCGGCCTTGCCATAGGGATCGCCTGCGAGCAGAGCGCGCGCCGCGGCCTCGTCGGTGCAGGAAAAGATCAGCATCGAGCCGCACATTTGGCCCGCGGAATCGAGAAAGGGGCCGCCGAGCTTCACCGCCGCGGCATTTTCTGCAAGAAAAGCGAGGTGTGCGGCGCGGTTTTCCTGCCTGATCGCAAGGGAGTCCGGCTTGTCGAAGCATAGGGCGACAAAATGCATCAGGGTCTTCCACAAATTGGTGTCGGTGGGACGATTCAATCGCCTGATCCTTGCACCGGACCGCTTAGGAGTTCAACCGTCCGCCGCAAACGGCGCGCAATTGTGTATTGTAACTGTCGCATGGAGGTCCTAGCCTGCGCAATCTCCCGGCGGCTAAAGCCTGGAGCCCGCGATCCATTATGAAGGTAGGATTCCATGAGCATTTTCGGCTCCATTCTTGGAAAAATTTTCGGCACGACCCCGGCGGCTGCGGCGCCTGCGTCCGCCCCCGCTAGCGAAGCTGCTGCGCCCGCCGCTGGCCAAGTTGCTGCGACCACCGATGCGCCGGCCACCGTTCCCGCCGACATCGCCGAGAAG
>NZ_JBKQOU010000366.1:0-10152 GCF_052145335.1 Rhodoblastus sp.
GCTCGCCGTCGCTATCGAGGAGCCCGCGCGAGGGAGGAATATGGTAAGCATCCGCTGAAGACCGCTGAAGGCCGCAGGATTGGCAGCTTAGCCTATAATGGGTGCAGAATGCCGTCGGATTTGAGCGTCTCAATGGCGTTGACGAGAGTGAGGCCGCGATGCAGGCGGAACCATTCTCCAGTGTGGCGATGCCACTGGATGTCGAAGCGATCCCGGCTGATCCAATCGAGGCGAGCGAAAGGGGCATCGAACTCCTCGCCGAGATTTTCCGAGAAGCCGGAGCGATAGCGCTGGATGAAGCGATAGTTGGCGCCGCGCCATTTGCCGAGAATGTCGACCGGATAGTTGAACTCCGTGGGCCGGATCACAGGCAAGAAGCGCGGCCTCAGGAATTCGCCGATCAATCGTTCGCAAGCCGCGGTGACGCTGACTTTTTCAGCTTCAGAGATTGTGGCGGTCGGCTTAATCGGCTTCCGCATGCCTCACCATCGTCTTGCGTTTGGCGTGGTCGAGATATGAGCGACCTTGTTGGGCATGGTCAGGCCGCCAGCGCCGACGTGCGGACGGACCTGGGTCGCCAATTCCACGGCAGCAACTCGTTGAGCCGGTGAGCAGGATGGCCGGCGATGCGCGCAAGGACGTCTGCCAGCCAGGCCTGCGGATCGACGCCATTCATCTTGGCGGTGACGATGAGGCTGTACATGGCGGCAGCGCGATGCCCGCCGCGGTCGGAACCGCAAAACAACCACGATTTTCTGCCGAGGGCGATACCGCGAAGGCCACGCTCGGCTGCATTGTTCGACAGGCAAACGCGCCCGTCATCGAGGAACAACGTGAAGGCCGGCCAACGTTTGAGAATGTAATTGATCGCCTTGGCCAGATCGTGCCCCCGCGCGAGTTTGACCAGTTGCTCGCGCAGATAGGCCTGGAGATCCTCGATCAACGGTCGGCTCAGTTTTCGCCGAGCCGTCATGCGTTCGGCGGCGCTCTTGCCATTGATTGAGCGCTCGATCTCGAACAACGCGTCGATGCGGCGCACGACCTCGATGGCGATCGGCGAGAGCGGGATTTCCTTCTTCCCGGCAGCCTTGCGGCGCGCGTTCTCCTCCAGGTCCGCCATGGCGAAGAATGGCCGACGCGCATGCACCCAACACGCCGCCTCTCGGATAGGACCGGGCTTGCGATCGCCAAGATACAGTTTGTTGTAGCCGTCGTAGGCGTCCGCTTGCAGGATTCCGGCATATCCCGCCAGATGGGCCTGCGGGTGTTCGCCTTTACGATCGCGCGAGTAATAGAAGATCGCCGCAGGCGGTCCGGCGCCGCCGAACGGCTTGTCGTCGCGCACATAAACCCAGCAGCGTCCCGTGTCGGTCTTGCCTTTCGCCAGCACGGGCACGGTGGTGTCGTCGCCGTGCAGACGCTCGGCCGCCATGACATGCGCCTCGACCAGCCGCCGCAGGGGATCGAGCGCCGCGCAGACGGAGCCCATGGCGTCGGCCATGGTCGACAGCGCGATCGGCGCGCCCTCAAGCGCATAGCGCTCGGCCTGGCGGTTCAACGGCTGGTGCTGGCCGAACTTTTCGAAGGCGATCATCGCCAACAGGCTCGGCCCCGCCCATCCCCTCGCGATGACATGGAACGGCGCCGGCGCCTGCGTGATCTTCTCGCAGTCCCGGCAGGAGAACTTCTCCCGCACGGTCTCGATCACCTTCCACTGGCGCGGCGTCGTTTCCAGCGTCCGCGTCACGTCCTCGCCAAGCTTGCGCAAACGCGCGCCCCCGCAGCATGCGCACGTCGTTGGGGCCTCGACCACGATACGTTCGCGCGGCAGGTGCTCGGGGAATGTGTCGCGCTCACCCCGTCGACGCGTAAAGCCGGGCACCATCGTTGTCTTGGCGACCGCCTGCTCCGCCGCCAGTTCGTCTTCCGTGGCGCTGGCCGCCCATTCCTCGAAGTCGAGCGCCAATTGATCGATCAGTCGCGCCGATCGTTCCGAGCGCTGTCCGTAGATCTGACGCTCCAGTTTGGCGATCCGCAGTTTTTGCGCCGCGATCAACGCCATGTCTTCCGATGCCTTCGCCCGTGCGACCGCCAGTTCCGCTTTAAGCGCGGCGTTTTCTTCTGCAAGAGCGGTGCTGGCGGCGTCCATGATGCAGAGTGAATCACAAATCGAGCGATTCGAGGCGCCCCAAAATGCGTTCGACCCAAGATTTTTTCGCTCTATCCGGCGCTGGTCGGCCGCCATGTCAATTGCGGATTTCTCCAGTCGATCCCTTCCAGCATGCAAGCCATCTGCGAAGCTGAGATAGAGACGACGCCATCTCTCGCTGAAGGCCAGATGAACTTTCCCCGGTCCAGTCGCTTGGCGTAGAGCGACAGCCCGACGCCGTCGTGCCAGAGAATCTTCGCCAGATCGCCGCGACGACCTCGAAAGATGTAAAGGTCGCCAGCGTGAGGATCGCGCTGCAACTGCTCCTGAACCTGAAGGGCCAAACCCTGCATGCCTCGGCGCATGTCCGAGTGACCCATCGCGATCCAAACGCGGCATCCAGCCGGTATCGGGATCATGCCCGCAACGCCTTCAAGGCCGCCGCAATCGCTGACGAAGGCGCGCCAGCGTGGATCCGCACACGCGCCTCCTTCAACTCCACCTCAATCACGGCAGAACCCGAGCAACTCGATGATGTCGACGAGGAAGGCGCGGCTGGCGCCGCCTCAATGATAACGGGCGAAAATCCGCAGGCGTCCGCTTCAGCAGCTTGGCGCATCTCCCGGCGCCATTTGAAGACAAGGCTGGTGCAAACGTCCTCGCGACGCGCCACTTCCGCGATCACCGCCCCGGGTTCAGAAATTGCTGCGAGAATCCGCGCCCGGTCTTGGTCGCTCCATCTCCGACGGCGCTCTGCGCCGGAAATCAAGTCATTCGCCCCATGCTGTGCAGCTAACCTCGCTCATAAAGCCGACTTAGCTATGCAGCATTGCTCTCTCCTCAATTTCCGCAAGGCGGTTCCCGCCGGAGGAATACGATGAGGGGGGGGTGGAAACGGAGCTACGGCTGAGCCACTAAGGCGCCGCCAGACGAAAGGGGCGGCAAACAGACATGCTCAACCTAAAGCCACCGCGCCACACTCCTACTCTACGCCTTGCAGACCGTCACGCCTCCGCGGCGATGGTCTCAACCTGACCCAAGGCGGTAATTCGCCGGTCGCACTGCAAAGGTCTCAATGGCTGCGGAAAGCTGACGTTTCCTCGTTCACGGTCGACATGCCTCTCCACGACCATCAAAACCTGGCTGTCGCTGTATCGCAGCCTAGCATCGCTACATACGTGCCCGTGGCAGCTTACTTACCGTCAATGTCGGGGACGGCGGCGGCGGCGTTGCCGCCTTGCAGGTCGATGTCGACCTCGGCGATCCCGCCGTTGTATTTGAACGGCATCCGATCCGCATAATCTTCGAGAATGGGCGTGCCGCGATCGTCGCCGATATCGAGGGTTTCATCGACCGAGTAGATGAAGGGCACCGTACGGCTGATGGTGGTTTTGGCGACTTCGGCGCCGTCCACCTTGAGCACATAGACGCCGCCCTTGCCGAATTCGCCCTTCTTTCCGTCATAGGCGAATTCGACGCTCACCACATGATCGCCGGGCGTCAGCTTGTTCGGGCCATTGAGCCGAATGCCGTCGTTGGGCTGCTGGGTATTCTTGTAGGCCCAGACGGGCTTGCCATCCAGCACGACCAGACCCCAGCCGGCGAAGCGTCCGCCCTGCGTGACGACGACGCCCTCGGCGCCCTGTTCGGGCACATTGAGCTTCGCGGTGATCGTATAGGAGGTGTTCTTGACCGTCGGCGCGGTTCCCTCGGGAATGCGAACCGTGCCCTGGTGATAGACAAAATGCGAGCGCCCGCGGGTCAGGCTGGGCTTTTGGAAAACCGCCGCAAGAGTCGCCTGCGGGCTGAGCACAAGCGGCAAGGCGTTATTCCGGCCGGCTTCCGCCCACCAAAGCTCCTCCATCTGCTTGAGCTTTTCCGGCATGGCCTTGGCCAGATCGGCGCCCTGCGAAAAATCCTTGTGGAGGTCGTAAAGCTCCCAGTTGAAGCTTTCGGGCGTAATGCCTTTGGGTTCCGGCTCCCAGGCGAAAACAAGCGGTGTGGTCGAGGCCATCCAGCCGTCGTGATAGATGCCGCGATTGCCGAACATTTCGAACAATTGGGTGACGCGATGGCTCGCCGCCTTGGCGTCGTCCCAGGTATAGGCCATCGAGATTCCGTCGAACGGCAATTGCTTGACGCCATTGATCGTTTCCGGCGCCTGGACCTTGGCGGCTTCGAGAATGGTCGGCAGGATATCGGTCACGTAGTGAAACTGTTCGCGCAAGCCTCCGACGTCCTTGATATGGCCCGGCCAACTCATCACCATGCCGTTGCGCACGCCGCCGAAATGGCTGGCATAGCGCTTGGTCCACTGGAACGGCGTGTCGAAAGCCCACGACCACGGCACAGGCATGTGGTTGTAGTGCAGCGGCCCGCCTAGTTCGTCCTTGATCGAATAAAGATAGTCGAAGCTCTCTTTCGCGCCGTTGCCAAGGACGGCGATCTCGTTTGCCGTTCCTTGCAAAGTGCCTTCGGCGCTGCCGCCGTTGTCGCCCTCGATGAAGATGACCAGCGTATTGTCGGACAAGCCTTCCTGCTTGAGCGATTCGATCACGCGACCGATGTTGTAATCGTCATAGGCAAGGAAGGCGGCGTAGATTTCCGCCATATGCGAAAAAAGTTCCTTGTGCTTCGCATCGAGCGAGTCCCAGGCCGGCATGTTCGCGGGACGCGGCGTCAGGATCGCATCCTGCGGAATGATTCCGAGCTTTTTCTGGCGCGCGAAAGTCTCCTCGCGCAACTTGTCCCAGCCCTGATCGAACTGGCCCTTAAACTTGGCGATCCACTCTTTCGGAACGTGATGCGGGGCGTGCGAGGCGCCGGGAGCATAATAAGCGAAGAATGGCTTGTTCGGCGCCAGCGCATGCTGCTGCTCGATCCAGTGAATGGCCTGATCCGCGAGATCGGCGTCCAGATTGTAGTTCGCTTTGGCCGCTCCGGTGAGCTTCTCCTTGGGTTCGACGGGACTTGTATTCTCGAAGACCGTCGGATCCCACTGGTCGGTGTCGCCGCCGATGAAGCCGTAAAAATAATCGAACCCGAGTCCGGTGGGCCACAGGTCGAACGGGCCGTCGGCGCTGCTCTGCCAGGCCGGCACGTTATGGTTCTTGCCGAACCAGGCGGTGCTGTAGCCATTGCCGCGAAGAATTTCCGCCACTGTGCCCGCGCTCTTGGGCATCAGGGAATCATAGCCGGGGTAACCGAGGCTGCGCTCCATGATGATCCCGGTATGCACGGTGTGCTGGTCGCGCCCGGTGATCAGGGCCGCGCGCGTTGGGGAGCAGAGGGCGGTGGTGTTGAACGCGTTGTATTTCAGTCCTTGGGCGGCAAGCGCTTCGAGAGACGGTGTTGGAACAGGTCCGCCGAACGTGGCGGAGGCGCCGAAACCGACGTCGTCGGTCAGAATGACGAGAATATTCGGCGCGCCCTCGGGCGCCTTCACCGGTTGAGGAAAATCCGGCTTCGAATCCTCCGTCGTCCGCCCGATGATTCCTTTGAACACCGGGTCCGGGTAAGGCAGGATGGAGACATTCGGCGGCCCGCCATTGCCGGCTTTGGCGCTTGCACCTTGAGCAAGCGCCGGCGCCTCAGACGCGAGCAGGCTCAAGGACGCCGCCAGCACATACGAAAAATGTCTTTTCATGATCGATGGTTCCGATGCGTCAGTTGGTCATCTTCAAATCAGGCTTTCAGTCCCAATCGACGTGGCGATCCTTGGCCGGCGCGATCATCGTCTTGGTCTTCGGCGTCATATCGGGCCCCATATCGATGGTGACGCTCTCCAGCTTTCCATTGAACGCAAATGGCGCTTCATAGGAATGGCTGACCGGCGTCGCGATATTGCGGCCGATCTGCAGGCCATAGCCGGTGATCGCGCTGTATTGACCGGCGACCTTGATATCCTTGATCTCCCCGACCGTTTCCCCGTCGACCGATAGGACGATGTCGCCGGTATAAAAGGCCGGCTGTTTCGACGCCCCGGTCGGATGGAATTGCACACTCAGCTGATGCTTGCCGGGCGGCACGGGTTTCGCCGAGGCGACGGTATATTCATGCGTTTTCAGGTAATTATGGGTGTAGACGAGCTTTCCCTCCTTGAGATAGAGGCTCCATCCGCCGAACTCGCCGCCGCTGCAAGCGAGCACGCCTTCCGCCGACGAATTGGCCAGCTCCACTTTGGCCGTGATCCTGTGGTCGACGCCAAGGATTTGCGGCGCCGCGAGCGGATGCAGGATCGACGTGCCGGGATAGAACACATAATGGCTGCGCGGCAGCGCGGCGACCGGGCGCGACGGATCGGCGACGCGTTCATAGCGCCGGTCGTCGAGCGGAAGGACGCTGTTCTTCTTGGCTTCCTCAAGCCACAGCGCCTGCAATTCCTTCAACTTTTCCGGATTCTGTTCGGCGAGGTCATGGGCCTGCGAGAAGTCCTCGTCGGTATTGTACAGCTCCCATTTGTCGTCCGCCCAGTCCTTGCCCTTTTCGTGCCAGGTCACGGCCGTCCAGCCGTTGGCCCAGATCGCGCGGCTGCCGAGCATTTCGTAATATTGCGAGGTTTTTTTCGTCGGCGCTTTCGCGTCGTCGAACGTGTAGGCCATCGACACGCCAGACAGCGGCATTTGCGCCACGCCATTGATCGAGGTCGGCGCCGCCAGGCCGATCACTTCCAGAATGGTCGGAACCACATCGACGATGTGATGGTACTGGTTGCGGAAAGCCCCTGTGTCCTTGATCCGCGCCGGCCAGGACACGATGAAGGGATCGGTGTTGCCGCCGGCATGGGTGTCCTGTTTCCAGCGTTTCAGCGGGGCGTTGCCGGCCGCCGACCAGCCCATTGGATAGTGCGGGTCGGTTTCAGGCCCGCCGAGTTTTTCCAGCATCGTGCTCATTTCCTCAACGGTGTCGGGGAAATAATTGCGATAGCGGTCGGTATTGGCGGTGCCGTTGCGCAGGCCCTCCTGCGAAGCGCCATTGTCCGAAACCACGATGATCAGCGTATTGTCACGCAGGCCCATGGTGTCGAGCGCCGCCGTCAGGCGTCCGATCTGGGCGTCGGCGTGATCGAGAAAGCCGGCGAAGACTTCCTGCAACCGCGTATAAACCTTGCGCTGGGCGTCGCTGAGATCGGCCCAGGCTTCGACGCCCGGATTGCGCGGCGGCAGCTCGGAATTCGCCGGGATGACGCCCAGTTTCTTCTGCCGCTCGAAGGTCTCTTCGCGGACCTTGTCCCAACCCTGGTCGAACTTGCCCTTATATTTTTCGATGAAGGCCTTTGGCGCATGCAAGGGCGCGTGCGCCGCGCCGAGCGCCAGATACATGAAGAAAGGCCGGCCGGTATTGGCCTGCTGCTGGTCGCGAATATCGGAAATGGCGTGATCGACCAGGTCCTCGGACAGGTGATAGTCGGGACGCTTGGGCGTATCGATGAAATGATTGTCCTGCACCAGCAGCGGCGCCCATTGATCGGTCTCGCCGCCGAGAAAACCGTAATATTTCTCGAAACCCATGCCGAGAGGCCAATGATCGAAGGGGCCCGCCGAGGTGTAAGCGGTGTAAGGCGTCAGGTGCCATTTGCCCAGGGCCATGGTGTTGTAGCCGTTCTGCTTCAACACTTCGGCGATGGTGCCGGCGCTTTTGGGGATTGACCCGTTGCTTCCCGGATAGCCCGTCGCCGCTTCGGTGATCGCGGCGAGGCCGATTTCGTGATGGTTGCGGCCGGTCAACAAAGCGCCGCGCGAGGGCGAGCACAAAGCCGTGGTGTGGAAATTATTGTAGCGCAGCCCTTCGGCGGCGAGACGATCGAGGTTCGGCGTATGGATCGGACCGCCATAGGAAGAAAGCTGCCCGTAGCCGACGTCGTCCAGCACGATGAGGATGAAATTCGGCGCGCCGGCCGGGGCCGTGACCGGCATGGCCGGACCGAAATCGGGGACGGACTCCTTGTAGGTCTCCCCGATCTTGCCTTTGAACTCGGGCGCCGGGACGGGGAGGATTTCACGACTCACGCCCGATTCCGCCGCATGACTTCCCGCCGCCGCAAACAGGCCCACAGCGAGCGCCACGCTGAATGCAGCCGATCGATTCAACGTCAGTCGAGAGCCAATGCTGGCCACCACATCGCGAACGACCGACAGCCCTGATGCGGGCGGCGCCATAAAATCGCGTATCGCCATTTCCGTGTCCCTCCCCGGGCAATCTTATTTCAGTTCCACGGTGACATCATGGATCGTGCCGGTGAAGGCGAAGGGCGCCTTGTCGTGATAATCTTCCGAGACCGTCGCGCCCAAATCCATGCCGATGTCCATGGTTTCGGTCGCGGAAAAACGCCCCGGCACGACATTGGCGATCTCGCCTTCGCCCACCAGCTGGCCATTGATGAAGAGCTTCGCCGGTCCGCCGGTGCTTTCGACAAATTGCTTGAACGGCTTCTGCTGGTAGTCGAGAACAACTTCCACTTCGCCCATTGGCAGCGGCTTGTCCGACACGACGCGATAATGCGCTTTGCCGAAGAAGTTATAGTCGTAGATGACCTTGCCGTCCTTCACATAGAGCGTGTAGCCGGCGCTGCTGCCCCCCGTCGCGATGAGCACGCCTTCAGTCTTGTCGTCCGGCACGGTGATCCTCGCCGTGATCTTGTGCGAGCGCTGGTAGATCGGCGGCGCGCTGCCCTCGGGAATGCGCGTCGTTCCCGCCGCATAGGTGAAGGACGTCCGTCCCTTCACCACCGAAGGCCGGTCCGGATTGATCCCGCGTTCGACGAAACGATCGTCGAGCGGAAAGACCTCGTATTTGCTGGCCTCCGCGTCGAACAAAGCCTGCAACTCCTTCAGCTTGGTCGGCTCCTTGTCGGCAAGGTCATTGCCTTCCGAAAAGTCCTTGTTGACGTTGTAAAGCTCCCACTTGTCCAGGGCGAAATCGTGCGATCCGGTTAGAACCCATGGAACGCCGTGGAACGCCGTGGCGACCCAGCCATCCTTGTAGATCGCACGGTGGCCGCCGGTTTCGAAATATTGGACATGGTGGGTCGTCGGCGCCGCCGCGTCATTGAACGAATAGAGCATGCTCACGCCGGCGACCGGCTTTTGTGCAACGCCATTGACCTTTGCCGGCGCCTCCACGCCCGTTGCTTCATAAATGGTCGGGACAATGTCGATGACATGGTGGAACTGGGTGCGCAGGCCGCCCTTTTCCTGGATGCGGGCCGGCCACGACACGACGAGGCCGTTGCGGGTGCCGCCGAAATGCGAGGGGACGCGCTTCATCCATTGGAAGGGCGAGGAGCCGGCCCAGGACCAGCCGACCGGATAATGGTTCTCATGCAGCCGACCGCCGATCTCGTCGATCTCCGGCAATTGCGCTTCGACCGTGTCGGGGATGCCGTTCTGGGTCATCATGTTGTTGAGCGTGCCGGTCAGGCTGCCCTCAGCGCTCGGCCCGTTGTCGCCGGCGATATAGATGATCAGCGTATTGTCGCCGTCGGGCAGCGCCCTGACTGCGTCGAGCAGGCGGCCGACATGATAGTCGGCATGGGCGAGGAAGCCGGCAAAGACCTCCATATGGCGCGCGTAAAGCCGCTTGGCGTCGGGCGACAGGCTGTCCCAGGCCTCGATTTCCTTGGGCCGCGGCGTCAAAATCGTGTCCTGCGGCACGACGCCGAGCTGCTTCTGCCGCGCGATGGTCTCTTCCCGGACCTTGTCCCAGCCCTGGTCGAACTGGCCCTTGAACTTGTCGACCCATTCCTTGGGCGCGTGAAGCGGCGCATGGGCGGCGCCGGGAGCGAAATAAATGAAGAACGGCTTGTCGGGCGCGATGGATTTCTGGCGATGGATCCAGCTGATCGCGTCGTCGGTGATGTCTTCGGTCAGGTGATAGCCCTGCTCGGGCTTTTTCGGCGGCTCGACGGGCGTCTCGTTGCGGAAGAGTTGCGGCTCCCACTGGCTTGTTTCGCCGCCGTGGAATCCATACCAATATTCAAAGCCTTCACCCGTCGGCCAGCGCGT
>NZ_JBKQOU010000367.1:0-14596 GCF_052145335.1 Rhodoblastus sp.
GGATCGAAGAGCCGGCGCCCGGCAGCTCGCTCTACCATATCACCTGCGCGCTGGCTGAACTCTGCGACACCGCCGCGGCTGATTAGAGCGTTTTCAAGCGAAGTGGATACCGGTTCGCATGAAGAAAACGCGTAAAAACAAAAAACTAGAGCCCCGATCCGATTCAATCGGATCGGGGCTCTAGAACGCCGGCGTCAACGGCGGCCCAACCGACCGATCAGCGCCTGTTTCAATCGCAGTTTCCAGCGCGCCCGCTGGGTCAGAACAATCGAGAAACTTCGCAGGCCCATGCCCAATACGCGGTCGTCGGGGCTGAAGCCGCAATCTTTCGGGCAATGCTCCGAAGCGACGCGGAATTCGAAGTTTGCGTCTTCGCTTCCCTGTTTCATCGCCTCGTCGACCCGGACGTAGGCGGCGCGGTCGCGGGTGGACAGATTTTCGCGCGTCAGCCTGCGGCCATCGCAAAAGAGCGCGACATTGGTCGCATATTTCGCGTCGATGAAACGAATTTCGATTTCGATCGCATCGCGCAGCCAGGAGCGGGGAAAACTGAGCGAAGCTGTCTCGCCGTCGGTCCAGCGCCCCCAGCGTTCGCCGTTGTGCCAAAAGGGGCGCAGGAAAGGCGCCGCCGCGGCGCCTTTCTCGAAACCAAGACGCATCACACCCTTGCGAACCTCGGCAGGCTTCGATGCAACGGATTCAGGCTTCGAAAACTCCTCGACCAGATTTTTGCGCGCGACTGAGTTTTCGCGCCGGGCTATTTCCATCGCCGCAGCGTAGCTTCCGGCATATTGCAGAATTTTTAGCGCCCGCAGCGCGTTTTCGCCGCGCTCATGCAACTTGTCCGGATCGTCGAGCAAGGCAATCAAATCCTGCGCCATCGCCTTGGCGTCGTCACAGACGGACACCGTAGCGGCGACGCTGGCGGGCAGGCCTCGAAACGCCTGCGAGGTCGCCACCAGAGCCTGGCCAGCGGCAAGGGCGGAAAGGGTCTTCACCGATATTCCGGTGCCGCCGCGGTCGGGACAGACCGCCACGCGCGACATGGCCCGTGTTTCATCGAGGTCCTGGACGAATCCCAGCCACTTCACGTTCGGCAATTTCTTCGCCCACAAGGGTTCGAGCGCCCGCCGGACCTGGCCGACCACGCAGATTCGCGAGGTCTTGAGCCTCTCGCTCTTGCTCACCACTTCTTCGAGAAACCACGCCACGGAGTTGACGTTGAAATAATGCTGGTCGGCGACCAGCATGATGTCCCATTGCGCGGCCCGGCCCGGATCGCTCCAGGGTCGGACGTAAGGTTGGGGGAAAACCATCAGACAATGGGCGTTGTGCCGGCGGACCCGCTTTTCCTCGTCATGAGACACCGTCGTGCAAACGTCGGCGGCCTGCCAAAGCCGGGTTTCAAGCGCTGCATGCCGGCGCAGGGCGCCGCAATCGGGGAAGGCTTTTTTATTGCCGGCGCCTCGGGCGCGCTCGACGGCGTTGCGCGTCAGATAATCGTGGGTGTCCAGAACGAGACGGGCCTGCGGACAGACTCTCGCGGCGAACCCGACATTGACCGCGTGATTGACGATCGCCGCTTCGGCGCGCTGGGCGAGTTGCGCGGCGACCGGATCGACGATATCCGAGCGGGTTCGGGTCGCAACTGAATGGTGAAATCCTGCGAATTCGTCGCCAACGGCTTGGCCGCCGGCGTCGCTCGCGCTGGCCAGGCTTTCGAGATGCGGCGCGGAATCGATCGAGTTTTCCGGAACGAGCTGCGAGAAAAGCCGCCGCGCCGTGGGACCGAAACGCCGTTCGTGATCGATATAGACGCGCAGCACGAACAGGCCAGCGTCGATCAAAGTGTCGAGTTCGTTGGCGAAGGCCGTCGAACTTCCGCATCGCCCCCACATTGGCTGGATATGCACGCCGACGCCCTGCTCCGCCGAGGCTGTGGAGACGGCGCCGGGCAAGGCGAGCAATTTATCATAACCGAGTCGTTCGGCCTCGGCCGGCGCGACGACCGTCAAACGCTCGGCGGTTAGCGCGGTGGCGGCATCGCCATCGGCGACAAAAACCACCGAAGCTAAGGGCCAAGAAGTGGCGATGCGCCGCCCCAGCCCGGGAACCAGCGCCGCGCCTCGCTCGCCGGAAGCTATGAACACCACCGAGGGAAGGTCCAGGCGCGGCTCGCGCGCCAGCAATTGCAAGGCTCGGAGCCGGAACAGGGTTTCGACCCCGGCAAGCGTGAAATCGCGTGAAACGACGCCTTCGCGATTTTTCAGGGCTTGCAGAACCGCGCGGTCGGTCTCCCATCCGGCTGTAGATGCGCGGTCTTGCGGCCAGACAAAACGTCGCCGCGAAAGCTTTTGTTCGGATAATGGCGGGATAGCCGCTTCATTCCCGTCCAATATGACGATGTTTGTTTGGGACGCGCCGTGTTGCGTGACATCGTGCATCTGGATCACCGCGAAATCTTCCGCCGAACAAGCAGAATAGTTGGGCCCGACGGCAAGAGCAGCTTTGGGCGCCCTGGACCATCATTGAATCGCAAACGCAAGTTTTTAGACCGGCCGCCTTCGGCCCGTCAAAACGCCTGCAACCCGCTTTTTTTCGTGCATCTTTCCGCCCGAAATGGCAAGGAGCGAGCACGGCGACGTTGGATCGCTCGGCACAGGGACGGGTCAGTTGCGAGTCCAGATACCCTTTTTCAAACGGCTCAAGCGCGAAATTCGCGCCGCTTTAGGGATCAAGAAAAAACGCAAATATCCTGCTCTGCCTGCGATCCAGCCTTTTTCACTCAAGAGGCTGGCGCCCGAGGATATTTTCATCGAGACGCAGACGGAGCGCCCGAAGATCAGCGTGCTGATGGCCGATGATGGCGAAATACTGCCGACCCTCAATGCTCTGGCTTCGATAGCCGAACATCCGCCGCGAGGCTCCATCGAAATCCTGATCGCGACGGGGGATTCCAGCGGGCCACGCTTTGCAACCCTTGGCCGGGTCAAGGGCGTCAAATTGATCGAGACCGCCGGCGATCCGGGGATGGCCGCCCAGCTGAACGCCCTAGCCGGAGGCGCCGCCGGCGACATGCTTTGCATCCTGCGCAATGGCGCGGCGCCATTAAGTGGCGCCATCGACGCCATGGTCGATCTCGCGGAAAAAACGCCGGAGGCCGGCCTGATCGGCGCGCATCCCCTCAACCCCGAGGCCACTCAGCAGAACGCCGGCGCGATCCTGTGGAGCGACGCCTCGTTCTCGCCGCTCGGACCGAACGACGACCCGATGAAGCCGGAATATCAATATGTCCGCGACGCCGACATTTTTCCTGGCGCCTGTCTCCTCGTTCCGCGCTCCTTGTGGCGGGAATTCGCCGGTTTCGACGAAAATTTCGCCCACGCCCCTTATGCCGAACTCGATTTCGCCTTGCGCCTGCGCGCCGTCGGCAAAAGGAACCTGTTCCAGCCAGACGCCTGTTTTTTCCATTTCGCGAAGACGGGTGACGAAAGCGCCACCGGCCAAAGCGACAGCGTGGCGATTTTCGCTTCCCGCTGGGGCGAATTTCTGAGGAAAGATGGCTTGCCGCGACAGGCAGACGTCGCGCGCGTCCGAGATGGGGCTCGCGAGCGCAAGGTGCTCCTCGTCATCGACCAGACCCCGCCCGAGCCGGACAAAGATGCTGGCTCGCGAACGATGATCGAGTTCATCCGCAGTTTCCAGTCATTGGGCTGGATCGTGAAATTCTGGCCGCAGAACCTCAACTATAGTGCGAATTACATGAAGCCTCTGCAGCAGATGGGCGTCGAAATCGTCTACGGTCCCTATGAAACCGAACTGGCGGAATGGCTGGACAGCAACGGCGGTGAAATCGACGCGGCCTTGCTCTGTCGCCCGACGGTCACGCCGGCTTTTCTCGGCGATATCCGCAGCAAAACCAGCGCGCCGGCGCTCTATTACGGCCATGATCTGCATTTCGCGCGCTATCGGCTCGAAGCGGAAGTGACGGGCAAGGCTTCTTCGCTCGCCATGGCGGAAGCTTTGGAGAAAAACGAAGCTGAAATCTGGCGCAACGTCGATTTCGTGCTCTATCCGACCCAGGACGAAGTGGATGCCGTCCTTGAGCGCGAACCAGGCGTCGCTGCCGGGGCCGTACCCGCTTATTGTTTCGAAGATCTGGAGCAACGCCAGGCCGCGCCGCCTGGAAAATCGATCCTGTTCGTCGGGGGGTTTGGCCATTCGCCCAATATCGACGCGGCGGTCTGGTTCGTGAAGAAAATTTTCCCCCTCATCCGTCGCGCCCATCCGGACTCGCGCTTGTCGCTGGTGGGTTCGCAGCCCAAGCCAGAGGTTTTGCAACTCGCCGGCGACGGCGTGAAAGTCGTTGGATGGGTTTCGGAGGAGGAACTGAAGGCATGCTATGCGGCCGCCCGCGTGGCGGTCGTGCCCTTGCGCTTCGGCGCCGGAATCAAACTGAAGACCGTTGAGGCTCTCGCCGCTGGCGCGCCCTTGGCCACGACCGCGGTCGGCGCACAGGGATTGCAGGGACTGGCGGGAATCTGCTCCGTTGAGGACGATCCCGAGAAATTCGCCGCCGCCGTCATCCGCCTGCTGGCGGCAAGCGACAGCGAATGGCTCGCGGCGTCGCGGCGCCAAATCGATTATCTCGGCGCGCGTTTCCATCGCCGACGCCAGATCGAAGCCTTGCGGGCGGCGCTGGAGACCGCCGAAAAGGTTTACCGGTCGCGGCCGGTCCGCGCCTTCAACGGAAAATTCGTGGAACTGCCCGGGATTTGAAGCCAAAAAGCGACAGTCCGAGCATCACGCGCCACGGCTCGCTGTTAACAAGATTTAAGATAAGTTTTCTTGCGGGAAATGGGTCTTGGACTTAACATCCTTCCATGACCCAGGCGCTGATCACCATAAGACGCGCATTGCCGGGGGATGCGGAGCAAATCGCCGCTGTCCATGACAGCGCTTGGCGCGAAGCCTATCGCGGTCTCATTCCGGGTCGGGAGCTG
The DNA here is from genome assembly GCF_052145335.1 of Rhodoblastus sp. Classification (GTDB taxonomy): domain Bacteria; phylum Pseudomonadota; class Alphaproteobacteria; order Rhizobiales; family Beijerinckiaceae; genus Rhodoblastus. The sequence goes on from NZ_JBKQOU010000367.1 coordinate 5,004, forward strand.
GAGCGGCTGATCGCGCGGCGCGGGCCCGACTGGTGGCGGCGCGCTGTCGCTCAAGGCAGTCGCCTGCTGGTTTTCTCCCTGCACGGGACGATTGGCGGCTACGTCACCTATGGCCGCAACCGTGCGCCATCCATGCATTTCGACGGGGAAATCTTCGAACTTTATCTCTCCCCTGAATATCAGGGCATGGGTTTCGGGGCGCGGCTGTTCAAGGCCGCCCGTCATGATCTCGCCGCCAACGGCCTGGATTCCATGCTGGTCTGGACGCTCAGCGACAATGACCGAGCCCTGGCCTTTTACCGCCGCATGGGCGGCGAGCAGGTCCGGCGCGCCAGCGAGCATTTCGGCGCCGAGAAACTCGGACGCCTCGCCTTTGGTTTCCCGGCCGCCGAATAGTTTTCCCGAAATTAAATCAAATATGGTCGGAAAGTTCGGGTTGCGTTTTGCCGTGGGCGCTGACAAATGGGCGCGGAACGTCAACCATCGGAGAGCGCAATGCGTCTTGACGCCATTCAAATCGGTAGAAATCCCCCGGAAGATGTGAACGTCGTCATCGAGGTTCCAATTGGCGGCGAGCCGATCAAATACGAGATGGACAAAGCGGCGGGAACGCTGTTCGTCGATCGCTTCCTCTATACGCCGATGCGCTATCCGGGCAATTACGGCTTCATTCCGCACACGCTGTCGGAAGACGGCGATCCCTGCGACGTGCTGGTCTGCAATACGCGCCCGCTGGTCGCCGGCTCCTACATCAACGCGCGCCCGATCGGCGTGCTGAAAATGACCGACGAGGGCGGCGGCGACGAAAAGATCATCGCCGTTCCGAGCTCCAAGCTCACCAAGCGTTACGATAACGTGAAATGCTACACCGACCTGCCGGAGATCACCTGGAAGCAGATCGAGCATTTCTTCTGCCACTACAAGGATCTCGAACCCGGCAAATGGGTCAAGTTCGCCGGCTGGGGCGACGCCTCCGAAGCCCAGCGCCTGATCCTGGAGTCGATCGAGCGCGCCAAGATCGAGAAGAAGTAAATCTTCCCGAATGTTTTGATGGAAAAGCGCGGTCGAAAGCCGCGCTTTTTTTATGTTTTTCGCGCGGCAAAGGCGGCGGCGGCGCCGAAGAGGCCCGGCTGCTCATGGGCGATCAGCCAGACCGGCAGATCCGCCATCATTTCCGCGTAGCGACCTTTGGCGGTCAGCCTTTGCGCAAAGCCGGGCGCCCTTAGGAAAGAAGTTATGCGCGGCGACAGGCCGCCGGCCAGCACGATCGCGCTGGCGCCATGGATCAGCGCCACATCGCCGGCGACGGCGCCGAGCAAAAGGCAGAACCGCTCCAGCGCGGCGCGCGCCAGCGGATCGGCACCGGAAATAGCTGCCTCCCATAGCTCGGGATCGCCGGCGTAACCGGGCGTTTTTTTCACGCCGGGCAGGGCGGCGTGGATTTGCGCCAGCCCCGGTCCCGAAATCACCCGCTCGATCGACACCCGCACATATTTTTGGCGCAGCCTGTGCAACAGCTGGTCCTCGAACCCGTCATGCGGGGCGAAATCGATATGTCCTCCCTCGGTTTCGACGACGAGATGGCCGTCGCGGTCGAGCAGCAACAGAGCAATTCCAAGTCCGGTGCCGGGTCCGACGATCGAGACCGCTCCCGGCCGTGGCAGCGGGCGGCGCGGCCCGGCGATATGGATCAGATCCTCCTGCCGAGCCTGCGCGACGGTATGGGCGACGGCGCCGAAATCATTGATCAGAACCAGTTCTTCGACGCCGATCTCGACGGGTAGCGCGGCGGGACGAAAAACCCAGGGGTTATTGGTGAATTTCAGCACTTCGCCCCGCACCGGGCAGGCGACGGCGAAGGAGGCGCGAGGCGGCGGCTCACGTCCAAGCCTGGCGGCGAAGGCCCGCCAGGCCGCGGCCAGGCTGGGATATTCCGCGACATGCAAGGTCACCGCCTCGCCGACCGCCGTAACGCGGCCGCCCGCGACTGTCGCCAAAGCGAAACGCGCATGGGTGCCGCCAATATCGGCCACGATGATTTCCTGCCCGATCTCTTGGCCGACCCCTTGACCGATGGTCTCGCGTGCTTCGGTCACGGCGCGGCCTCCCAAAATCGTTCATTCGCCGCGAGATCGTAGCGCCGGACCGATCCGGGCGGAAGCGCGACAAAAAGCTCGTGCGGGATGGCGGCGCGCTCCAGCGCCAGGGCCAGTCGCTTCGGCGGCTCTTCGCGCTTTTCATCGGTCAGGCGGAAGACCCCCCAATGATGGGCGAATGCCGACCTCGCTCCCAGATCCTGGAAAATCCGCACGGCTTCTTCCGGGCAGACATGATGGCGGCGCATGAACCAGCTGGGATCGTAGGCGCCGATCGGCAGCAGGGCCAAGGCGATGTCCGGGCTTTTCATGGCGGCCTCGCGAAAAATGGCGCCGTCGCGATAGGCAGTGTCGCCGATGAAGTAAATCGTTCCCGCCGGCGTGCCTATGGCGAAAGAAGCCCACAAGGCCATGCGGCGGTCGAACATCCCGCGCGCCGACCAATGATAGGCCGGGTCGAGCCGCACCGCGACTTCCGACGACAAGGCGACGGTTTCGCCCCAATCCCGCGCCTCCGGGCGCAAGGACCCGTCGGCGGCGCGCAGAATCGCGTCATTGCCCAGCGGCACGATGATTTTCGGCGCGCATTCACGGGCGATGCGCGACAGGAAGCTCAGGTCCATATGGTCATAATGATTGTGGGTGACCAGAACCGCATCTATGGGCGGCAGGTCTTCGAAGGCGACGCCCGCCGGCTACTGCCTTTTCGGTCCGGGGAAAGCGTCCGGGCTGGCGCGCTCCGACCATACCGGATCGACCAGGATGTTCAGGCCGAAACATTGCAGCAGGAAGGAGGCGTGGCCGATATAGGACAGCCGCAGGCTGGCGCCCGCGACGCGTTCGGGCGGGCGGTCGGGCGGGGGCCTGTCGATCCTGGCGGGCCAAGGCGCCCTGTAGCGCTCCTCGAAACGCCAGCGCAACACGTCAGCCAGGCCGTTTTCGCGCTCAACCGGCGTATTGAAAAAGCGCAGGCCATCGAAATGATCGCTGCGGGGTCCGCGATAATAAGGGTTTTTGCGCATCGGCGCCCTTTGGTTAAATAGCTTGATACATATAAGCCTGCCTGGCGGGCGAAAAAGCCGCCACGAATTGCTCTGTTTCCTCCGCGACAGCGATAGGCGAGTATGGCGCAGGGAGTGAAACGAGATGAACCAGACCGCGAAACCATCCTGGCCGGTTTTTCGTTCGCTGCAAGGGGCGGCGGCCAATTGGCGAATCGATCTCGTCGCCGGGCTCACTTTGGCGGCGATCGCCACGCCCGAGCAAATGGCCACCGCCCGGCTTGGCGGCTTCGAACCCCATATCGGCTTTTTTGTTTTCGTCGCCGGCGCGCTCGGCTTCGCCTTGCTCGGCGCCAATCGCTTTCTCTCCTCTGGCGCCGATTCCACCATCACTCCGATTTTCGCCGGCTCGCTGACGTTGATCGCCGCGGCCGGCACGCCGCATTACGCCACCCTCTCGGCTCTGCTTGCGTTGATGGTCGGCGCGATGATGCTCGGCGCCGGCTTTTTTCGCGCCGGGTGGGTCGCCAATCTTCTCTCCATCCCGGTGCTCACCGGCTTTCTCGCCGGCATCGCGGTGCATATCGCGCTGTCGCAGGCGCCGTCGTTTCTCGGCCTGCCCGGCGGTTCGGGGACATTTTTCGATCGCGTCAAGCAACTCGCCCAGCATTTCGGCGAGATCAACCCGGTGGCGCTGGGGCTGGGCCTAGGCTGTCTCGCCATCGTCATCGTCGCGGAACGGCTGAGCCCGCGTATTCCCGGCGCGCTGATCGCCTTGATCGGCGCGACTTTGGCGGTCCTGGCGCTGGGCCTTGAAGGCAAGGGCCTGCCGGTGATCGGCGCTTTTTCGGTCGAGCCGCCGCATCCCTCGGCTCCGATCGTCAGTCTTAACGATTTCGTCAAGGTTCTGGGTCTGGCGACGCTCATCACTTTGATCGTGATGGTGCAGAGCGCCGCGACGTCGCGGTCGTTCCCCGGCCTGCCCGGCGAGCCGCCCGACATCGACCGCGATTTTCTGGGCCTGGGCGCCGGCAGCATCCTGGCCGGCCTGTTCGGAGGCTTTCCGGTCAACGCCAGCCCGCCGCGCACCGCGATCGTCGCGGAAAACGGCGGCCGTTCGCAACTCGCCAGCCTCGCCGCCGCCGCCCTGGTCCTGGTCGCCGCTTTCGGCGAGCCATTTTTGCGCCATACTCCGGAGGCGGCGCTGGCGGCGATCCTGTTCTTTATCGCCGGCCGCATTTTTCGCGTAGCCGACATGCGCGACATTCTTGCCCGTTCGAAGCAGGAATTCCTGCTGGTGGTCGTGACGATTTTCGCCGTGGTGCTGCTGCCGGTGCAGAGCGGCGTCGCCCTGGCGATCATGCTGTCGCTGATCCACGGCTTCTGGACCACGACCCAGACCGATCTGCAGCAATTCGTGCGCCTGCCCGGCGAAACGGTGTGGTGGACGCAACACCCGACCAAGGCCCGCGAAACTCTCGAAGGGGTGAAAGTGGTCGGCTTCCAGGCGCCTCTGTCCTTCCTCAACGCTGAAAAATTCGGGCGTGAAATGCTGGAAGCGGTGGAAACGCCGGGCCTGAAACTGATCGTGCTGGAGGCGAGCAGCATCGCCGACATCGATTATACGGCGGCCAAGGCATTCGGGTCGGTGATCCGCGCCTGTCATGACAGGAACGTGGATTTCGCCATCGCGCGGCTGGAATCTTTGCGCGCCAGGGCCGCCTTGAACGCTTACGGCCTGCTCGACGCTCTGGCTCCTCCCGGTGGGAAGGGCAAGGATCGCCTGTTCCACAGCGTCGATGAGGCGACTCGGGCGCTGGCGCCGCACGCAAAAGTCATCGGTATCCCGGCGGAAGACCGCAAGTCCGCCGGCTGATCCCTTCCGCGCCAACCCGGATACTTTCTGCAACGAGGTCCTATGCATGTCCTCCGCGTCTCGACAAAAGTCGATAATCTATCACGCAAGCTATTCTTATCGTTTGTGACAAATTGACAAACATCAACTCTACCGCAGCGCAGCAACGTCATTGGAGCGTCATAAACCCACGATCCGCTCCATTTGGCGTCGGGCTGTTATTGCAAGAAAGCCACACTCGGGATTCTTTCGCCGCAAAGCAGCCATTTTTGGCTCTGACTCAATTGCCAAGGCGCAGCGCCCCCTCTAATCCAAAGATAGTCGCTCCAAACGTTCGTTGGAGCGCGAAAAGGTTTTCTGAGGAGCTGCGGCGCCGCCGTGGTTTTGGGGGCTTGAGCGGTTGGCGACGTCACGCGACGCCAGCCTGCAATCTAGGAGATGGGGTAATGAAGAGCAAGTTTATGGCGGCCGCCGCCGTTGCGGCGATCCTGACCGCCTCGGGCGTCGCCCACGCGGAAACCAACGACATCGCCGCGCTCAAGGCGCAGTCGCAGGCGCTGAAGAAGCAGAACGCGGCTCTCGAAGCGCGCCTGAACAAGCTTGAAAAGCAGCAGGCCGCTCAGCAGCAGGTGCAGCAGAAGCAGGCGGCTCAGATCGCCGCCACTCCGGCGCCGCGTAGCTTTATGGCGGCCGACCTCCCCTATATCAAGGGGCCGTTGCCGTGCGAACTGCCGACCCTGGACGGCCCGCTGACCCTCTGCGGCATCACCGCGTTCGGCACCATCGACGCCGGCCTTGGCTACGACTCCCACGGCCTGCCCAACAACGGCAAGGCCTACCTCGCCCAACAGCTCATCAACGGAAAAGCCACGCATTCCTATTTTGGCGTCGCGCAGAACGGCCTGTCGGTTTCGGTCCTCGGCCTCAAGGGCTCGACGGAAATCCTGCCTGGTTGGTCCGGCGTGTTCTGGGCTTCGACCAACATCAACCCGCAGTCGGGCCAGCTCGCCGATGCACCGGGGTCTCTCGCCAGCAACAACGGCCTTAACCGCAACAACTATTCGAACTCCTTCGACGGTTCGCGCGGAGGCCAGGCCTTCAACGATCAGCTCTTCGTCGGTGTCGCCTCGCCCACCTACGGCCAGTTGACCTTCGGTCGCCATGTCGCCCTGGCGGGCGATGTGATCGGCGCTTACGATCCGGCGAAATCGAACGCCTTCTCGCTGATCGGTTATTCCGGCAGCTACGGCGCCGGCCTTGGCAATACCGAAAACGTCCGCTGGGACGACTCGTTCAAATACCGCGTCGAATATGGTCCGGTGCACTTCGGCGCCATGTATAAATTCGCCGACGGCGACAGCGGCAGCAACATCGGCACTGCTGGCCAGGTCTGCACGGGCACGAACCTGCCTGTCGAGGGCTGCGCCAAGCCGAGCCTTGGCGGATCACATAATTATTCGACGCAGAACGACGCCGGGCAGATCAACCTCGGCGGCAGCTACGCCGGCTTCGATATGGACGGCGTTCTCGGCTATTTCCACCAGTCCACCGCCATGGGCTCTAGCGGTCTCAGCTCCGCTCAGCTTGGCGGCATCAGCACCTTCACCAGCAACAACTTCGTTGGCAACGTGGCGCAGTCGACCGTTTCTTACGGCAACAACAACGCCAACACCTTGGCCGCGACGGTTTCGGACACCACGGGCGGCATCCTCGCCGCGAAATATACCTGGAACCAGTTCAAGTTCTTCGCCGGCTGGTCGCACTTGATCTTCCACAACCCCGAAAACAACGTCGGCATCGGCGCCCAGAACGAACAGGGCGGCTATATCATGAGCACGGTCAACAACGCCGGCTATCCGCACGCCAGGCTGCTGGATACCGAATGGGTCGGCTTCCGTTATGCTTACGATCCCAAGACCGAATTCGCGTTCGCCTATTATCATGCCGAACAGAATGGCTATGGCTTTGCGGCCAACACCCCCGGCGTTTCGAACACCGCTTCGAACAGCCTGGCGACTTGCGGCTTGCCCGCCTATATCTCAAACGTGAACGGCGCTACCATCAACGGCGTCAAGTTCGCCTATCAGTCTGCCCCGCGCAGCAGCACTTGCTCCGGCACGCTCCAGGCCGGTTCCGGCTTCGTGGACTACCACTTCACCAAGCGGTTCGATGTCTACGCCGGCGTGATGTACTCGGTCCTCGGCGGCGGCCTGCAGTCCGCCGCGTTCAGCGCGTCGAACTGGGCCCCGACGATTGGCGCCCGCTTCACCTTCTGATCGCTTTCCTCGGAAAGCCTTCAGAGCCAGCACGGCCTGAAATCAAGTCCCGCGAGCCTCAAGCTCGCGGGATTTTTTTGCGCTTAGAGCCGCTCGTTGTTGCCGTCGCGGCCATGAGGCGACGCCGCAGATTTGGCATGTGGTAATTCGGTTACATAGATAAACTTATTCAAAACCAAGCGCCGCCTCCAGGTCAAAAATGCTCACAAAATAGCCAAAAAACGCTCTTTTTGCCGCAAAATCGCCTTCTGCCGGCAATTGCGCCAAAACTATGGACTTCCCGGTAATCCAAATCGTCGTTAGCAAGGACTACACGAAGCTTAATGGCGCGTCGCTTACGGTATTGGTTTTACCTGAAGCGGCGGAGGCACCGGAGAAGATGATGAAGAAGCAACTTATGGCGACCGCCGCCGCGCTCGCGATCCTGACCGCCACGGCCGCCCGCGCCGACGAGATCAGCGACCTCAAGGCGCAGTCCGCGGCGCTGAAGAGGCAGAATCAAGCCCTCGAGCAGCGCCTAAACAAGCTTGAAAAGCAGGAGGCCGCTCAGCAGCAGACGCAGCAGAAGCAAGCGGCTCAGCTCGCCGCCGCTCCGGCGCCGACCAGCTTCATGGCGGCCGACCTCTCCAGCCTCAAGGGTCCGTTGCCGTCGTGCGCCCTGCCGTCCCTGGACGGCCCGCTGACTTTCTGCGGCATTACTGTATTCGGCACGGTCGACGCCGGCCTTGGCTGGGTCAGCCACGGTCTGCCGGAAAACGGCCAGAACTACGAAGGCCAGTCGCTGATCAACAAATTCACCAATCACGCCCACTTCGGCATCGCCCAGAACAGCCTGTCGCAGACGACGTTGGGCGTGAAAGGCGAGGAAGAACTCCTTCCCGGCCTGTCCGGCGTGTTCCTGGCCTCCACCGGCATAAATCCGCAGTCGGGCCAGCTAGCCAACATGCCGGGGACGTTGGTCTCCAACCAGGGTCTCAATAGGGCCAATTATTCCTTTTCGGGCGACGGCGGGCGCGGCGGCCAGCCCTTCAATGATCAGCTCTATGTCGGTCTCGCCTCGCCCGATTACGGCCAGCTGACCTTCGGTCGCCACCGGACCTTCACCACCGACTTGATCGGCCTCTACGACCCGGCCGGCGGCGCCTATGCCTTCTCGCCGATCGGCTTCAACGGTCAGTTGCTCGCCGGTCTCGGCGCCACCGAGGACGCCCGCTGGGACGATTCGTTCAAATATCGCGTGGCCTATGGCCCGGTTCACGCCGGCGCCATGTACAAGTTCGCTGACGGCACGGGCGGTTGCAATTACACCGGCACACTGACGGCGCCGAAAGGCACTACGCAGCAGTGCTTCGCGTCGAACAACGACGCCGCTCAGTTTGACTTGGGCGGCAGCTATGGCGGCCTCGACGTCGACGTCGCGGGCGGCTACTTCCATCAGGCCACGATCATGGCCGGCGGCAACGCTCCGTTGAGCGCGGCGCAGCTCACCGCCAGTACGTTCACCCCCAATGCGGGCGCCGTCGTCACCTCGACCGGCAACAACGTCAACACTCTGAATGGCATCATTACCGACACCGCGGGCGTGGCGGCCGGGGCGAAATATACCTGGAACCAGTTCAAGTTCTTTGTCGGCTACGACTACGAAAACTTGAACAATCCGCATGACAATCTCGGCATCGGGGCCACCAATGATCAGGGCGGCTATCTCCTCAGTCAGGCCAATAATCATTTCTATGCGCATGCCAGGATTCTGCAGACGGTCTGGACGGGCGTGAAATACGCCTATGATCCCAAGACCGACATCACCCTGGCTTACTATCATACCAGCCAGAACCGATACGGCGATGCCGGCCAGAGCGCGACCTGCTCCGCGATTCATCAAAATCTTGAGGCCGCGCAATGCTCCGGCACACTGGACGTCGTCTCGCTCTATGCTGACTATCACTTCACTAAGCGGTTCGACGTTTACGCTGGCATGGAAGTTTCCAATGTCGAAGGCGGTCTCGCGGGCGGCACCCTGCCGCTGGGCTCGAAGGTCGGGACGCCCGTCTCGGCGGCCAATTACGGAAATAACTATTATACCAACTGGGCTCCGACCATCGGCGCCCGCTTCACCTTCTGATCGCTTTCCTCGAAAACGATCCGGTCCGAAAAAAATCCCGCGCGCTTCGGCTCGCGGGATTTTTTGCGCTTGGCGTCTTTCGACGGCGCGCCCACTGAGGCAGAATTGCAACAGAAAGAGCAGAAAGCGCGAAAGGCAGAATTAAGGCAGGACACTTAGTTGACAATTTTTATCGATTTTATAAAAGCACTTTGTTCATTGGAAGGGCTGAAGAATGAAAAACCGCCTGTTGGCCTGCACGGC
>NZ_JBKQOU010000368.1:0-6296 GCF_052145335.1 Rhodoblastus sp.
GTCCAAGGGTCCGGTTTCCGCGCTAGCGGTCATGGCTTTGCCTTTCGCCGTCATGAGCGAGTCTGCCGGTCATCAAAAAGCCGCGCCCGACCTGTGAGGCCGGGCGCGGCGCCTCAGGTCAAAGCACGCTTGCGGGACTCGTGCGCAGATCCGCCGCTTTCGGCAGGCGGCCATCGGTTTCGTAGGTCAGGAAGCCCTTGTAGCCTTGCGGCCGGTTTGGCGGCAGGCCGGCGTTGAACAGGGTTTCCTCGACCGTGTCGTACCAGACGCCGATCTTCATGATCTGGCGCGCCTCGTCCGCCGTGGCCACTTTTCGGCCGAACTGCTCGCTCTGCTTCACCGCCCACTCGACCTGCTTCACCGTCGACCAGCGCTGCTTGTGCATGTCCCAGATATTGTCCTCGTTGCCCACGCGCACATGGACGCCGAGGATCGTCGCCAGAGACTGGATGGCGATATTGCCGCGCATGCTGCTCCAGAAGGTCACGCTGGACGCGCCGTGGGGCGTGCGGCGGAGCATTTCCATCCAGTCGTAGGGATTGCGGCCCATCGAGCCGCCCCCGTAGCCGCAAAGGGCCAGGTTCAGCGGGCCTTTGTAGATTCCGGCGCGAAGAATCCGCTCGATAATTTCGAGCTGATGGACGTGGCCGGGGACGAAATAAGGCTGGATCTTGTGCGCGGAGAGGCGCTTCAAGTGTTCGATATAGAATTTCGAGGTCGAATCCACCACCATGTCGGCCCAGGCGGCCGCGACCTTCGGGTCGGCCAGGTGAGTCCCGTCGGCGTCGCCCGGGATGAAGGCCTGGGTGACGTCCCAGAGCGTCGTGCCGGTCGTGACCGTGACGCAGTCAGGCTTGGGGTTCAACTCGGTCAGCATGTGTCGGGTATCGTAATCGAGCCACTTGGCCCGCGCGTCTTCTGTATGAGGCGCAAACGAGATCGACCCGCCCACCTGCAGGATCATCTTCGGTACGGCTTCGCGAAGGCGCGCGATGAAATAATTGTAGTGGTCGAAATTTGACGAGCCCTGGCCGGTCTCCGGATCGCGCACATGGACGTGCAGCATGGTCGCGCCCGCATTGTAGCAATCGACCGCAGCCTGCACCTGGTCGTCCCAGCTTACCGGAAGGTCGCCCACGTCGCCCGGCAGCCATTCCGGACCGAACGGCGCCGCAGTGATGATCGTCGGCTGCATATTTTCGGGAAACAGTGAGTCATCCGTGAAATACATCGTTCTTCTCCCCGTCGCCGCTCTAAGGAGCCAATGGTCGTTTTCGAGCGCGCCGCCTCGCAAAAACCGAGACGCGCGGATATTATTGTCGCTTCAGTTTGGGCCGCTTGTCATTTTGCGACAATCGCACTCAACGGAAGTGAAGGGGCTTGTTCGGGCATGGACGCCTTGGTTTATGAAGGCCGACACCGCGTCGGAGTTGTCGCCGAGCTGCCGGGCCTGCTGCGGCGTTTCGGCCTGGAGCCGGCGTCAGTGGTTGCACAGGCTGGGCTCGAACCGAGCCTATTGGACGATCCCGAGAACCGGATTTCCTTCCACGCGCTTGGCCTGCTCTTGGACCTGTGCGCATCGGCGACGGGCCGGCCTGATTTCGGCCTGCTCCTGGGAGCGCAAGGCGGAACCAAGAGTCTAGGCGTGATCGGGCGGTTGATGCGCAATGCGCCGACGCTCGGACAGGCGCTTTTCGATATTTGTGCAAACCAGCAGCGCTATATCAGCGGGGCCGTCGCCTATCTCGTCGTCAGAAATGGAACCGCTTATTGGGGTTATGGCGTCCACATCCCGGGAACGCCCGCCGTCGGCCAGATTTGCGATGGAGCGCTTGGCGTCGCGGCCAAAGTCCTTCGCGAGCTGGTTGGCCGCGCCCCGGAACTCGTCCTTATCTCGCGACCGGCTCCCCGCGACGGCGCGCTCTATCGCGAAGTCTTCGGCTCAGCGATCCAGTTCGACGCGGAACAGCACGCGTTCGCTTTTCCCGCCAGCTGGCTATCCCTGCCCGTGCTGGGGGCCGAACCGGCGCTTCGACGAGACACTGAACTTCTGGTCGAGGATTACTGGGCGAGGATCTGTCCGGGCTTCGTCGAACGAACGATTCGCACGTTGCGGAGTCGCGTTGTTTGCGGGAACGCCTCGCTCGACGCCGTTGCCGAGGCGCTTTCGCTCACGCCCCGGACGCTTAATCGTCGGCTCAGCGCCGAAGGACGAACTTTTCGTCAACTCGCGAATGAGGCGCGGTCCGTCGTTGCTCAGCAACTGCTCGCGGGGACGCGAATGCCTGTCACGAGCGTCGCGTTGGCTCTCGGCTATGCAGACGCGAGCGCGTTCACTCATGCGTTCCAGCGCACAGTGGGTTTGGCTCCCAGTGAATGGCGCGCGAAGCTCCGAGCCGATGATGGGGAAGCGGCTTTCGATTGAACGCCGGGATCGCGATTCGACAGGATCCGAAGTCGCTCCGTTGCCACGGTCGGCGTCATGGAAAGACGGCTATTTGCGGCGTCGACACGAGTAGGCGATCATTAGCGAACGACCGCATCGGGTCAGTTTTCAGTCAGCCGCCGCAGGAATTAGCGCTTCCACTTCATGACGAGGCGGTCATGGCAACACGCCGACCGTCCCATTCGAGCCGACCGGCGAAATCGGCAACGGCCAACGCGGAAAGGGAGCGGATGGCGGTCGGAGATTCGCGCTCCAGTTGCATCCAATTGCGACCCCGTCGCGGGTCAAAAAAAGTGAAAAAACCTGCGGTTTTTGGCTCGTTTTCGCGCGAAAATGCATCAATTGTCGCCGATTTCGCTCTGTTTTGCCAGCCACAACCTCCTGGTTGTGTTTTTTTGGGTCGTTGCGCCAAGCTCGCGAACACGCCGGAAACCGAGCAGATTCAATGCGGTGGCCGCTCCAGGCAGTCGGACGTTTCACGTGGAACATAACACGAACGCTCACGACGCCGAGAAACTCCCTGAAACTACGCTATTTTCACTTTCGCGTTTCGGAATTCGCTCCGGAAACGCCGAAGACGGAGGGCGCTTAGGCCAGATTCTGCCTCGGAAAGCCGGGGCTGGCCCAGATCTCGCCCTGCTTGGTCACGCCATAGGCTTCGGCCCTGAACCGGCGCAGCAAGGCCATCCCCTCCTCCGGGCCGACCACCGAAACGGCGGTGGAAAGCGCATCGGCCAGCACTGCTGTTTCCGCGATTACCGAGACGCAGGCGAAGGAGGCCGGCGAAGCGCCCGTGCGCGGATCGAGAATATGGTGGCGGGAATAATCGTCCGACCAAGTGTAAGCGTAATCGCCCGCAGTCGCCATGCAGCCGGTGAGCGGCGCCGTTCCCAGCATGGCGTCGGCGACGCGCGGATGTTTCAGCGCCGCCGTCCAGTCGTGGTTTTTCGCGTTGCGGCCCAAGGCCTCCATTTCGCCGGTGTCGACAAAGGCCTGTTTCACCCCGCGCTCGGCCAGCAGTTTGGCGACGCGATCCGCCGCATAACCGTGAGTCAGACTGTTGAGGGTGATCCCCATGCCTGCGCGCTCGAAGACAATCGCCTCAGCGTCGAAACGGACAAATTTCTGGCCGACCAGACTTCGCGCGGAGACGGCCTCGTCGTCGGTCGGCCACGCGCCGCGCCTGGCGTAGGAATCGTAAAAGATCCACAGGGGCTGTACGGTCACGTCGAAGGCGCCGCCGGTGGCGCGGTGCATGTCGTCGGCGACGGCCAGCATATCGAGAAGCGCCTGATCGGGATTGTCCAGCCGCCCGGTGGCGTTCAATCCGCGAATGTCGCTGCCCGGCGTGGACAGTCCGGCAATAAGCTCCAGACGGCGGATTTCGGCGAAGCCGGCGTCGAGCGCCGCTTGCGCCTCGCGCTCCTCCAGTCCGACGACGGTGAGGCCGACACCGGTGTCGAAGGCAACGCCCGCACGGCGGAAAACCGGCGCATCGGCGAAGGCCTCGACGCCGAGCGCGCCAATTCCGGCGCCCACCAGCGCGAGCTGCAACAACTGCCGACGGTCTGGACATTTCGCAGTATTCATTGGGCCGCCTCCAATTGCTTTTTCTGTCGCCTGCGCGCGCGCTTGCGCTCCAGCACCTCCGGTACGCAAAGCTCCTGATTGTCGAGAATGACCACACAATCCATGCACTGGAAACATTCCGAATAAACAACGGCGCCGCTTTTCCCGATCGCGCCGTAACGGCATTTCACCCGGCACATCTGGCACGGCGATCCGCATTCCTTCCGGCGCGGAATCCAGTTCCAGCGGCGGACAATACTCAAAGCGGCGAAAGCGGCGCCGAGCGGGCAGAGATAACGGCAGAAGAATTTGTAATGGAACATGCCAACGATCAGCAGCGCCACGGCGTAAAGCACGAAAGGCGCGGAACGCACGAACAGCAGAGTGATGGAAGTCTTGAACGGTTCGACCTCCGCGACCCTTTCCGCCTGCGAAGAGAAGAAGGAGGCGGTGACAAGGATCGCCGCCAGCACCAGGAATTTCGGCAGCCGCGACAGGCGCTCATAGCGTTGCGGCAGGCCGATCTGGCGCAGGCGTAGCAGTTTTCCGATTTCGCCGGCGAATTCCTGCAAGGCGCCGAATGGGCAGAGCCAGCCGCAAAAAGTGCCGCGCCCCCAGACGAACAAAGCAGCGAGCGCGAACAGCGTCACCATCAGGGTCGGCGGGTCCCACAGGAAGAAGGCGAAACTGCCCTCGCCCTTGATCGCCTTGACCAGTCCGAACAGCCAGACGATGGACAATTGCGCCTGCGCCAGCCAGCCAATGAAGACCAAGGTGAAGCCGAGATAGGCGAGGCGGAACGCCCTGAACCTTTGCGGAGAAAGCGTCAGCCAGCGCTGTCGCGCCAAAGCGACCGCCAGCACGATCAGGCCGGCGGCGAGAATGGCGATATCGCGTGTCCGGCTGCGCCAGATCGAGCCGATTCCCTTGCCGTCGTCGCTCGGCGGCATGTCGAATAGTTTTTCCGGCAGCGCATAGGTCAACGAAAAATCGCGCGTCACCTGCTCGGGAAAGATCTGGCCTTTTTCGCGGATAACGCGCAGCGACAATTCCGACGGCGACGCCGGATCGAAGGCGGCCTGCGGCGCGATGCGCAAAACTGCGACATCGCTCTTGGCGAGATCGAGCCCCGCAGGCGTCGGCAGGTCGAGGGTATCGCGCCAGACAAAATCGCGCCAGGCTACGGGAGCGCCGGCCTGGTTCATGCCGATCAAATTCGGGGTCGCCCCGGGAACGAAGGATTCCGGCATGAAAGTCCAGCGTCCGCTAGACAAGACCAGCATGGCGGGCGCGCCGTCGAGCTGGTCCATCAACTTGCGCCAATGCGCCTCGCCGAGAAGATTGCGGCCGACGATCGGCACGTCGACTTCCGCGACATAGAAATCGGCGAAGGCGCCCTGCGGGTCCGCCAGGCCCTGTTCGTCGACGCCCTCGGCTGCGGTTCCGGCAAAGGTTTTTTCGACTTCGCCATTGCTCAGGTGCAGATGGCGGATGTAGCCGCGCTCCAGCATTTGGGCGAAAGTCAGCTTCTCGAAAACCTCCGGCTTGACATGGGCGGCGCGATTGGGGTCGCGGCCCCTCGAAAAGCCGAGCCGCTCCCGCGCCACCTGCAGCGCCGAATTGACGATCGTCTCATTGATGATGCGCACCGAGGCGGTCGCCTTGGCGACGCCGTTGATTTCGGCGGCGACGCTCTCTTCACGGGGGTTACGCGTTCCGGGAGCGACGATCTTGATCGATTGCCGCAGGGATTTTCCCGCATATTGCTTGACGAAATCCATCAGAGGTTCGGGGCCGAGGCCGTCGACGAAAACCGGCTCGTGCTGCGTCAGAACCCTGACGTCAAGAAATTCGCCCGACGGTTTGATCGCGATCAGCAGATTGACGGGCGTGCCGGAAAAGCCGGGGATCGGTTCGAAATCAATCGACTCGAAAGCGTAGGCGAGGAGTACGTCGCCATTGTAGCTCTGCTTGAAGATCGGCCAGACCGGCAGGGTCGCGTCGCGCTCGCCGACCATCAAAGGCTTTGGAAAGAAGATCTGCAGCGCCGTGCGGTCAAGCGAGGAAGCATGCCCCGGCGCCCCGGCGAGGCCCAAGCAGAAGGCCGCCGCAAGCAACGCTAGGACGCGCAAACAAACGAAGGCGAGCCGCGAGCGACCCACGCTTTTCCCTGGCATTTCACTCTCCCCGAAACAGGTTGTGTCAGCGGGAAAACATCGCCTATAGTACTTTGGCCCAATTGCCCGTCGGGACGATGCGGCTCGTCGACAAGAGCGGCGGG
>NZ_JBKQOU010000369.1:0-3085 GCF_052145335.1 Rhodoblastus sp.
TTGCAATTTGCATAAACCGATTTTTTGCTTGAAAACGATTAGTAAGCTGACTGACGTAATCGCCAGAGATAAATTTCATCACTATGCCCCCCGACAGTGCGTTTCAACAGACGCGTGCGGTTGCAAGCCACGGCTGGCTTGATAAGCGTAAGCCATGCTTAAAGCACGTGAAATCGTCTCAAACAATGAGATTGGTCAATTAAGCGCGAAGCAGCCAAAGGGCCATCGACACCCACGAACGGGAAATCAATATCTTTGCTTCTTGGGTATCACCCCGCGAACACCGCCGCGAGGATCAGACATGCCGCCGTCGCGACGCGGGATCAGATGAATGTGCACATGAAATCGTCTGCCCTGCAGACGCGTCAGTGTTCGCACCAACGTTGAAGCCTGTGATGGATCGGCCTTCGCGCAGCAAGCGTCGGCCTTGATTTCCAACGCTAATCAGCAATTTCAATAGCGGATATGCCATACAAAAAATTCAAAAGCCAGAAAGGCAGCAATGGGGTCGACACGACGGTCGCCAACCCGATCAGGAAGTTCAGCAATGAGCCGGTTGCAGCCCTCCTATGGCTGCGCTTCGCAGTCAGCAAATTTCAGATGCTCGCCTCTAGCCGCAACATCTCGCAGCCCGGAAATCGCGCTCAGGTTGTAAAATGAAACGAATGCGGACCGGGTGGAGAAAAGGTGAAAAAACGCCCGATTTTTTGATTAGTTTGCGCGAAAACGCGTCAAATTCCGCTGTTTTTCGTTCGTTTTTATCCGCTTTCATCAGACTCAACCGCAAGGTTGTATTTTGTGCCGACGCAGACCGAAGCTTTCCGGCTCTCGCGTGGACCGAAGGTGGGCTTTAGAAAATCCCGTTATCTCAAGGAGAAACGCGCAACGGCGGCAAGCCGCGCCCATAAGTGTTTCACGTGGAACATAACAAGAACACTTGCCGCCCGGCAAATGGCGTTTTTATCGCGCCATTTTCACTTTCACTTTTACGCGCGGGAATTCGGGGACAGGACACGAATTGCGGCCAAGTCGCCGCTCCTGGCCAGCCGCGATGTGTTCTCACCCATGTAGGTCGGTATGAGCGCGACGACTCAGACCATGCCGATGAGACGCGTCAGCGCCGCGTCGTCGCCAGTCGCGAAAATCCAGCCGAGTCCAATCAGCAAGACCACGAGACCCGTGGTCGCCAGCACTTGCGCGACAGAATGGATGGCGGCCAGACGGAGGTTCTTCCGCTTCAGCGGTCTGCCTCGATCGGCGAAAACTATGGGGAACTGACTCATGAATCTCTCCTGCGAACCAAACTCATTCGCCACGGCGCCGGCGTCCGAGGGGAGGCCGATCATTCATGCCATTACCAAGTGATAGCGATCGCTGGTTAGCGATTTGCTAACGCCGGCGAGAAAGGCGGGATCAGATAACCACCACCCGCCGCCCGGCGGCGGTGCGATCCTGCCAGCCGCAGCGCACCAGTTCGGGATCGATATGCTCCTCCTCGGGCCAGCCGATGCAGAGGAAGGCGATGAGTTTGAAGGATTCCGGCGCATCCAGCGCGATGCGGACCTGTTCCGGATCGAGGATAGACACCCAGCCGAGACCGAGGCCGGCCGCCCGCGCGGCCAGCCAAAGACCGTTGATCATGCCGACGACGGAATAGTCCAGCGTTTCCGGCATGGTGCGCACGCCCAGCCCATGCCCTTGCGTCGTCGCATGATCGCAGAACACCGCCAGCTGAACCGGCGCGGCGTCGAGCCCTTCCAGTTTCAACCGCGCGTAAAGAGCGGCGCGCTCGCCCTGCTGCGCCGCCAGGGCTTCGGCGTTGCTGCAGAGAAAATTGTTGCGGATCGCTTCGCGCTTGGCCGCGCTTTCTACTCGAATCATTCGCCAGGGCTGGCTGTTGCCGACCGAGGGCGCCAGCTGGGCCAGGTCGAGCAGGGAATCGATCAGTTCCTCGGACGCCGGGTCCCGGCGAAACCGCCGCACATCGCGACGCCAGCGCATCAGTTCCGCCAGTTCGGCCTGGAACTTTCCATCGAAGACAGGCAGCTGCGAACTCATGAAACCTCCGCGATGCAGTGGAAAAAACTTCCCGAGACCCGCCCCCGCCGCGAGCCGCTACTCTCCGGCTCGCCGCCGTAGGCGTCGGCGGCGAGAGCCATAGGCTCATCCGCGCCAAGCGCGACAATGCTGGCGTAATGGAACTCATGGCCACGCAATTTTTGCCCTTGGCGCCCCAAAGCGCAATCGGACAGCAGCGTAGCGTCACGATAGCCAAGCGTCATCTTGCGTTTGGCGAAGGACGTTTCGACGGAGAGCAGCCCCGCCATGGCGTGAGTTGTTCCATCGGCGTCGGTCAGGCTTTGGCCGAGAACCATATAGCCGCCACATTCGCCATGCACCGGCTTTAATTGCGCGAACTGGCGCAACCCTCCGAGAAAGCCGGAATTGCCGGCGAGACGTCCGGCATGAAGCTCGGGATAGCCGCCCGGCAGCCAGACGGCGTCGCAATTTTTTTCTGGCGGCTCGTCGGCCAGCGGCGAGAAGAAGCAAAACTCCGCGCCGCGAGCCCGCCAGTCAGCGAGAAGATGCGGATAGAGGAAAGAGAAGGCGTCGTCGCGGGCAATGGCGATCCTTTGGCCCGGCGGCGTTAGCGCGCGGGGCGCGACATGCGGCAAGGCGAGAGGCGCGGCGAGCGCCAGCACCGCGTCGAGATCGACATGGCTTTCGATGAAAGCCGCGAGAACGTCGAGGCGCGCCTCCAGTTGCGCCGTCTCTCTCGCCTGAACCAAGCCCAGATGACGTTCGGGCAGTATGATCTCTGCCTGTTTCGGCAACGCGCCGACGACCCTTAGGCCCGCGGCTTCGACGCCGTATTTTGCGAGAAGCAGATGGCGGGGACTGCCTATTTTGTTCAGCATCACCCCGCCGATTTTTACTCGGTTATCGAATAAAGCGCAGCCTTTGGCGATGGCGCCCGCTGTCTGCGCCTGGCCCGAGGCGTCGAGAACCAGCAGGACCGGCAGGCCGAGGGCGGCGGCGACATCGGCGGAGGCGCCGCTGCGACCTAATGCCGCCGGAACGCCGT
>NZ_JBKQOU010000370.1:0-16934 GCF_052145335.1 Rhodoblastus sp.
CGCCGCGGATACGGTGGCCGTGCCGGTCTATTACACCAACGCCTCGTTCAACACGGCCAATCAGGTTTATCCCGTCGTCGGCAGTCTGCCGATCATCACCCAGCCGGAAATCTCGATCGATTACGAAGCTGGCTTCAAGTCGAGCTGGCTCGACAACCACCTGATCTTCAACGCCAACGCCTATCTGAACACCATCAACAACTTCCAGGCCACGCTGTCACGATGGTATTCCTATACCGACACCTCCGGCAATCTGAACACGATCAACAAGAGCTACCTCGGCAACATCCCGTCGGTGTACCTGGCCGGCTTCGAATTCGAAGGACGTTATTCGCCCATCGAAAACTTCTGGGTCAATTGGGCCGCAGCCTATAACGGCGCCTGGTACTGGAATTTCCCGGACGCTGCGCCGGCAGCCGATTATGCAGCCGTCTATCCGACCGCGCAGCTCAATCTGTCTCACCAGCGCATTCCCAACGTCACGCCTTACACTTTCGTGATCGGCGTCAATTACGAAACCCACCTCGGCGAATATTTTGGAACGAACCTGAAGGGCTATGTCTACGTCAACGAGGCCTTCAAGAGCACGACCCTCTTCTCGGTCCCCAGCTACACCCTTTACACCCTCCAGCAAGGCTCTTATTCGATCGTCAGCGCCGGCCTGGGCGTCAAGACTCCGGACGACAGATACGATCTGGCGATCTGGGCGAAAAACCTGGGCAATGTGCGGGCGATGACGACCCAGAGCCTGTCCACCAACATCACGCTCGGCGGCGTCAGTTACGTCGATCCGCTGACGATCGGCGCCACCTTGCGCACCCGATTCTGAACTCGAGGCGCGAAAGCCATATCGAAATCCGGCGCCGGTTTTTCCGGCGCCGTTTTGTTTTGAAAACAGGAAAAGCCATCGTGCGGCGCCTATTCCTTCCCATCGGCTTTGTTCTGCTGGCCGCATTCCCGCCCACCCATCCTCTTCACGCGCAAACGACGAATGGCGACGCGGCGCGCGGAAAGATTCTCTCCAAGTCCGAGCAGTGTCAGGAATGCCACGGCGAGACCGGGATCAGCACGTCAGAGCATTATCCTAAGCTCGCCGGCCAATCGGCGGCCTATATCCGCAAACAGCTCGGCGATTTCCATGACGGCGCGCGGAAAAGCGAGATCATGAACGCCATGGCGGCCAATCTATCGCCGCAGGACATCGCCGACATCGCGACTTATTTTTCCTCCGCGCCGCGCTGGAGCGGCGAACAGGACAATTTCAGCGCCGCCGGCCAGAGACTCTTCCTTGCCGGCGATTTCGCGCGTTCAATTCCCGCCTGCGCTTCTTGCCATGGAGAAAAAGAAGCCGGCGCCGACCAGGGCCAGAATCCCGCCCCGGCGATCGGCGGCCAGCACGAATCCTATCTGGCCAACCAGCTTCACGCCTGGAAGGCGGACGATCGCAAAAACAGTCCTGACGACGTGATGAACGATATCGCCAGGCGGCTTTCGGACGCCGAGATCGACGCCCTCGCCCGCTATCTGTCCGGGCTGCGAGCGATGAAATGAGCGTCATAACCGCTTGACGGAATTATATTATTAATTCCATATACTTTATAATCTATAAGGAGCTTTTGACGATGAATGCGAAACATGTCGAGGGGCCGCCCGTCACCGAGCAAGACCTCACATTGGTGATCGCGGCCCGTCTGCGGGCGAAAATCCGGCAGGACGGCGTCACCCTCGAAAAACTGGCGGACTTTACCGGCGTCGAGCCGGATCTGCTCACCGCGGTCGCCGACGGCCAGCGCGCGCCGAGCATCGACGTGCTGTGGAAAATCGCCAACGCTCTCAGCGTGTCCTTCGGCAGCCTGATCGCCACGCCACGTCGCGGCGGCGCCGCGATCATCCGCAAGACCGACGCCAATGTGCTGGCTTCGAGCGATGGCGCCTTCCGCTCACGCGCGCTGACCGCCTTCGGCTTCAAGCCGCGAGTCGAGATTTATGAACTCACCATCGCACCGGGCCATCTGGAAAAATCCCAGGCCCATGCGCCGGGAACGTCGGAAAATATTCTCGTCGTACGCGGCGAGCTGGAAATCGTCAGCGGTCGCGAACCGGCCTATCGGCTCCATCCAGGAGACGCCATCCATTTCGACGCCGACGTGCCGCATTCCTACCGCAGTATCGGCGACGAAGAAGTTTTGGCGCATCTGGTCCTCGCTTACGAAGACATTCGCGACTCCTGAAGCGTATCAGCCAACGCCCGAGCCCCGATCCGACGGATCGGGGCTCGCACGGTTCGCGCAAAGGAAAAGCCGGAGACCCCCGCCTCCGGCTTCCCTGCGCTTTCGCCCTCGATGGCGCCAGTCACTTGATCGTCGACTGACCCGGCGCCTCGGCGACGAGCGCAACCTTGGTGAATCCGGCGCTGTTGATCAGCCCCATCACTTCCATCACCTTGCCGTAATTGATGTTGCGGTCGCCGCGCACATGAATGCGCCGCTCCTTGTCGTTTTCGCTATTCGACGTCAGCGTCGGCAAGAGCTGATCGCTGTCGATTGCAGTCTGGTCGACGAAAAACGAACCGGCGGAATCGATGCTGACGACGATCGGCGGCTTCTGGTCGTTGATCTGTTTCGCCTGGACTTTCGGCAGATCGACCGGCACGCCCACCGCCATCAAGGGGGCGGCGACCATGAACACGATCAGCAGAACCAGCATCACATCGACCAGAGGCGTCACATTCATGTCGGCCATCGGCGGGACATCGGATCCTGAATCCTGATTACGCAACGCGAAGGCCATTGCGCTCTCCTTTCTTGGACAATTGGCGCGACAATTCGATTTCGAACACGCCGATGAAACTGGCGACCTTCTTGCCGTAATTGGTGATGTCCGTGCCGATGCGATTGTAGAAAATCACCGCCGGAATCGCCGCGACGAGGCCGAGCGCCGTGGCGAACAATGCCTCGGCGATGCCCGGCGCGACCACAGCCAGGCTGGTGTTGTTGGACGCCGCAATGCCCTGGAACGAGTTCATGATGCCCCATACCGTGCCGAACAGGCCGACGAAGGGCGAGACGGCGCCAATGGTCGCCAGACTGCCGAGCCGCGACTGCAGATGGCCGATGGCCGAGGCGCTGGCGAGATTGGCGGCGCGATGAACCCGCTCCTGCACGGCGTCACGCTGCGATTCGGTGGCGACCAGATCGGCCGAACGGGCATATTCGTCGACGGCGGCCCGATAGACCTGGACCAGAGGATCGCTGGACGTGGTCTGGGCGAAATCGGGCGCCAGATGGGCCAGCGGCAATTCCTTCTGAATGCTGGCGATCAGCCGGCCGGCGCGCGAATTGAGCACTTTTAAACGGATTTCCTTGTCGAGAATGACCGCCCAGCCCCAGGCCGAAGCCAGGACCAGCAGCCCCATCACCACTTTGACGACTATGTCCGCCTGAAGAAAAAGATCTACCGGGGAAAGGCCATGGACCGCGGCGGCGGCAGCGGTTGTAATTATCGGATCGCTCATATCGAATCCTTGTCTTGAGGTTTGGGGCGGACCGGAGAGCGACCCCGGCCCGAGTTAAAATCATTGATAGGCGAAGGTGATCACGCCCGAGAGCGCCGCGGCGCGCCCGGGGGCGTCCACCGTTCCGATTCTTCCGCCCAATCGCTGCGCCACGGCGTCGAAGGCGGCGTTGCCGGACGGCGTGATGGAGAAGGAAGTGACGTGTCCGGAGGCGTCGACCATCACTCGATAGGAAATGCGGGCCGAGCGTGGTTTCTGCGATTCCGGGTAGGCATTGGCGGCGGCGCGCGCCAGCCGCATATGGATCTGGTTGGCTATGGCCGAGGGAGTGGCGCCGGCGGGCACGGGCGCGGTGCGGACGGGCGCGGCGGCGGCGACCGGATGCGAGGGCGCCGCTACCTGGCGTTCCGGCGCCCTCGCAACGGGTTTGGGCTTCGGTTTGGGCGGCAAGACGGGTTTGGGCTTCGGTTTGGGCGGCAAGACGGGCTTGGGCTTCGGCGGCTCGACCGGCGCCACCGCCGGCTCGATGGCTTTCGGCGGCGGCGGAGGCTCCACGACCTGCGGTTCCGGCGGCTTCACCGCCTCAGGCTCCGGCGGCTTAGGCTGTTCGACTATAGGCGGCGAGGTGGGCTGCTCCATCACCAGTTCCATCGGCTCTTCCGGCGGCGCTAGCTGCGGCTTGGCTTGATAGTTCAAGCCGGCGGCCAGGATCAGCGCATAGACGCCAACGGCGACGGCTTCGGCGAGATAGTTTTGGCGGGCGGGTTTGAGCGCCAGCAGATTCTGGGCGCCGGCGAGAGCCGAAAAGACGCCCTTTTCGGAATGAGCCGGACCGGCCAGAAGTGCGGGCGCGAATGCTGAAGTCATCGCAGGACCTATCGGTGAGGCGGTATGGTTTCATAGTCTATATATTCTATAGGATTTAAAGGCAAGGTTTTTGCCGGCGGTTTTTGCGCAAGGTCGAACGAAGCCGGCGAAAAGCTGGCGCGCCCGCTTGGGCAAAGGCCCTTTTCGGCCTCAACGTGGCCTGTATAGAGCAAAACATTTCGCTTCCACGGCGAATAGTGGAAAATCCGACACCGCGTGCTTAACTCTCCAGAAAATGTCCTGTAAACAAATTGGACGCGATGAGAACAAGACAAACCCCTAACTCCGATCTGGAACCCCATGTTATCCAACAAAGCAAAATATGGATTGAAGGCCCTGATTCACCTCGCAGGACACGATGGCGTCAGCCTCGCCGCGACCATCGCCGAGGAAAACCACATCCCGCGCAAATTTCTCGACGCCATCCTGCTCGAACTGACCAAAGCGGGCATTCTCGCCAGCAAGAAAGGCAAGGGCGGAGGTTATCAACTGGCGCGTCCGGCCGACGCCATTACGGCGGGCCAGATCATCCGCATTCTGGACGGGCCGCTCGCCCCGATCGCCTGCGCCAGCCGCACAGCCTATCGCCCCTGCCCCGATTGCCCGGACGAAAACGCCTGCTCCGTGCGCGAGGTCATGCTCGACGTGCGCGATTCCATATCGCTGATTCTGGACCGCACCTCCATCGCCGCCATGCGGGCGCGCGGCCAAAGGGGCGCGGCGCCGCTGCGTTGAATGACACCGCTATTTTCGCCGGACAGCCCTTTTTCGTGTCCAGAGCGCTGCACCCCGCTGGCGCAGCTTTTTAATTGACTATTTCCATGGACAATATATTTATGCCTTAAGACAGGAAGATTCTTCTCCGCAAAGGGAGCGGCTCCGCCCAAAAAGGCGCCGCGACGCGAAACATGACTCACCCCTACGTCATCCAGATCGCCGGGCGCATCGTCGCCCGCGACCACGCCGGCCAGGCCTTTCATTTCTTCGCGTCAAATAGCCTTTTCCGCCCATCGGAAGGCGTCGCCATTTCCCGAACCGCTTCTCGCCGAACGCGCCGCCCGGCAGATCCACAACAAGGTTGTTTTCATTCGGCGCCGCAAGCCGCGACCGACGCCGTCGAACTCGGCGCAAGACGAAATCCGCCTTCCGGCCATGGCTTTTGAAGGTGAAGGTCGCAATCGATGTCGCCGAAACCCCGCCATCTGACTTTGATCGCCGCCACGAGAAAGCCGGAGAACGAACGTCATCCGTCCGCACAAAGTGATCCGCTGTGGCGCAAATTGTGTGAAGAGGCCGAAGACGCCTTCGAGCGCGAGCCCAATCTCGCCAGAATTTTGCGCGAGACCATTCTGGATCGCGACAATCTGGAAGACGCCATCGTCCATCGCGTCGCCGGCCGGTTGGGCAATGATTTCGTTTCGTCCGCGCAGATCGTCGCCGCTTTCGGCCATGCCCTGACGGAAGACCCCGAAATTGCAGAAGCCTTTCGCGCCGACATCGCCGCCGTCATCGACCGCGACCCGGCCTGCGACCGCTTCATCGAGCCCTTCCTTTATTTCAAGGGCTATCACGCCATCCAGACCCATCGCCTGGCGCATTGGCTGTGGCGCGAAAATAGGACCGACTTCGCCCTTTATCTGCAAAGCCGCTCCTCGGATGTTTTCCAGACCGACATTCATCCGGCGGCGCGCATCGGCAAGGGCGTATTTCTCGATCACGCCACCGGCTTCGTCGTCGGCGCCACGGCGACCATCGACGATGACGTCTCCATTTTGCAAAACGTCACCCTTGGCGGCACCGGCAAGGAAAGCGGCGATCGTCATCCCAAAGTGAGGCGCGGCGTGATGATCGGCGCCGGCGCGAAAATTCTCGGCAATATCGAGATTGGGGAATATTCACGGGTCGCCGCGGGATCAGTGGTGCTCCATGCCGTTCCAGCCCATACCACGGTCGCCGGCGTTCCAGCGAAAATTGTCAGCGTCTCGCTAAAGAGCGAGCCTTATCGCGACATGGATCAGATTCTGGGCCAACTCGCCTACGATTCCTTCACCTATAATATTTGACTCCTCGCCTTTCGAAAATGCCTTCGCCCCGCCGCGGTCATTACGCCGCGGCGGGGCGAAGTGTTTCTAAAGCCTGGTGTGATCAAACGGTGCGCAAGGCGACGAGACGCGGCGGCGAGCTCGCCGGCGCGCGCTCGCTGCTAAAACCCTTGCCGCCTTCGTCTTCCTCCGCGCGGGTCAGGTGCAGGGGCAGCGCGGTCGTCGATTTGATTTTTTGCAACACGAAATGCGACGAAACGCTGCGCAGCGGCACGATGGCGGTCAGGCGCTTGTAAAAGGCGTCATAGGCGGCGATGTCGGGCGCGACGACGCGCAGCACATAGTCGATCTCACCGGCCAGCCGGCTGAATTCCATGACTTCCGGCATGGCGGAGACGGCGCGGACAAAATTTTCCAGCGAATCGGCGGAATGGTCGCCGGCCTGAATGGCGATATGGACGCTCAGGCCAATCCCGACCTTTTGCGGCGCGACGATCGCCACGCGCTTCTGCACCACTCCCGTCGCTTCGAGCTTTTGAATCCGCTTCCAGCACGGGGTCGGCGAAAGTCCAACTCGCGAGGCGACGTCAGCCACGGTCACGGAAGCGTCCTCCTGCAGGATTTCCAGAATGTGCAGATCGATCCGGTCCATGGCGCTGGCTTCCCCGGCGCCGGCGATTTACCGCAGGCGCACTCAGTTCATTTAGACTATAAAGATTATAGACTAAATCAATAAAGATCAAGCGCTCTCCCTGGCGAGCCGAGCCCGGGGGAGCGCCCAACTTATCCTTCGAGCGCCGCTTCCGCCGGTTGTTTCGGCTCGAAGACCTGACGAGAGGAAACGGCCCGGGCCTCTTTCGCCTCGGCCAGGAGCCGGACGATCCCTTCGGCCGCCGCCGACGCCTGCTCGCGCAGTTCCGGCGCCGCGATGCTTTCCCACAGCGAGGCCTTGCGCAAGGTGCCTACCACAAACATGTCCTGCACCCTTTTCCCGTCACCGGCGATCGCCGCGCCGTCGGGCGCCGTCTCGACGCCAAGCGCCAACTCATCCACCCGCAGCCTGTCGTGCACGAGCAGCGAAGCGATCACAGGATTGGCCTCGGCATTGTTTGACGGCGTCGGGCCAGTGCAATTGATCAGCCAACCCGCCTCGAGCTCGAGCCGCCGCCGGCTGCCGTGCAATCGAACGCTTGCGCGAAGGTCGCCGCCATCGGCGTGGACCGCGACGACCTGGCCGGCGATCACACGCACCTCGCCCCGCTCGATCATGGCGAAAAATCGCGCGGCGATCGAAGGCGCCAAGCGGTGACGGTGAACCTCCCAGAACGGACGCAGATGACGCAGAAAACGCCGGCGCTCCTTGCTCGTCATCGCCTGCCAGAGTTTCGCCGTATGCGGCCGCAGTCCGTCGACGAGGCGGCGCCAGTCGCATTCCGGCTCGGCCCGCGCCTTTCGCCGCAAGGCGACCAGCAGGGCTAGCGGCCGCAAACCGCCCGGCGCCGCGAGCAACTCCTCGACCAAGGCAGTGAGATCGGCCGGCCGAATTTCCTGCGCCGCATGGGCCAACGGATGCAGTCCGTAGCGCGAGACGAGCGTGATCGGCGCGGAGCGCGGTTGCGCCGAAAGCGACAACACCACATCCACCGCCGTCAAGCCGCTACCGATCGCGATTACCGGTTCGTCCGACTGCACGACATTCATGGCGAAGGGCCGCCAGGGATCAGCGATGAGGCGGGTTGTCGGGCCTTGCCAATTCTCGCCGATCGGATCGGCGGGCGGGCGATGGCCCAAGGCGAGAACCACAGCCGCCGCGCAAAGCGAAGCATCGCGCTCCAGATGAATCATCCAGCCGCCGCCTGGACGCCGCGCGACGCGGCGCGCCTCATCGTAAACCACCGAGAATTTCAGTCTTTCGCCGGCCTCGCGCGCGGCCATGCGCAAAGAGTCGCGAATGTAATCGCCATACCATTCGCGCGGCAAAAAATCATAAGGCCCAACGCGCGAGTCGCGGCCTTGCGCCCAATGCAAGAAATCGCCCGGCCGATCCGGCCAGGCGCTCATACGTTGCGCGGGCACGTTGAGGAGATGCGTCGGCTCGCGCGTCGCATAGGCGACCCCTTCGCCGACCGCGCCGCGCCTTTCGACCAGGGTCACATTGAGCCCCACGCCGGCGCGCGAGGCGCGACGCAGAAGCTGCGCCGCCGTCATCGCGCCGGAAAAGCCGCCGCCGACGATCACCACGGTCGGGTTTTCCCTGGGCTCGGACGCTGGCTTGAAAACAGTGTCGGGTCGCACGACGAACCGACGGAAATCGCGCAATTTCGGCGCATAGGCGTGAACCGTGACGAGCGCATCGAGGACGCTGGCGTTGCGCACGGAATGAACGCCGGCGTCCTGGAAGGCTGCAACGCCGCTGGTCTCCAACTTCGTCTCGTAATCGAAATCGGCATAGCCGTCCGCCCCGAGGCGATAACAGCCTTCCATCGCCGCGCCCTGCACCACCTTCAGCACGCAGACCGACCCGCTGTGATCGTGAGGCGGGCTCGCTTGTCCGGGCAACCATGTCATCACCAGCAATTCGTATGATTCGCGCACCGCCACGGCGGCGCGATTATAGGAGCGGGAATTGCTGCGAACATAGGGCGCGACGTCGGCCAGCGTCAGATCGACGCCCTGCATCACCCTCGCCATGTCGAGTAGCGTTGGGTGCGCGCCCAGCGCGTCAAGACGCGATACGAGAGCCAGCAGACCTCCGGCCGGAGCGGGCGCTGTCGACGAAAGACGTTCATTTTCAACCGTAACAGATGGGGGCATGGTCAGGCTTTCCCTCTGGTGATCGCGCCAGGGTGCGGCCCCAAGCGGCGCAAAAAATATCTGTATCTACATTGTATATGGAAATAATAAGCTATTAAGTGGGCGAAGGAAACAAAAATTGTCCCCCTGTCACCCGGCCGGGCGGCGACAGGCGTGGCGGTCCCCACCACCTGGGACAGCCGTCAGGCGTCAAGTTAAATGGGGGCGCTCGGTTTTTCAGACCGCAAGGGCGACGGGTCGCGAGGTTCGTCGAGCCGGTCTCGGATGGCGCCAAAGCCGATCGCCAGCGACCGGCCGCGCTTATGGGCTACTGATCCGGAGGTCAGGCGACCGGAAAATAATGGCTGAGCAGCAGCAGGAGGGCGAGCAGGACAAGTCCCGTCCCCAAACTCCAGCCGATCAGTTTTTTCTCGATCGGCAGCAGCGGCTCGACGGCATTGTTGATTTCCGCCTTCAGATTTTCTTGTGACATTTGCTTGTGCTCCTTAGCCGACGAGAGGCGGTTTGACGCCGGAGAAAAACAGCCAGGAAATCAAAAGCCCGACCCAGATGACGAAGCCGAACAGCGAGACGAAATAGACCGCCGCCAGTTTGCCGAGTCCGTCCTCCCACAATTTGCGGAAATTCGACAGCACGCCGATCGAGAAGAAGGTGAGGATGAAGAAAATCACCCTGAACACGTTGGCCTGCCCGATGGCGGCGGTGAGTCTTGGGAGGCTTTGCGCATCGCTGTGCAGCGCCAGCGTCAGTCCGATGGCGAAAGTCGCGATAAAGCCGAGGATGAATTTTGGAAAGCGCTGCCAGATTTCGGAAATCTTGGCCTTTTCACCGCCCGCCGCGACGTTGACGTGATTGGTCCAGACATAGGCGAGAATGAAGGCCCAAACGCCGATAAACACGTCGATGAAGACTTTCACCGTCGCCGTGGTCGCCAATATCCAGCCGGGCTGGTAATTTATGCCTTCCGCCGCGTTTTTGGCGACGATCAGCGCATCGGTGATGCCGCCGGCGGCGACCGCCGCGCCGTCGGTCTTCACCGCCAGCCCGAGCCAGGCGGCGGCCACCAGCGGCTCATGCGACAGGAAGATCTGCGCGACGAAGGGCAGCACCAGCACTTCGATCACCGCGAAAACCACCACCAGCGACGACACCAGCACCGCCACCTGCGGCCGGGCGCGAATGGCGCCGCCGGTCGAAATCGCCGCCGCGACGCCGCAGATCGAAATGCCGGAGGCGAGCGGCGCCGCCCATTCGCGCGAAAAGCCGAAATATTTTCTCGCGACGAAATAGACCACCGACCAATAGATCAAATAGGCCTCGACGATGGCCGCCAGACCGCGCAGCAGCAGCGACGACGCCAGCGTGAGTTTTCCAGCCGCCGTCACCGCGATGAAGGCGCCGAGAATGACGATGGCGATCTTGATATAAAGCTCAGGCCGGATCGCCTCCTTGAGCCAGTCGGCGAAACGCGGGAAGAAATTGGCGATGATCAGGCCTGCCACCAGAGCGATGAGGAAGCCGCCCTCGTTGGTCAGTTTCAACGACCAGCTGAGGCCGAATTTCGCCTGGTCAGCCGGCGTCACCACCGCGAGACTGGCGTAGGAGCCGAGGATCCAGCTGGCGTAGGAGAGAGCGAAGACCACGGCGAAGGCCGGGATGAATTTTTTCACATCGGCGCCAAGCGCGACGGCGCCGACCGAGAGGACCGTGAGAAGAGCGAAAAAGGAGACCGCCAGCGCGCCGGCGCCGCCGAGCGACGAATAGGCTTTGGCGGCCGGCGCCAGAGCCTTGGAAAAATCGGTCCACACCGAAGTCGTCACCGCCCAGCCGAGCAGATCGACGCCCAGGAAAGACCCGACCGCTAAAGCGAAGACCAGAAGGCCCAGCACGACGGCGAGCCAATCCTCGGTCAGAGAAGGCTGCGACGCGGTCGTCCGCGACAAGATTGCTTCCGTCATTTTGTCCTCTTTTGTCGGAAAAACTTAACGCCAAGAATCGGCGCGAGCGTTCGTCAAGTCAAATAGATTGTTCTTTTTAAAGAACGCTCGAGCAGGAAGTTTTTTTCGCTCCCCGAGGCTTCGGTCAGAAAAAATCTCCCCGCCGCCGCGCAAGTCGCGCCGAGCGTCGCTGCTTCAGATTCCGCCGCCATTGTCGAAGGAGTCGCTACGTTCCCTCGCCTGGGTGATATTGCTGCCGGGCGGCACGCTATGCGTCAGCCAGACGCTGCCCCCGATGGTCGACCCGCGCCCGATGGTGATCCTGCCGAGAATCGTCGCGCCCGCATAGATCACCACGTCGTCCTCTACGGTGGGATGACGCGCCTGGCCTTTGACCAAGCCGCCGTTCGCCGCCATTTCAAACCTTTTGGCGCCGAGCGTGACGGCCTGGTAGACGCGGACGTTGCGGCCGATCACCGCCGTCTCGCCGATGACGACTCCCGTGCCGTGGTCGATAAAAAAGCTTTCGCCAATTCGCGCGCCCGGATGGATGTCGATCGCCGTCTGCGAATGGGCGGCCTCCGCAATGATCCGCGCCAGCATCGGCACGCCCAGAAGATAAAGCTGGTGCGCCAGCCGATGGCGAATCATCGCGCTGACGCCGGGGTAGCAGAAGACCACCTCGTCGAGGCTTTTCGCCGCGGGATCGCCATCGAACGCGGCGCGAATGTCGGTGTCGAGCAAGGCGCGCACATTGGGCAGGCTGGCGGCGAATTCTCTGACGATTTCCAACGATTGCGGCCCACGCTCGTCGGGAGCGAGATCCGTTCGGGCGTCGTGGAGATGAAGCTCCCGCCGCACCTGCTCCTGCAAGGAACGCAAGGTCGCCGAGAGCGTATAAAGCAGGTAGCCGTCGGTGCATTCGACCGTCAATTCCGAGGGGCCGAAATGTCTTGGATAGAGCGCGGCGGCCAGCCCATCGACGATCAGCGTCATCGCTTCGCGTGAAGGAAGCTCGGGCAGGCGCCCCTCGCGGTAGCGGCGTTTCTGCGAGGCGGCGCGCAGCTTGCGCAGGTCGGCGACGATTTCGCCGAGATTCAGATAGGCGTCGAGACCGGCGCTTTGCTTGAGTGACACGTTCATGCCGCGATCCCCTGGCTTCATCCAGCTCTTGCAAACCCTTCGACGAAAGTGCCGGCGGGAGCGCCAGGCGCGACCCTTTCGAGGCAGAATCGCCAGCGCCCATTCCGACAGGTGACTGCGTCTCCAGCCAGGAAACCGCCAGCGCCCCCTTCAGGCCATCCAAGCCAGTAATTAAGCGAATCCATAGATATTGTAAAGAATGACTGCAAGGCAAGCATGACATTGGATAAATTGCTTCAGGCGCCAGTTGAGGCCTGAAGTCAAATCGCCGCATGGTTTTTTCGGCGCACCGCCCTTTAATCCTATTAAATTAATCGTATTATGATTTCCTGACGCGGCGAAACCTGCGCCTGCCTCTAAAATAGGGAAGATGAAGATGAGCAGCGAATGGGACTATCAGATTCGAATCGTTCTGGCCGACGCCTATGCCGCGATCGCCCACGACAGGCCAAATGACCCGGCGCTCAAACCGATTGCCGATATTTTGGCCCGCCACGGCGCCGGCCTGCAAAACCAATTCGTCGCCTTTTCATCTTACGTCGAGGAAGCGGAACAACAGGGCCTGCAGGATTTTCCGCTCTACAAGTGGACCAAGGCGACCATCGAAGACCCCGTGAAAAAGGCCAAGCACCTGAAAATTTTCGCGCTCCGCGTCGACGGGGAGGAAGTTTACCCCAAGGCCAAAGCCGAAGCGCTGGAAGCGGATTTGCTCCCCCTGGTCGGGGGCGGAATCATCGAGAAACTGTCGAAATACGACGCCAATCCCGAAAACAACCCGCAGGCGCCGGCGCATTTGCGCTGAACGAGCCCCCGATGAGAGCCTTTGCCCTGTTGGGAATCATACTCGCGCTTGCGATCGGCGCCCGGGCCGCGGCGGTGGAGGAGAGCTTGATCAAGTCGTTCCGACCGGCAAACTGCGGGTGGGCGTCGCCTATGCTCCCGCGCTCACCCCGATTTTCGTCGTCAAGGACGCAGGCGGCGAGGTTCGCGGCGTTCCCCGCGATCTAGGCGAGGCGCTGGCCAAAGCGCTGCGCGTTCCCGCCGCATTTTTCGCTGCGGCGACAACCGCTGAAGTGGCGGACGATCCTTGACTCCGGCGCTATCGACATTGGCTTCATCAGCCCGCCCTATTTTTTCATCGACTGCACCTATCTAGCCGCCGGTCCCTCGAACATCGCGACCATTGCCGATGTCGACCAGCCAGAGGTTACCGTTGTCGGAATCGCCGGATCCGCCACCATGCAGGCCGCCGCCCGCAGCCTGAGGACCGCGAAGGTCGTGACGGCGAAATCCGTCGATGAAGCCATGGCGATGATGAAGGCCAGACCGCGCAGGCCTTCGCGCTGACCCATGACGCCCTTCCAGCCCTGCAGAAACACTTGCCAGGTTCGCGCATCCTCGATGGCGCGTACCAGACCATCGGAGTCGCCATCGCCGTTCGCAAGGATCGCCCGGACGCGCTCGCCTACCTCGCGGATTTCATCGAGAAAGCCAAGGCTGACGGCGCCATTCGACGCGCCTTCGACGCCGCCGGCTTAGATCAGCTGCTGGCGCTCCGTAGTCTGGACGACAGACAGGGCGACGATCAAGGAAGCCGCTTCGCTGTGGCGCCGACGCCACGTCAGGGCGCCATTCCCCGAAAAGAGGGAAAACAGGGCTTGCTTATAATAATATATATTTGATAGGATTAATATGGTTGCAATCGGGCGCCGGGCGTGGATCGAACCCCGGAAGGAACGTGAGCAGCCGCTCCGAAAGGGCCGGCTTTCACGAAAAGAGGGGCCTTTTTTAAACGTTGGATTGAAAACGGGACCACAAACAATGCGTAAGCTCACCCTGTCCATCCTCGCTTTCACGGCTTTGACCGGCGCGGCTTTTGCCGCCGATCTGCCGGCCCAGAAAGCCCCGATCCTGCTGCCGGAGGCCGCCCCCAACTGGACCGGCGTCTATGCCGGCGTTCAGCTCGGCGGCGCCTTCGGCACTACCAATCTTTCCGTTCCCACCCCCGCCTTCAATGAGAGCTGGGGCAACAACGGCGTCATCGGCGGCGCGCATATTGGCTATAATTACCAGATCAATACCGTGGTTCTCGGCGTCGAAAGCTCCTTCGACCTCCTGAGCGTCCAGGGCAGCGAAGCCAACAACATCGCTTTCCCGCCGAACGCCTTCAACGGCAGCTCCTACCATAACTATCTCGTCTCGATCGACGGTCGCCTGGGCTATGCTTACAAGAACCTACTGTTCTACGGCATCGGTGGTTATGCATTCCTCTCCAACAACAGCGCCCTGACCCTCAATGGAATCCAGATCGGCGCGGTTTCGAACACCGTCAATGGATATGACGTCGGCGGCGGCATTGAATATGCGATCAACGACAGATGGTCCGCCCGAGCGGAATATCGCTATTACAATTTCCAAAGCAACACGAACAATTTTGAGACATCGAACAAGATCTTCAGCAACCATGTCTTCACGCAAAGCGCGAACTCCAACGTCTTCCGGGTCGGCCTCTCGTATAAATTCGGCGAACCCGCGCCGGTCGTGGTCTCCGCGAAAAACTGACCGCGCGACGATTGGGAGCGCGAGCCTGGAAACACCTTCCATCTTCCGTTGAAAGACAAATGACGAATCACCCCATGTGGCCGAACCGCTAGGACCATCGATGACCGCAGCCCAGATCAGTGAAATCGGCGCCAACGCCTCGGGATTTCTGATGCAGGAAAGCGACGGCTTCCGCTTCCTTGCGGTGAAGAACCCGTTCCTCCCGCTGGACGGCCGCATGTTCGAAAGCCAAGAGGCGGCCCTGCGCGCCATCGCCTCATCGCTTTTTGAGGATTCGCCGTCATCGACGTTCCGAGCAGAACAATCCTCTCCCCTTCAGCAACCTTGGAGAAAGTAGAAAAATGAAAAAGCTTAACGCGTCCATCCTGTTCTTCCTCGCTTCCGCCGGCGCCGCTTTGGCGCAGGGCGCGCCCGCGCCGGCCGGGGCGCCGCAGAACCCGCCGCCGCCGCCCGCGCGCGGGCCGGCGCTCGATCTGGCGATCGAAGCCGCGCAGTCGGCGCTGGAAGCCGCCAAGGCTGGCGACCAGAAGATCGCCGTAAGCGTGATCGATTCCGCCGGCGTGCTGAAGGCCGTGCTGGTCTCCGACGGAACCGGGCCGCGCGCCGTGCAGAACAGCAATTTCAAGGCGCAGGCGGCGCTCGCCTTCAAGGAGCCCTCGGGGCAACTGGCGGAAGAGGTCAAGAGCAACAAGGAACTGGCCGACAAGATCGCCGCCAACCCGAACTATCTCGCCCGCGCCGGGGCCGTTCTCATCAAGGTCAATGACGAGGTGATCGGCGTGATCGGTGTCGGCGGTGCGCGCGGCTCCGACAAGGACGAAGCCTATGCCAAGGCCGGACTGGAAAAAATTCAGACTCGGTTGAAATAGGCTGGACAGTTTGATTTAGTTCCATGACCCGCCCTTATGGCTCGACACACACCATGCCAGCCCTCGACGGATTGCGTGGCCTAGCGGTGCTAGTCGTCATCATCTCCCACTTCTCCGATGAGTCCGATCTGCGGGGTGGTCTACTTTGGCCTGCTGCCGGTTTTGTGGACACGGAGAAAGGTTCTTTGATGGGACCGGCGGTGGTTCATGGCGAGACGGCATTTCAGTCGAACTCCAGGATCCTGCACGCTGATGGTCATATACGCGCACGACAATTTCGAACAGATCGCTGCGGCCATCAACATAGAGGTCGACGAAATTGAGGAGCATGCGAAGCTGTTTGAAGCGGCGGCCCTTTGGCATCGGCTGGGTTGCGCTTCGCCTGACCGTCCTGCTCCATCCATCTTGCGCCGGAAGCTCGATCGAATCGCGAAGAACGCTCGCCGGCTATTGGAGAGCCTGGGCGTCGTCGACCTTGATGAGGCGGTTAATGGCCCTGGCGATCCGCAAATTCTCGACGCCCTGATTTTGGTGGGCGAGAGCGATGCGACGCCGGTCATGGAAGCGACACAACGAACGCCCGGTTGGCAGTGCTGATGGAGGCCGCCGCAGCAGCGGCCGAATTGAAGCGCCGCGCAGAGAAGGCGGCGGCTGAGGTCGCCGAGGTCGGGAAGTTGACCGTGGCGGAAGGCAATCGCGGCGATAGAGCGATCAACGACTGGGCAGCTGCGATGATGAGCGTCTATCGCGACATTACCGACCAAGGAGCCCACAACGTCCGTCGGCGGCCCCAACCGACCCGATGAGGGGATTGCCGGGGGCCCCCTCATTCGCTTCCTGACTGCGGCGGGCGGGCCATTGCAATTGGAATTTTCTGAAGACGCCTGGCGCGGCCGGGTGCGCACAGTGCTAAAAGGCGCGCCTCGCTGCAGGATTGACAACGATTTGGCCATGCAAGGTCCGTCTGCCGAGTCAGGTAAGCGTTGGGCAGCCTTCACGCTTTTTCTGAACGATGGCTGTGTTTGCCTTTCCAACAATGCCGCCGAGCGTGGCCTGCGCGGCATCGCCCGAGGAAGAAAGTCGTGGCTGTTCTGCGGTTCGGATCGTGGGGGCGAGCGCGCAGCGGCGATGTACAGCCTCATTATCACGTGCAAGATGAACGGCGTCGACCCGCAGGCCTGGCTGG
>NZ_JBKQOU010000371.1:0-11549 GCF_052145335.1 Rhodoblastus sp.
ATAGGCCGCCTGTCCCATGATCGTGGGGTTCAACCCCATGCGAGACAGGAGCTTTCGCGATGATCGACAATCCCAGCAGCCCGTTGCGCCAGCGCATGATCGAGGACATGACGGCGCGCCGCTTCACCGAGAAGGTGCAGAAGGATTACCTCCGCAACGTGCGCAACTTCGCCGTTTTTCTTGGCCGTTCGCCGGACGCCGCCACGGCTGAAGACGTTCGGCTCTATCAGCTGCATATGGCCAAGCAGTTCATCGGCGCGCCGACCATCAACGCCGCCGTCGCCGCGCTGCGCTTCTTCTTCAATGTCACGATCGAACGGCCGGACCTGGCCCGTCCTCTGACGGCCCTGCACCAGCCGCGCAGGGCGCCGGTCGTGCTGAGCGAGGAGGAAGTGGTCCGTCTTCTCGAAGCCGCGCCTGGCTTGAAGTACAAAGCCGCGTTCGGCGTCGCCTACGGCGCGGGATTGCGCGTCTCCGAGGTCGTGGCCCTGAAGGTGTCCGACATCGACAGCAAGCGCATGACCTTGCGGGTCGAACAGGGCAAGGGCCAACGGGACCGCTACGTCATGCTCTCGCCGCAACTGCTCGAATGGCTGCGCGACTGGTGGCGGGCGGCGCGGCCCCAGGCCTGGCTGTTTCCAGGGATGAACCCGGTCAACCCGATGTCGGCCCGTCAGTTGAGCCGCGTCGTGCGCGAAACGGCGCGAGAGGCCAGCATCGCCAAGCGCGTGTCGCCCCATACCCTGCGGCATAGCTTCGCCACCCATCTGCTCGAACGCAACGTCGATATCCGCGTGATCCAGGTTCTGCTCGGTCACGCCAAGCTGGAGACGACGGCGCTCTATACCCGCGTCGCCGTCAACACGATCCGCGACGTCACCAGCCCGCTGGAGCGTCTGTGCGTAAACCTGACAGGGCAAGCGCCGCCCGCCTGACGGCGACGCCATGGCGCGGCCTTCCCTGGAGGTCGCGGATGTCCTGCGCGTTCACGGCGCCGCCTATGCGCGCGCCCACGCAGGACATCTCAGCCTCGGCCAACTCAAGGTCATGTCGGCGATAACGGCCTGCCGCACAGCAGCGCTCGGCGGTCATGTCGCGCGCTGCGACGACTGCGGCCATGTCGAGA
This sequence comes from Rhodoblastus sp., assembly GCF_052145335.1. Lineage (GTDB taxonomy): Bacteria > Pseudomonadota > Alphaproteobacteria > Rhizobiales > Beijerinckiaceae > Rhodoblastus. Next base: position 1,127 of record NZ_JBKQOU010000371.1, read on the forward strand.
TCGCCTACAACTCCTGCCGCAACCGCCACTGCCCCAAATGCCAGGGCGCGGCGGCGCGGCAGTGGCTCGCCGAACGACAGGCCGAGTTGCTGCCGGTCGCCTACTATCATGTCGTCTTCACCCTGCCGGCGCCGGTCGCGGCGATCGCGTTCCAGAACAAGGCCGCGATCTACGACCTCCTGTTCAAAGCCGCCGCCGAGACGTTGATCACCATCGCCGCCGACCCCAAGCATCTTGGCGCCCGCGTCGGCATCACCGCCGTGCTCCACACCTGGGGTTCGGCGATGACCCACCATCCGCACATTCACATGATCGTCCCCGGTGGCGGCCTGTCGCCGGACGGCGCCCGCTGGATCGCCTGCAAGCCCGGCTTCTTCCTGCCAGTGCGCGTGCTGTCGCGCCTGTTCCGCCGCCTGTTTCTCGAAGGACTCGCCGCGCTTCACCATGCCGGCCGCCTGGCCTTTTTCGGCGATCTCGCCGCGCTCGCCGGCAAGGAGGCCTTCGAGGCCGCTCTGGCTCCGCTGCGCCGAAGCGAATGGGTCGTTTACGCCAAGCGCCCCTTCGCCGGACCGGAAGCCGTCCTCGCCTATCTCTCGCGCTACACCCACCGCGTGGCGATCTCCAACAGCCGTCTCCTCAGCTTCCACGGCGGGAATGTCGCCTTTCGCTGGAAGGATTATCGCGCCCGCGGCAAGGCGCCCGGCAGAAGCTGGATCAAGTCCATGTCGCTGTCAGCGGACGAGTTCATCCGCCGTTTTCTCATGCACGTCCTGCCCAGCGGCTTCCACCGCATTCGCCACTACGGGCTGTTCGCCAGCCAGAGGCGCGCCGCAAATATCACTCGCCTGCGCCAACTCATTGCCAAGACCGAGGACGCCGAAAAACCTCAGTTCGACCTCGTCGCGACAACCCAAGCGCCGCAAACGATAACGCCAGATCCTTCCGAGGCGGCGGCGCTCAAAGCCTGCCCTTGTTGCGCTGGACGCATGCGCGTCGTCGAGACTTTTGCGCGCGGCGCGACGCCGCGCAGCTTCAAGACCGATTGCGCGGGGTTCGACACGTCATGACCAAAACCAAAGCCCGCCCGCACGCCGCCGGCATTACGTCGACGCCCAAAGGCGCCGGCCATGACGATCTCGTCGCATCAGCGCCCAAAATGCGAGAAACCGTGGGCCTCATCAAACTCAACGTCGCAACAGCCGCAATCGGCCGACGTCAAAATGCCCCGCGCCCATCCCTTCAAAAGCCTCTCGCCTGCGCGACAGCCCTCAGAACTGGGACGCCCCTTCCATAATCCCCATAGATCGCCGCCTGAACCATCAAGCCTCAACATCCCGCGGTTTCCTCCCATGGAGGCTTTCGGACGCCGGCCCGCCGGCGACACGCAGCATTCGTGATGGGCCGGCGACCGAAACCCTTCACATAAGCTGAAATTCAGTGCCGTCGAGATGAACCAGCGTCATCGTCGCGAAGCAGCCATTAAATGCGGATCCGACAATCGAAGACAATAATGTGTAAAGGGGGAGGATCAAGCTCCAGAGCAGAGTATGCACGTGCCTCGCAAACGCCAAATTCTCCAAAACTGTGTCGCCAGCCCTTGATCCATTAAACATGGCGCTTTTTCGTCAAGCGTGACTGACCGTTATGCGCCGCCGCAATGCGGCCAGCGGCGCGCCATCGTCGAAGACGACGCCGCCTCCGGGCGCAAGGGCGACGCCGAAGCGTCGGAACAGCGCGGGAAGGTCGGGCGCAACGCGATGGGCTGCGAAGTCGCGGTACAGAGTCTGCAATGCGTTTGCGCCTGTGCCGTCGTCGCCAACGGCGACCATTTTTCCCGGCGTCCAGACGACCGTGTTGCCGCCGCTTTGGCGATTGATCCGTCTCAGCGCGTCGCGTAGCGTCCCGTGGCCGTTGGTTTGGGAATAGATCGCGTCCTCGGCCATCAGCCAAAAAATCGCTCCGCCCCAGTAGAGCCGTCCCCAGTCTGTGGTCCCGTCCATGCCGCTGTCCTCGGCGGCGGGCTGGCCTTGGGGCATGCCGAGCACCGCCTCGCGCCAGGCCTCCGTGGCTGGAATATTGCCAATCATGGCGCGGGCGATCGGTTCGACATAAGTTGCGTTGCCTTCCTGCAGCCAAAGCGCGCGCGGCGGCAAATTGGGCAGGGCGGTATGGGTCATCTCATGGACGAGAACCCAATCCCGGGCGCATGCCTCGCGTGTGACGCCGGCGCCGACCTCGACGCGGGAAAATGATCCGGCAAAGCCCCAGGTCGCGCCGGTCACGATCTTCTCGCCCGGCGAAGTCACGATCAGCAGGCTGTAATGGGGAACAGGAAATCGCCCGAAATAGGCAGTGACCGCCTCGGCGGCTTCGCGAACCCATCCGATGGCGACGTTCTGATCGAGACCGGGCGCCCCGTCGGCGAAGACGACGCGCAACTCGGCGGCGCCAATCGACAGGCGAATGCTTTTCTGATCGCGCAAGGCGGCGAAAACGTCGCCCGGCGAACGATAGGCGCTCGAGCGTGCGGCGCTCTGCCGCGTCGCGGCCGCTAGCGCCGCGCTCCCGAGCCCAAGTAAAGCTGCGCGGCGGTGAATCAATTGCGCATCCCTGAACCGATCTTGGGCGTCTTAGCGCGAAAGCGTGACGACCTTGCGGCGAACGCGCGCGGAATTAACGCGTTACAGGAAGTCGCCGCCCTCCCCGCCACATCCCCGCTGCGCGACGATGACTAACCACCTCGCCCGCTGCGTCGACGCCGTGAACTTGAAAAGCCGATCTTGCAATGTCCAGACCGATCGTAATCACCTGACCTATGGCTCGCTCTCCCATTCTCTCAACAGGAGCATATGCTCCCGCGGAGTTGGAGAGCCGTCCACAGCATCAGAATCGGAAGTACGGCGCCACCGGAACGAACTCCGAATGGGGTTCATCGTCGCCCCCTCGTCGGCGATGACGAAGATTCGGCAAATTGCGCCCTTCGTCAGACTTGAACGGTTTCGCTCCGACGCGGCACGACCAGCTTCGCCGTGAAAACTTGCGCCACTTCGCCGCGCTGATTGCGCGTTTCGCTGCGCAAGGTGATCGTTCCGCGATCGGGTCGCGACCGGGATGGCTTGACCTCCAGCACTTCGCTTTCAACACGAAGCACATCGCCGGGTCTTGTCGGTTTTGGCCAGGCGATCTCGCCTCCCGCCCCGATGAGGCCGCCGGCGATGCTGGCGCCGTTGCCGACCAAAAGCTTCATGGTGATCGCCGCGACATGCCACCCGCTCGCCGCCAGACCGCCAAAAAACGTATCCTCTGCGGTCTGCTCGTCGAGATGGAAAGGCTGCGGATCGAACTGGGCGGCGAAAGCCTTAATTTGATCGGAGTCCAGGACATGCGTCGCGCTGACGAAACGCTGGCCGACGGAAATGTCTTCCAGAAAGAGTGCGCTTTGATCGGCCAGAGTCATGATCCATCCTCCTGTTTCAACCTGTTTCCCAAGGCGTCAATGAGCGCCCTCCGCTCCCGCCGCGGCATTCACTTTTCTTGCAAAAAGCAGCAGCACGGCCGCAAGTCCAAGCAGCGCGCCGATGATCGCGAACGTGTCGCCGAAAGCCATGATCAGCGCCTGACGCTTGACGATTCCGCCGATCGCGCCGATCGCCTGCTGGCGGGCGACATCGGCGCCGGCGGCTCCGTGCGCCAGGAAATAATGGGTCAGATCATCGAGTCTCTGGCGCACTTCGTCGCGGTAAAGCGTCACCGACTGGCCGATGATGTTGGAGTGAAACTGTTCGCGTTTGGTCAGGATGGTGGCGAGCGTCGCCGTGCCCACCGCGCCGCCGAGATTGCGCAGCATGTTTGAGAGGCCGGAGGCCGAGCCGGCTTCGCTCGGCGAAATGCCGCCGGTGACGATGGCGCTGATCGGCGTCAGCATCAGCGCCTGGCCGATAGCGCGCACGATGTTCGGCGCCAGGAACTGATCGCCGGAGGAATCAAGCGACAGAGTCACGTTCATGAAGCAACTCGCGGCGAAAATGACGAGGCCGGCGAAGGCGATATAGCGCGCATCGAAACGCTTCATCAGCATCGGCACGAAGGGGATCAGCAGGAGCTGCGGCAGTCCCGTCCATGCCAGAACCTTGCCGATCTGCTCGGCGTTGTAACGCTGCACCTGACCGAGATATTGCGGCAGAACATAGATCGTGCCGAACAAGGCGAAGCCCATCAGGACATTGACGACAACGCCCACGCCGAAATTGCGCCGCTTGAGCAGGCGCAGATTGACCAGCGGCTTTTTCACCGAAAGCTCGATGGCGACAAAAATCGACAGGAAGACGAGAGACACGATCGCCAGATCGAAGATGAATGACGAGGCGAACCAATCGTCCTTGTTGCCCTCCTCAAGCACGGTTTGCAGCGCCGAAAGCCCGATCGTCATGGTCACTATGCCCGCCCAGTCGCCTTCCCTGAGCAGATGGAGTTGCATCGGCTCGCGCTCCAGCGTCAAGGCCAGTGCAATCGCCATCACGATGCTCGGCGGCGTATTGACGTAGAAAATGGTCTGCCAGCCGTAATTCTCGGTCAGATAGCCGCCGATGGTCGGGCCGATCGCCGGGGCGAAAGTGACGGCGACGGCGAACATGGCGAAGCCGATGGGCTGCTGCGCTTTCGGCAGTTTGGTCAGCACGGCGGTGAAGGCCATCGGGATCAAAACGCCGCCGGCAAACCCTTGCAATCCGCGCCAAACAATCATCGAGCCGAGGTCATGGGCGAAGGAACAGCCGATCGAGAACAAGGCGAACAGGATCGTGCTCGCCAATATGTAACGGCGATAGGAAAAAACCCGGCTGAGGTAATCGGTGAGCGGAATGACGACGATTTCGCCGATCAGATAGGAGGTCGAAATCCAGGCGCCATTGTCGACGCCCGTCCCAATGCCGCCTTCGATGTTGAGCAGCGAGGCGTTGGTGATCTGGATGTTGAGGATCGCCATGAACGCGCCGATCATGGTTGCCAGAACGGCGATCCAGGAGGTCAGGCTCGCCTTTTCCGTCGGTGGCGCGACAAATGGAATAGCGCCGGAAGAGCTACCTGTTGCGACTTGCGCTATGCTCGACATGGCCTTGCTCCTAAACGCCGGGACCTCAGCTCTTGCGGTCCGCCGCAGTGGCGACCTGCGTCTTGCGGACTTTGGTGTCGATGGTGGGAGTGACCGACATGCCCGGACGCAACACCAGGGACAGCGGGCTGCCGGCGTCGAGCACGATCTTCACGGGGATGCGCTGCACGACTTTCGTGAAATTGCCGGTGGCGTTGTCGGGCGGCAGCAGCGCGAATTCCTGGCCGCTCGCCGGCGCCAGGCTGTCGACGCGACCCCGAAACACCTGGCCGGGGAACATGTCGACCGCAATTTCGACCGGCTGGCCGGGATGAACGTCGGTCAGCTGCGTCTCCTTGTAATTGGCGACGATGTAAGCGGCCTCGGTCGGCACCACCGACATCAGCTGGGCACCCGCCTGCACATATTGGCCAACGCGCAAAGTGCGGTTGCCGACCTCGCCATCCACTGGCGCGGCGATGATCGTATAGGAGAGGTTTAGTTCGGCCTGGTCGAGCCCCGCCTGCGCGCGGGCCAGACTCGCCTCGGCCTGCGCCAGCTCGGCTTTCAGCACGTCCAGCTGTTTGGTCGCGCTGGCGAGCGCCGCCGTGTCCCGCGTCACCGCGGCGTGGGAAGCAAGAACACGCGAATTCGCCTGCTGCGCATTTTGCACGCTGCCAAATCCCGTCTTCGCGAGATCCGAATAACGCTTGTCCTCCTGCTCGGCAAAAGTCTGGTTCGCCTGATCGGCCGCAATGGTCGCGTGGGCGCCGTCGATCGCCGACTGCTGCGCGTTGAGCGCCGCCTGCTTGTTGGCGATGGCGGCTTTGGCCGCCTCGACATCGGCTTTGGCCTGCTCGACCGCGACCTTGTAATCGCGATCGTCGATGCGGGCCAGAATCTGCCCTGCCTTGACGCGCTCATTGTCGCCGACCTGCACGGCAGAGATATAGCCCGCCACTTTCGGGGCGATGGTGGTGTTGTCCGCCTTGACATAGGCGTCGTCCGTCGCGACCTCGAAGCGACCGACCGTCCAATACTGCCGGCCGAAATAGACCGCCGCGGCCAGCGCTGCCGCGCCGACACCGACGAGAAGCATGCTTTTCAGCAGTTTTTTTATGCCGCCCCGTGCGGCGGGAGGGCCGGAAATCCCGATCCCGTTCAGGATAGCGTCAACTTCGCTTGCCTGGACCGATCCATCAAAGCTTTCAACATCTGCATGCTGCGTCATCGGACCACTCCCACCCTATCCAGGCGCCGGGACAATCGGCTTGCCGTTATTTAGGAAACCTGATAGTTTCCAAAATACGCCTCAACGTGGGGTTGTCAATTGGAATTTGGAAAATCATCATGGTCGAAATTGCAAACGAGCCATGTCGCGGTCGCGGCCGCCCGCAAACTCGCTCGGACGAGGCGACGCTAGGCCTGATTGTCCAGGCGGCGCGCGAGGAGTTTCAGGCGAACGGTTATGCCGGCGCGACGATGTGCGCGGTGGCGCAACGCGCCGGCGTTTCCACCAAGACGCTCTACCGGCTGACGCCGAACAAGGCGGATCTGTTCAAAAGCGTCATTTCCGAAAGAATCGAAAGATTCATGCTGGCGTTCGACGAGGAGGCGATCAGCGCCTTGGATATGGAATCGGCGCTGGAGCGGATCCTGGTCGCCTATGGACATCTGACGCTTGAAGGGGAGACGACGGCGATCATTCGCCTGGTGCTGAGCGAATGCGACCGGTTTCCGGAAATCGGAGGGAGCTTTTATGTGGGCGCCATGGGGCACGTCGCCGAAGCCATGGCGCGCTGGCTGAAGGAACAATGTCGAAAGGGATTGCTGGAGCTCGAAGACCATTATCTTGCCGCCGGAATGCTGCGCGGCATGATGATCATGGAGCCGCAACGCGCCGTCATGCTGGGGCAACGTGCGGCGCCAGACGCCGAAGAAATCGCCGCTCGGGCCAAGACCTGCGCCGCGCTGTTTCTGAAAGGCTGCAAGGTCGATCGTTCGTAGGGTGAATCGACTACAGCCTTTTCCGCTCCGATTGAATCGGAGCAGGGCTCTCGTTCTACGTTTTTACGCGTTTTCTTCGCGCGAACCGGTGCCCGCTACGCTTGAAAACGCTCTAGGTGGTCCGCCAAATACGACGCAAAGGCTGCATGGAATGCTAACCTAATCCTGCGAAAGTCTGCTTTGAACCCTGCCTTGACGGAGCGCGAAAGGTTGGCGACCGGCCGCTAATGGGATGGACCGGCTGCTCCCCCAACAGCGTTAGCTGCAGGACCAATATCAAGCCGGAGCAGACCCAATGGCCCACACAGATCAAAGAACTGCGGAAGACATTGCCGTTATCGGCGTCGACATCGGCAAGGATGGATGAAGTTCTCAGGATACCGCCGCATCAGGTTGATCAATTCAAGACTCGGCGGCTCGGTCGCGTGATGCGCGGCCTTGGCTGGGAAGGGCCGGTGACGCTGACGCTGCAGAACGGCCAAAAGGCCAAGGGCTATTGGCGCCTGACGGGCCGGCCCGATGAGCCACACGAGGGCGGTATTTAGCCCAAGGGGTGGAAACCGCTGGTAACCGTTATAACCGCGCCCCTAGGTAGGGCTATTTCCGAGCTTAGCCGCGCCGCGCGCCGCGCCATAACCCGCGCCGGGCGCGGTTACGACGGTTACCCGTTACGGCCGCGCGCGCCCGACCAGACATCGGTGATGCCGCCTGGCTAAATGTCCACGACGAGCGCTAAAAAAATGGGGTGGTTCAAGACGACCGCCGAGCTCCGTTAAGGATCATGATGAGACGGTCGTCAATCCTACGGGCCGATCGGCATCGTCTCCTTGCGGCGGAAAGCGGAAGTCGTTCAACCCCGGCAGCAATGGCGACTTGGTGTCAAATTGCAGGCGTTGGCGGAGACTTGCACCTGAATCTTGAATTTTGCACTCTACGTCGCAGCCTTCGAAGGCTTGGGAACCAAGAGAGATTTGAGAAGCTACGGAGATGGACGTAGCGAGTTGTGGAACGAGGCAATCAACCAATGGTCGCCACGGCGGACAACGGCCAAGCTATTCCTGAGCTGCAAGAGGACGGGCTTGCCGCCTGACTCTCCTGTCACCTGCCAAATCCCGGAAACAACGACAGCGTCATCAGAGAGGACGGTGACAGAAGCTGGGCTTACGCTTGACGCCTTCGCTCCCGGAAGCGCCTTAAATGCATTCGCAAAGTACTGGTGAATACCCTCTGGTGTGGTGATCAGATCAGTCGCTCGCGTACCCCAAAAAAGGGCGTCGGGGGTAAAGAGGCTGGCGACATCATCCGCGTTCGCCGAGGAAAAGTCGGCCAGGAACGTATCAAAAACTGCCTGTCCCTCTTCCTTCGCCCCTGCAAACGCGAGGGAGGGCAGACATAGTAGAATGGCGAGCATCAGCAGGCGGCGCATGGGCGGTTCCTTCTGTTCTTCTGGCCCGTATTCCCGGCATGGCCAATGATCCCGTTTTAAAGTCTAGACTGCTTCAAACAACGAAGGCAAGGATCGCAGATCGGAGTTGCGACGCCGATCTCTGCCGCCGGCCCCTCTAGGATCGTCAGCAACGAGCCGTTGGCGGCCAACGCAGATCGGTAGGAACCGGCGGATTGCAGTCATTCGATCAAGTCACGACAACACGCGCTCTCAGATAACCAAGGAGGCTGCACGTTTATGAGTAAATTCCGAAGCTGTTTCTGACGCCGATATGCGTGCTATCGACTCGCGTAATAGTAATTCGTTCTTTTTCGGCCCGCGATGGTTCAAGGCCAACGCGGATCCCAGCAGCGGGAGACGCAATATGGACAAGAGAATTGCTGGCTTGACCGGAACTTTTGTGACCATGTTTGACGATTCCCAATTTTCCAAGCCGAATTCACCGGTCGGTTTGCAACTTTGACTTCAATCGATTGTTGAAAGCGAAGGTTATTACGCCAATGGCTATTGGGAATTGAAGGAGCAATACGCTACCACACGCGCTGCTGGAGTTTCGGGCTAGGTTCCAGCTAACCCGCGCTTTAGGCCTGCCAACCGGAAGTCTGGCCCAAGAGGGAAATTCGATGACGAGTGATAATGCCGATAGGGTAGAAGCTCTGCTCGATACGGCGAATCTTGCTGAGGCGCTGGAAAGTGACCGGTTCAAGCAGTTCCTTGACCATGCGCCGGTTGCTGTCGCCGTCTCGGAACTCCACCCTTCTGAGATAGTCACCTATGCCAATCACGAATTCTCGCGGCTGACGGGTCTGCCAGTTGCCGAAATTGAGGGTAGGAGTTGGAGAGCATTGCCGGGGATCGCTGCCTCCGTCGACGACGACCGCTTGCTGCGCGATGCCGTGAAAGACGATGCGGAATATATCGGTGAATTCACAATCGAGCTAAAAGCAGGATCGGTAAATGTGTCGGCCTGGTCCAACACGATTGAGGACGAAACCGGAAAGCCGATATTCCGTCTTGTCGCTTTGGCGAACGTGGCTGGGCATGGCCCTGGCGGCAATGCGCGGGCAAAAACATTGAAAGACAAAGACGTACTTCTTCGGGAGCTTCAACACCGCGTCAAAAACAATCTGCAAATGATTACCGCCTTGATCCGGTTGGAGGCGCGCAATGTGCCCGACGACGCAACTGGAGAACGCTTCGATAGGCTTGCTGGCAGGATCCACGCGCTGGCTGTTTTGTACGATGCGCTTGCGCAAGAGAATGCCAACGACACTGTCGACCTTGGCGCCTATCTCGGACAGATCGCAACCGCGGTCATGCAGGCGCACGCCGTCGAAGGCGTTCGTCTGGACATGAAACTCGATACTTGGCCCGTATCGGTGAACGTGGCCATGCCCGCTGGACTTGTCGTGAACGAGCTGCTGACCAATGCCCTCAAACACGCCTTTGCGGGTCGTGAAGGAGGCGTCATCAAACTTCATGGCTTAATCGACGATTACGGCTGCCACATTATGATCGCCGACGATGGCGTTGGTTTGCGCGATGGCGCGATCTGGCCGAAGCCTGGAAAGCTCGGCGCGATCATGGTCCAGTCACTGAAGCAAAACACTTCTGCGAAAGTCGCAGTGACGTCATCGCCAGGGAACGGCATGAGCGTGACCATATCGTTTGCGAAAGCGTCTTCCCATTCAAGCGAATAGCGCTCACTGGGACCCTGGTGGGCGGACAATCGATCCGACGAGGGCCTGGCCGGCTTCCGCGCACGCATACGACAATGGCCGTTTCGAGCCGATTCCTGGTAAGCGTCCGGTGACGGTGCCTTTGGGTTTGCCGGGCTTTGGCTGAAGTTACGACGTTAATTCCGTGATTAATGACGTGAC
>NZ_JBKQOU010000372.1:0-7608 GCF_052145335.1 Rhodoblastus sp.
CACTCGAACTCGTGCGTTTCGGCTCCCATAGTGAACTTGGCCTCTGAACCGCGCCAATCCGGTTAACGCACATACCCACTACCTATAGAGGGGCCTGTGCGCTAGTTGCAACGGCAGAGATCGGCGGGAAGCCGTCATAGCGGCTTCGGCAGGTTTTGAGCCCGAGCGGTCGTTCGCCGAACTCAGTCGGACCGCAATATTGCTAAAAGAACGTCATTCAAATTGGTTAACATCATGATTCTCCCTCGTTTACGAAATCAAAATGACCGGCGAAGTTGTGAGGATCCTTAGTGACGTCAAAGTCGATGCGACCCCACCAGTTACGTACCCAAGGTAAATGTTCGTCGACCTCTTTGGTGATCGGCTCGTCGGTGACCTGGATCGTGATGGACCGAACGGAGACGCCGGGGCCAAGCGCTCCTGCGGGATTGCGAGGATCTACAGGGCGCCCTGTGTTTGGATCCTTCGGGTCCTCGAAAGTCACCATGTCGGGCATGTCGTCGAATTCAAGCGGATAGGCCGCATGGCAACGCCCGAACTGTTTCACTGATTCGATGAAACTGAAGACCCCGTATTCCTGGCCGAGGCAAAGGCGGGCGATCACCGCGACGGGGTCAACCGCCATCCAATGATTCGGGCCGCTAAAGGTGGCGCGCGACAACAGAACGACCAGCGGTTTGCCGCCGGTGTCGAGATAGAGCGCCTGGCCGTAAACAGCATGTGCCTCCCCCGACATAGGAAACGACACCTTGTTATAGTCCACTTGTACAACGTTCGAACCGGTTTTCACTCCATCCGGCGTGTTGAGGCTAACCGTCAGCTTGTAGCGATAGGACGCGCTCGGTCCCCCGCAAGCGGAGAGGGCAAGGGCCAGACAAAAAACGCTGACGAATAAGATGCCCGACTTCATGAGGTAGCTTCCTCTTTTTTTGCGTCGGCGATCAATCGACCGAGCGTCTCAACGTGCGGGGCAGTGACCACTGTTCCCGCCCTTCGCAGCGGTCAGCGAAGGTCGCCTTCGAGCCCGAAAGCGTTCGATCAGGCGGTCTCGACCTCGCTCTCCGCTAAGTCCATATAGTTGGTGTCTGCGTTAACCGAATAGGTACGCTCTGAGCCTCGGTTTCGCCGGGCTCGGCTTCGCCGCGAAACGCCACAACAGCAGGGACATGGCGGCTCGTCGCCCGTGGCTTGCGTCAGCCGACTGTCGCATCCGTTTCGGCGTGAGCCTGGACGATCGAAGGCGCCGGCCCACGAGGGCGGGCGCTTTTCTTTTGCTCCACAGCCTTTTCCTCCTCGTCGCGATGGTCGCGCGCCACCAGCGAATAGATCGCCGGGGTGACGAACAGCGTGAACAATGTGCCGACGCTCATTCCCGCCGCGATGACGATGCCTATGGCCGCGCGGCTGCGCGCGCCGGCGCCCGCCGCGACGATCAGCGGCAGCATGCCGACCACCATCGCCGCCGTGGTCATCAGGATCGGCCGCAACCGCACCCCCGCCGCATGTTCGATCGCCTCGCGCGGCGACAGTTTTTCGTCGCGCTGCATGTGATTGGCGAAATCGACCATGAGAATGCCGTGTTTGGAAATCAGCCCGATCAGCGTCATCAGGCCGATCTGGGTGTAGATGTTGATCGAGGCCGCGCCGAAAACGCCCATGATGTTCAGGGGCAGCAGCGCGCCGAACATCGAGGTCGGCAAGGCGATCAGGATGATGAAGGGATCGCGGAAACTTTCGAACTGCGCCGCCAGCACCAGATAGATGACGATCAGCGAGAACACGAAAGACAGGGCGAGCGTATTGCCCTCCTGCTTGAACTGCCGGCTCTCGCCCTGGAAATCATAGCTGTAGCCCTCGGGAAACAGCTCCGCGGACTTGTTCTGCAGGAAGGTCAGCGCCTCGCCGAGCGTATGGCCGGGGAAAGGCACGCCGGAAAGGGTCGCGGAATTCATCTGCTGGAACGAGGTCAGGGCATTGGGCTGAACGTTGGCGGTGACGCTGGCGACCGTCGACAGCGGGGCCAGCGCGCCGCTGGCGGTGCGCACTTGATAGCGCGTCAGCCAGTCCTCGGTGAGGCGGAAATCGCGCGGCGCCTGCGGAATGACCTGATACGAGCGCCCATTCAGATTGAAGCGGTTGACATAATTGCCGCCGAGAAAGGTCGCCAGCGTCGCGCCGATGTCCTGCATGGTGACGCCAAGATTATTGGCCTTGGCGGCGTCGATCTTCACTTCCAGCTGCGGCGTGTCGAATTTGAGATCGCCGTCGGTGAACAGGAACAGCCCGCTTTTGCGCGCTTCCGCCTGCAACTGCTCCAGAACGCCGGAAAGCGTGCGGTAATCGCCCGCCGTGCGGATGACGAACTGCACCGGTGGACCGCCAGTCGAGCCGGGCAGCGCCGGAAGCGAAAAGGCGAAGATCTGGCCGCCGGTCTCCCTGGCCAGCAGCGGTTGCAGGCTCTGCATGATCTGGCTCTGGCTGCGCTTGCGATCGCCCCAGTTTTTCAGGAGCAGGCCCGCCATGCCCTGGTTGACGCCCGCCGAGCCGTTGATCATGAAGACGTGGCTTTTTTCATCGACCTGGTTGAAGACATCCGTCTGCAGCCGCGACGTCACCTGTTCGAGATAATCGAGATTGGCAGATTGCGGCGTCTTGACCAGGGTCAGGAGGATGCCTTGATCCTCCTCCGGCGCCAGTTCGCGCGGCGTCGAGACATACATGATCGCCGTCAGCGCCAGCACGCCGACGAGGATCAGCACAGTCAGAGCGCGGAAATTCATCGTCGCGTGCAGCAAACGCTCGTAACGACGGCGCAGGCCCTCAAAGATCTCATCGAGACGGGTCGCGAAATCGCGGCGCCCATTGGCCGACATCGCCCCCTCCTCGGCAGAACCCTTGGGGCGGACGTGCATGCGCAGGAGCTTGGAGCACATCATCGGCGACAAAGTGAGGGCGATGAAACCCGACACCACCACCGCGCCTGCGAGCGTGAACGCAAATTCCTTGAACAAGGCGCCGGTGATCCCGGAGACGAAGCCGATCGGCGCATAGACCGCCGCCAGGGTGATGGTCATGCCAACCACCGGCAGCGCGATTTCGCGCGCGCCTTTCAGCGCCGCCTCCTTCGGCGTCAAACCATGTTCGATATGGCGATAGATGTTTTCGACCACCACGATGGCGTCGTCCACCACCAGGCCGATGGCGAGCACGAAGGCCAGCAGCGTCAGCAGATTGATCGAATAGCCCATCCACATCAGGAAGGGCATGACGCCGATCAGCGACAGCGGAATGGTGACGATGGGAATGAGCGTCGAGCGCAGGTCGCCGAGAAACAGGAAGATCACGACGATGACGATGGCCGCCGCCTCGAGCAAAGTCTTGGCGACCTCGTCGATCGAGGCGCGGATGAATTCGGTGGCGTCATAGGCGATGGAGCCCTTGACGCCGGCGGGCAGGCTCGCCTCGATCTCGGGAAAGGCCTTGCGCACATCGGAAATGACCGTCAGCGGATTGGCGGTCGGCGTGGCGTAGACGCCGATGAACACCGCCTTCAGCCCATCGAACACCGCCGAGGAATCGACGCTTTCCGGTCCCAGTTCGACATGGGCGACGTCGCCGAGCCGCACCAAAGCGTCGCCGCGGCTGAAAATCACCAGATGCGAGAAGGCCTGGGCGTTGTCGAGCGAGGTCAGGGCGTTGATGCTGGTCTGGGTGAAGTCGTCCTTCACCTGGCCGGCGGCGGAAGTGAAATTATTGGCGAGAAGCGCGTTGCGGATGTCGGCGGCGGTGACGCCTCGGGCCGCCATCCGGTCGGGATCGAGCCAGACGCGCATGGCGAAGTTCTGGCCGCCGATAATTTGCGCGCTGGCGACGCCGTCGATGGTCTGCAGCCGCGGCTGCACCACGCGATTGATGTAATCGGTGATCTGCGCCGGCGACAACACGTCGGAATTGAACGACATATAGAGCAGCGCCGTGCCCTGCCCCGCCTGTTTGGCCACCACCGGGTCCATGGCGTCGCGCGGCAGTTGATATTTGACCTGGTTGACCTTGGCGAGAACGTCGGTCATCGCCCGGTCGGCATTGGCGTTGAGGCGAAGGTTGAGGGTGATGGTCGAGGCGTTCTGCTGCGAAGTCGACACCAGCGTGTCGACGCCCTCGGCGCTGGCCACGGCCTGCTCCAGCGGCGTGGTGATGAAACCCTTGATCACGTCGGCGTTGGCGCCGGGATAATTGGTGGTGACGGTGATGGTCGCCGAGGACAGGGCCGGGTATTGCCGGATCTGCATGTTGAAACCGGCCTGCGCGCCGACCAGCAGGATCAGCAGGCTGACCACCATCGCCAGAACCGGCCGGCGGATGAAGAGATCGGTAAACGCGCCCATTTTTTCTTTCTGCGTCTTGATCGCGACAAAAGTCGCGATCAGTTAATCCCTCGCATAAGCGAGGCGTCGCATTCGCTCCTAGCCCGCTTCGCGGGCGCTATTGCATCGGCCTGACAGCTTGCGGCTTCATCGCCATATCGGTCTCGATCCGCACGGGAGCGTTGGGCTGGAGCTTGATCTGTCCTTGCGCCACGATCTTGTCGCCTTCCGCGACGCCCTCCTTGATGACGATGCGATCCTCGCGCGTCTCGCCGACGCGCACATTGCGGCGCTCGACATGCAGCGGGCCGTTGAAACCTTTTTCCGCGTCGTCAGGACGCACCACGAAGACCGAGTCGCCATAAAGCGAAAAGGCGATGGCTGTGCGCGGGGCGGTGACGATTTTCGTGGGCGCGCCGGCGTCGATGGTCACGTTTGCGAACATGCCGGGCATGATCTTCTTGTCAGGATTGGGGATTTCCGCGCGCACCAGGACGGAACGGGTGTCGCGATCGACGCGGGCGTCAAAATTGCTGATCTTTCCCGTAAAGACGCCGCCTGCAAGCGCGTCGACCTTGGCCGACACCTTTCCGCCCATCGACAGGGTCGCGTAATCCTGTTCCGGCGTCTGGAAGTCGATATAGATCGGATCAAGCTGCTGCAGCGACACCATCGGCGCGCCGGCGGCTACATATTGGCCGACGTCAACCTTGCGGATGCCGAGCCGACCGGCGAAGGGGGCGACGATGTTTTTCTGGCCGATCAGCGCGCGGGTGCGGTCGAGCGCGCCCGCAGCCTGGTCGCGCACCGCATTGGCCAAGTCGAAATTGGACTTTGACGCGATGCCGCCGGCGGTAAGCATCTGCTGGCGCTGGAAAGCCGCCTCGGCGTTTTTCAGCATGGCGGCGTTGGATCGAAGTTCGGCCTGTTCGGTGGAATCGTCGATTTTTACCAGCATCGCGCCCTTGGCGACATCCTGGCCGTTGGCGAAGTCGATCTCGGCGACAATGCCGGCCACCTGACCGGAGACGTCGATGCCGGGAACCGCCTTGAAAGTGCCGATGGCGCTGATGCGCGGCGTCCAGACTTCGCTGCGCGCTTCCTCCACCGCGACGCCGACGACCGGACGCGGCATGGAGGACATGAAGGCGCGGGCCATTTCCGGCTTGGCCATGAACTGAAACCAGGCCATGCCGCCGACGAGAGCGGCAAGAACCAGGAAAACCGAGAGAAATACCAGTTTGCGCATTTGTTCGACCATTTTTGGCGAATTCGCCAGACTGGCGGGACTTTTAGGCCCACGCGGCCGCTTAAGCAAATGCATCGGCGCAAAGAGGGTTTTTGGCGAACTGCCTCTTTTTTTTGCAGCTGTAACGGGATTGTCACCAATAGGGCAAAGATCGCCGGATCAGCATAATGTTTAGGCTGTCAATTCATTCCACGCGGCATTTAAGTTAGGTCAAGGCGGGGATGCAAAAAGCGATTCATGCTGAAAAGATGCGAATCTCGCCGCGTTCGACACGCCAAGAGCAAAAGGCGGATGAAGTGGATGCAAAAAAGGCAATCAGGCCGATGACGCTGCCCTGTTTCGATGAAATGACCCATGGCGCCGGAGCACCGCGCGCGCTCTACCGCCGGATCGCCGAGTGGCTGGAGAAATCGCCGCCCGGACTGCTCGATTCCCGCCGCCAGCAGGCCGAGATGCTGTTTCGCCGCATCGGCATCACTTTCGCCGTCTATGGCGACAAGGACGCGGCTGAACGGCTGATCCCCTTCGACATCATCCCCCGCCTGCTCGGCCGCGACGAGTGGCGGCGTCTCGAAGCCGGCCTGATCCAGCGCGTCAAGGCGCTGAACCTGTTCCTCACCGACGTCTATGGCGCGCAGGAAATCCTCCGCGCCGGCGTCATCCCGCAGGACCTGGTGTTCCGAAATCCCTGCTACCGCCCGGAAATGCAGGGGCGTCCCGTGCCCCACAACATCTGGACGCATATTTCCGGCATCGACATCGTGCGGGTGGACGACCACGACTTCTATGTGCTCGAAGACAATGTCCGCACCCCCTCCGGCGTCTCCTACATGCTGGAAAACCGCGAGATGATGATCCGGCTGGCGCCCGATCTCTTCGCCGAACATTCCGTCCTGCCAGTGGAGAACTATCCCGACGCCCTGCTCGCCTCGCTGCGTTCGGTGGCGCCGCGCGCCTGCCCGGGCGAGCCCAATATCGTCGTGCTCACGCCGGGCCAGTATAATTCCGCCTATTACGAACATTCCTTCCTGGCCGACAAGCTGGGCGTCGAACTGGTCGAGGGTCGCGACCTGATCGTCAAGGACGATGTCGTCTACATGCGCACCACCGAGGGTCCGAAACGGGTGGACGTGATCTATCGCCGCGTCGACGACGATTTCATCGATCCGCTGGTGTTTCGCCCGGATTCGGCGCTTGGCGCCGGCGGCCTGATGGGCGCCTACCTCTCGGGCAATGTGACGCTGGCCAACGCCGTCGGCGCCGGCGTCGCGGACGACAAGGCGATCTATACCTATATGCCGGAGATCATCCGCTTCTATCTCGGCCAAGATCCCTTGCTGAAAAACGTCGCCACCTGGCGGTGCCGCGAGCAGGAGGCGCTCTCCTATGTGCTCGACCACCTGCCCGAACTGGTGGTCAAGGAGGTCAACGGTTCCGGCGGCTATGGCATGCTGGTCGGGCCGCACGCCAGCAAGCAGGAGATCGAGACTTTCCGGCAAAAGCTTATCGCCAGCCCGGATAATTTCATCGCCCAGCCGACTTTATCGCTGTCCACCTGCCCCACTTCCTTCACCGGCGGCGTCGCGCCGCGCCATGTCGACCTGCGCCCCTTCGTGTTGTCGGGCTCCGACGGGATACGCGTCGTGCCCGGCGGGCTGACGCGGGTGGCGCTGAAGGAAGGCTCGCTGGTGGTCAACTCAAGCCAGGGCGGCGGCACCAAGGACACCTGGGTTCTAGAAACAGATGCTTCCGAATAATACAGGTCTGACAGGCACAGCCTGTGAGACCTGGTTAGGAGCGAATGCGACCATAGCCCGTCGATAGACGGGCGTCTGAAGACGCCCTATCGGAGCCCACGCGAGGGATTCATCGACCGCTACAAGTCGCTGTTGACGAGAAAAAACATAAGGATTGCGAAAACTCATGCTTTCCCGCACCGCAGACAATCTCTACTGGGTCTCGCGTTATCTCGAACGCGCCGATTTCCTCGCCCGT
>NZ_JBKQOU010000373.1:0-4277 GCF_052145335.1 Rhodoblastus sp.
GGGGGCCACGAATAATAGGGTTTCAAAACCTTCCGTCGAAAGCCCCTCGCAACGGGGAAAACTCGATCGGCAAGCCCATGATCCAAGATGGGGTCACGACAAGATCAGTTCCAAATCGCACGATTAGATAGAACGGAATAGGAATCTCGTCTCATGCTGCGGCCCAGAACAAGGGCTTTCCTTCCCTGATCGGCCGGAAAGCATCGGGGTTGGCTTGTTCGGTCCGCCAGGAATAGGTGCCGGTGAGATTGATGTGCTCCCAGGTCAACGGCGAAACGTGTTTCAGCAGATTATCCGGAATCGCCCGTCCCTTCGATCTGAGGTGATCGGCGGCGCGCGCCAGATAGACCGTGTTCCAGTAGACGATGGCGGCGACGACCAAATTGAGGCCGGAGGCGCGAAACGCCTGGCTGTCGAATGAGCGGTCGCGGATTTCGCCGCATTCATGGAAAAACACGGCGCGTTTCAGCTTGTGCGCGGCTTCGCCTTTGTTCAATCCGCCCTGGCAACGCCGCCTCAGGCCGGGATCGGAATAATATTCGATCATGAACAGCGTCCGCTCCAACCGCCCGACTTCGCTCAAAGCCTTGGAAAGCAGGCTCGGCTTCTGCGCCGCCGATAATTTCTTGAGAATCGTCGAAGGCGCCACCACGCGATCATTCATCGACGCGGCCAGATGCAGCATTTCGGTCCAATGTTCGCGCATCAGCTCGGGCCGGAGCGCAAGGCCGATATGTTTGCGTAGGGCGGGATAGGCGTCAGACCCGCCGAATGTATGGAATCGTTTGAGCTTGAGATCGCGCAATCGCGGCGAAAACCGTTTGCCGAGCAAGGCAAACAGGGCGAAAACATGATCGCTTGAGCCGCCCGTGTCGGTGAAATGCTCGGCGATGTCGAGCCTGGTTTCGTGGTCGAACAGGCCGTCAAGCACATACGGCGCCTCGCTTTCGGTCGGGCAGATCGGCAGAATGCTGAAATATCCGTATTGATCCGACAGATGGCTGTAGAATTTGGCGCCCGGCTCGCTGCCGTAATGTAGATTGACGTCGCCGCGAGCCGCAGCCCGGTCGCCCGCCCGGAAAAACTGACCGTCCGACGATGAGGTTATGCCGGCGCCCCATAGACTGGCGTGGGGATGGATGGAATGCGCGTCGGTCACGGCGGCCTGCGCCGCCTTGTAGGTCTCGGGGCGAACATGAAACTGCCTGGCCCAGCCAATTTGCCGCTCGCTGACATTGGCTGACGCCTCGGCCATGCGTTTTGCGCCGAGGTTGGTGGCGTCCGCCAGCACGGCGGCGAGAATCGCGGAGCTGTTGCGCACCGCATCCAGCGTCCGCAGATGGGTGAACCTGTCGGAAAACCCTGTCCATCCATTCACTTCGGCCAACAGGTCAGTGATGTGAATGCGCGGCAGGCAATGGTTCAGCTCCCATTTGAGCGTTTCGGCTTCTTCCGGAACTTCGCTCTTCAAGGGCGAGACAATCAGCTCGTCCTTTTCCAGCCTGACCCCATCCAGCTTGCCGGTTCGCGCGCGATGACACAGGCGTTTGAGGCTGAAATCGAGCTTCTGCCGCATTTGGCTCAGATAGAAATCGAAATCGTCGGGCACGCCGAGGTTGAGAGCATTGGCCGCCTTCTTCTCCTCGAACGCCGCCTTTGGCATCAGATGATCGGCGAAGGGCCGGAACGTCCGGCTGCCCTCGACCGAAATGTCGCCAGAGCGCAGCTTCTCGCGCAAGACGGCCAGCGTGGCGATTTCGTAAAGTCGCCGGTCCGATTTGCCATCGGCGAAGATGGTCGCCTTGGCTTTCTCCGTCAGATGCTGCGTGGGAACCTTGGCGGGCAAAGCCCGGCGAGCGTCCCGGTTCATGGTTTTGAGCGCGTCGATTGCGGCAAGCAGCGGATCGTGCCGACGCTATGAGCGGAAGACGAAATCATCCAGAAATTGCGGCGCGTATTTGCGCAAGCCGCCGTATCCTTGCGCCGCCAGGAGCAGAGCGTCGGGATCGCTGTCCTTGACCATGGCCTCAACGGTTGGCTGGGCCTGAACCAGCCGGTGCCATCCGACTTCGGCGTTCAGCCGTTCAATGATCGCGCCGTCGCTATTATCCTCCTCGTCGGCCAGCAAGACGCGCAAAGTCTCCCGGAAGAGGCGCAGGACTTTGGCCGTCTCCTTGCGATTGTCCGTATAGCGTTGCGCGCTTGTCGCCGAGGCGCGCGAAAACAACCGTCCCACCTGCTTGCAAAACATGGCGACGGATTCATCCGTCAGCCGTTCGCAGAGATCGATCAAGGTGGCGACGATCGTGGCGCGCTTGCGTTCTGCGCCAAAGTCGGCGGCCAGCCAGCTCGGCGTGGCGGCGCCCTCGCGCACAATTTGCCGCCAGCGGTCTGGATGCACATCCTTCCGGCAGTTCTGATCGAGGCCGAGTTTGCGGACGAAGGTCAGGCGCTCCATCAGCCCGAGCAGATTGCTGGCGCCGGGAGAATCCGGCCACGCGTTCAACCAGCCAAAGCGGGTTTGCTTGATGGCCGGGTCCAGAGCAAGCAGATCGTCAACGGCGGAAAGCTGCTCTGGAGAATATGTTCCAAGAATAATTCGATTGGTGCGGCGGCGGGCGACAGCCCGTCCGGCGCGGCCGATTTTATCCAGCCGATCGACGCCTGGAACAAGAATGCCGCCGTCTCGAAAGCTTTTTACGATCGCCTTGGCGATTTCCAAACCTTTATCGGTTCGCATCGCAACGTCGACAGCGGCAAGAAGCGCCCGCCGCCGAGAATCGCGGTCGGCTGTTCTGAGGCCAATGAGCTGCTGAAGCTCAGCAGCATGTTCGCGCCTCGTTTGTTCCCGCTTGGCGTAGTCGGCGAAGACGGCGGCGTCGATTCCGATCTGGGCGGCAATGAAGTTCAGCAGAGCTGGCGATATTGCTTCATTCGGAATTAGCGGTCGGCCGGGGTGCCGCAGCAGACAGAGTTGCAGCGCAAAGCCAAATTTATTGCGGTGTCCCCGTTTGGACAGGGCGAGCATGATGTCGTCGCCGCTCAGCGAATAATGCCGAATCAAGCTTTCCTCGTCCGTCGGAACGCCGACAAGTTCACTCCATTGATCTCCCTTCAACAGCGGACGATATGCCATGTGTCGGCCTCCTGCCGATCAAGCGGAACGCTGTCGCGGCGTCGAAAAACAAGTGATTGTCGTGCAGCCCGGCGCGAAGACAAAGACGCTGTTCAAACCATCCACAATTTTGTACGGAAACCCATGTCGCTATGATACTTTGCGCGGAAACATCAAATGCGAGGTTTTCCGCACATGCTTGTCGGATATATGCGCGTCTCCTCCGCCGATGATCGCCAATCCAATGACCTGCAACGCGACGCCCTGATCGCGGCGGGCGTCGACGAGCGCCATCTTCACGACGACAAGGCCAGCGGCGCCCGCGACGACCGTCCCGGTCTCAAAGCCTGTCTCGCCGATTTGCGCGCCGGCGATTGCCTGGTCGTCTGGAAGCTCGACAGGCTGGGGCGGTCGCTGCCCAACCTGCTGTCGATCATCGCCGATCTGAAAAAGAAGGGCGTGGCGTTCCGGTCGCTCACCGAGCAGATGGACACGACCACGCCGCACGGAGAGGTTTTGTTTTCTGTCTTTGGCGCGTTGGCGCAATATGAGCGCGCCCTGACCCGCGAACGTGTCATGGCCGGCTTGGCCGCCGCCAAACGGCGCGGCCGCCGGGGCGGTCGCCCGCTCGCGATCGATTCTGAGAAGCTGGAGCAGATTGTCGCGGCGCTCGAAAACGGCGCGAGCAAAGCATCTGTTTGCCGCACGTTCAAAGTCCCGCGCTCGACCCTCATCGACACACTTCAGCGCATCGGCTGGAGCGCCCCGGCGGCGAAAGCGGCGTAATCAACAGCCGGGGAAAAAGGGTTCGCCGTTCGTTCCGTCTAAT
Organism: Rhodoblastus sp.; assembly: GCF_052145335.1. GTDB lineage: Bacteria > Pseudomonadota > Alphaproteobacteria > Rhizobiales > Beijerinckiaceae > Rhodoblastus. The sequence goes on from NZ_JBKQOU010000373.1 coordinate 3,945, forward strand.
CGTGCGAGTTGGAACTGATCTTGTCGTGACCCCATAGAGCGACAGCCCGACGCCGTCATGCCAAAGAATTTTCGCCAGATCGCCGCGACGACCCCTGAAGATGTACAGGTCGCCGGCGTGGGGATCGCGGTTCAGCTGCTCCTGGACCTGAAGGGCCAAACCCTGCATACCCCGGCGCATGTCCGTGTGACCCATCGCAATCCAGACGCGTCATCCCGAGTGTATCGGGATCATGACCGCAACGCCTTCAAGGCCGCCGCAATCGCCGACGACGGCGCGCCGGCGTGGATCCGCACGCGGGCCTCTTTCAATTCCACCTCAATCACCGGAGAA
>NZ_JBKQOU010000374.1:0-4453 GCF_052145335.1 Rhodoblastus sp.
GTTATTCAGGCCGCCGACACGATCGCCTTCGTGATCATCGCCGCGTCCGACGTGGAGACGGCTGCCCTAATTGTCGCTGTCACACGCGAAGTCGCCTGATCAAATCGCGACATTTTCACCGGGCTGATAGGCGAGTTTGAGGGCGGTCTTTGTGATTTGAACATTACACTTTCGACTAAAGTTGGAATTGTGATAGTGTTGACGGTCACAAACCCGGAGGGATGCCCAGCCCGGAGATAGGCACGGGCTGTCGTTCAGCGCGCCATCAAATCTGGGACAGGGCTTGGCCGCCAGCCATACCGGCTGCGGTTGGAAAGGCCGAATGGATGTGTTTGCGGCCATCTTTATGGTTTATCATCACCAGGCATCGGTCGAAGAAATTCGGGAATTCCTCAAGCACTTAAATATTCTGACTAGAGTCAAGCGAGACCCAGCGGAGCGCTCAAAAGCATGAGTTCCTTACCCAAAGCCGAATCCCCGGTCACACAGCCCATCTATGTTACCCAACCTTCCCTCCCATCGTTGGAGGCGTTTCTCCCTTACTTGCAGGAAATATGGAAAAATAAGCTCCTGACCAATGGGGGACCGTACCACCAGACCTTCGAACAAGCGCTTTGCGACTATCTTGGCGTTAAACACCTGGCGTTGTTCACAAACGGCACAATTGCGCTGGTTACCGCGTTGCAAGCGCTGCGCATCACAGGCGAGGTCATCACCACTCCGTATTCATTCGTGGCCACGGCGCATTCCCTGCTCTGGAACGGCGTCAAACCAGTGTTTGTGGACATCGACGCGAAGACGCTGAACCTCGACCCGGCCAAAATCGAAGCCGCGATCACGCCGCACACCACTGCCATCCTACCTGTGCATGTTTACGGCCACCCTTGTGACATGGAGGCCATCCAAAAGATCGCCGACAATTACAACCTCAAGGTCGTCTATGACGCCGCTCACGCCTTTGGCGTTCAGTGCCACAGTGGCAGTGTGCTCAACCACGGCGATCTCTCTGTGTTAAGTTTTCATGCGACCAAGGTCTTCAACACCTTTGAAGGCGGCGCTATCATTTGTCCCGACGCCAAAACAAAACAGCGTATCGACCACCTAAAAAACTTCGGTTTTGTTGACGAAGTGACGGTGGTGGCGCCCGGCATCAACGGCAAGATGAGCGAGTTCAACGCCGCCTTTGGCCTGCTACAGCTTCAACACATTGATCAAGCCTTGGCGCGCCGGAAAGAGATTGACGCAGTCTATCGCAAGCAACTGGCGGACACGAAAGGCGTCCTTTGCCTTGGCGACGCGGGCGAGGTCGTCGCCAATTACGCATATTTTCCCCTCCTGGTGCAGCGAGATCATCCTTTAAGCCGTGACGGTTTACTTCAAAAACTCAAGGATCATGGCATTTTTGCGCGACGCTACTTTTACCCGCTGATTACCGACTTTCCGATGTACCGCGCCTTGCCTTCCGCGCAGCGCGAGAACTTGCCCGTGGCGACCGATGCCTCGGCCAAAGTGCTGTGCCTGCCGATCTACCCGGCGTTGCGGCCAGAAGAGCAGCAACGCGTAATTGATATTATCAAGGGGACGTGAGGCGGCGACGCTGTATGGTTTCGCCATCGAACAGATTGACTTTCTATGCTACTAGGCACTCCCGCAAAAAAGCGCCAAAGGCGTTCACGAACTCTATTGGAGGTGGAAGTGCGATTTTCAGTAGATCGAGCTGCTGCTCGTTCTCTTTCGTCTGAACAAGGACAGTGCTGATGGCCAAAGAAAAAGCGGCAGTTGCGGGCCTTTGGAGTGGTGCCGACATTTTGCTGCGACAGGGCGTTCAGTTTTTCATTTCCCTGATACTGGCGCGGCTTTTATCGCCGTCCGACTTCGGCATTATAGCGCTTCTGACGTTGTTCACGAGCCTGTCGATGCTCTTCGTGGACAGTGGCATGAGCGTCGCGCTCATCCGCAGTCAAAACAGCAGCCAGGAAGAAGAGACCTCGGTCTTTTGGTTCAATCTCGCGGTTGGGTTGCTGTGCGCTGGGACGTTGTTGTTCGTTGCCCCATATGCCGCGCAATTCTATGGCCAACCGGTCTTGCGGTCGCTGATGATTGTGGCGGCGGCACAAGTGGTCATTGCGGCGCTTGGTGCCGTACAAAGCGCTCTTTTGATACGCGCCCTTCGATTTCGACAGCTGCTCATAGTCGGCGCGATGGCGACCTCGGTTTCCGGCGGCCTTGGTATCGGCTTAGCATTCGCGGGATTTGGCGTCTGGTCGCTTGCTTGGCAAATGCTCGCGATGTCGGCGACGACGACGCTTTCGTTGTGGTACGTAGGCCGTTGGCGCCCAAGCTTGACCTTCAAAATCGCGCCTGTGCTGGCGCAGTTGCAGTTTAGCGCCAATCTCCTTTTGTCGAGCCTCCTTGACCTTTCTTACAATCAGGGGTTCACGGTGATTGTCGGCAAGCTGTATGGTGTGGGAGAGCTCGGTTTCTACAATCGCGGCTCCAACGTTCAGGCGGTTGCGAGTGGAATGCTTTCGTCGCTTATCGGCCGCGCCTCGCTGCCGCTTTTTTCGGCGCGCGCCGATGATATGGCGGCGTTACGGCGCGGCGTCAGCTTCGCGTTGCGAGCTGCCATGGCAATCAATATCCCAGCGATGATTGGACTTGCCTTGCTATCCGACCTAGTAGTTGTCACATTGTTTGGCGAGAAATGGCGCCAGTCGGCGCCGATTCTCTCCGTGCTGGCTTTTTCCGGACTGTTGTGGCCCATTCATGTCATAAACGTTCAAGCGATCCTCGCGCGGGGCGACTCGAGCACTTTCTTGAAGATAGAGATCATTAAACAATCGACCGGGTTCGCCACGATGCTTGTCGGCAGTTTTTTCGGAATCATGGGACTTGCCGTCAGTCAGGTCGTCTCAGGCGTGATCGCTGCGTTCACCAATGCGGCTCCTTCCGGACGCTTCTTCAATTACGGGATTCGCGCGCAATTGGAGGATTTAAAAGGCATATTCTTAGTCGGCGCGCTTATGGGTGTATTGCTGATGTTTGCTCGAAGCGCCATAAATCTCACGCCGTCCCTTGAACTTGGCGCATTGGTCGGCCTCGGCGCCGCCACTTATATCGGTGTCGGGTTCGCGCTACGATTAACGATCTTCATGGAGCTCACGGAGATTCTTTTCAACATAGTTTTGTCGCGCCGGGGCAGGGCTTCGCAATGACGGCGATTGCACAAGACTCCGTAGTTTTGCAAACAAGAGGACGCGAAGCGGCGGGTTGCGCGTCCGCCGGTCAGCGTCATTCTACTCACCTGCAATCATTCTCCATTGCTAGGAAGCCTTGCGACAAAGGATCCAGGTCGCTAACAATAAGTTGCCGGAGGTATAGTTCGCACAAATGAGCCAATCACGCCAATTTATAATTCATAGTTATGGGTACTCTGAAAACACCGGCGGTTCAATAGCGCTACATAGGCTGTGCGATTTAATCAATCGCTCTGGACGTGACGCGTACCTTTGCCCGATCGTCGATCCCTTACCAGCTGATATTCATAAGACCCGCCCAGTGCGGAGGGCGGTTTTAAAGCTCCGTGATTGGGTCAATAAGAAAACCGCTATTGACTTTAAAACCTTCCACGGTTTTCGCACGCCAGTTAAATTACGGTTTAATGTTGACGAGGCTATCGTTGTCTATCCGGAGATAATTGCGGGCAATCCGCTGAATGCGAAAAACGTTGTACGCTGGTTGCTGCATAAGCCGGGGTTTCACACGGGTGTCGTTGATTACGGGCCCGCTGACTTGATTTTTTATTACCAGGAAGCATTCAATAGCAACGAGTTGAAACAGGTGTGTGGCGGTCAGTTGTACGTTCAACAGATTCGAAAAGATATTTATAGGCAAACAAATTTTGGGAAGCGGACTGGGACATGTTACATATTAAGGAAGGGTGCAGGAAGGCAAATTGTTCACGATCTAAGGGGCAGCATTCTGATAGACGGCCTGAGTCACCACGAAGCAGCCGACGTATTTAATCGTGTAGAAGTTTGCTATTCATACGATTTGTACACATCATATTCGCAATACGCCGCTATGTGCGGATGTGTTTCCGTCATTATTCCGGATGTTGGCAAAGGTGAGCTCGAATGGCATCCTGAAGAGGGGTCCAGACTTGGAATCGCTTATGGAGTTGAGCAAATAGAGTGGGCGAAGAAAACCCAGAGCTTGGTTGCAAGCTACCTTGATGAAAAAGAGAAAGATCAAAATAAGAGCGTAAGTTGCTTTATCAATAAGTGCGATGAGTATTTCTTATGATGGGTATCGAATCTATTCTTAATGTGATACCAAGCCTCGCTGATTAGAGCGCTATCCGAGCATGCCGATTCGATCGAGGATTCAATATAGTGCCGGGGATTCCCATATCCGAAGTGTAGCCGTCGAGCATGGGCGGAGCCGAGGGGGG
>NZ_JBKQOU010000375.1:0-3426 GCF_052145335.1 Rhodoblastus sp.
ATTGGCCAATGCTCACCGCCTGGACGCTCCAATCATTTTCGGTGCAGGCGCATTGTTGGACTTTATGAGTGGACGCATCGCCCGCGCGCCGCGTTGGATGCGACTGGTCAGATTGGAGTGGGCGTTCCGGTTGGCCATGGAACCTAGACGTCTTTTTGGGCGGTATACGTGGGACATGGCTCATTTCTTTGTGTTGAGCTGGCGCAATCGGAATATCGGAGCGAACTCATAGCGCCAAAGTAAGCAGGCAATGCTGTCCATCAGCTGAGCGTCGTAAACGACGGGAAACATGAGAGGCGCCAATGTCTACGGCAGATCATCTTGGGCCAAATTCAGCCTCTTCCTGGCAGGACGACTTGAGTGACGAACGCTCAATGAACTCTATATACCTGTCGTCGCTCCATAAGTGGCGAGCACGTAAGGCGTTGTCGACACGTATTTCAAGTCGCCTTTCACGCTACATCCCAGCAACGTTATGTTCGTTGAAAAATACGAAACCGATCGTAACATTTACGTTTGATGATTTTCCTGAATCAGCGCTTGCATATGGGGCGCACGTCTTGGAGCAGAGCGGGGCGCGCGGGTCGTTCTATGTTTCCACCGCTCTACTTGGCCGCGATATGGAACATTGGAAGGTGACAAGCACCGCTGGCGTTCATGAGCTTCACCATAAGAATCACGAAATCGGGCTTCATGGGCATGTCCATCTTCCTATTGGGATCCATAGCGCTCAAGGGCTGAAAGACGACCTCGCCCGCAATAACGAAATACTTAAGACCATCGACGCTGGCATTCTTGCCGACAATTTTGCATACCCTTATGGGCAAGTTAATTTTGCGCGGAAATTTCAGTTGAAAAATCTTGTTCGTTCAAGTCGCACCACATTGAGCGGCATCAATTGCAAGGTCATTGATCCGCAATTTATTCGCGCGGTCCTGCTTGAAAATGCATCGATTGACCATGCCCTTATCGACGCCTGGCTGGATAAGGCGGTAGAGCTAAACGGTTGGCTCGTTTTTGTAATTCACGATATCAGCGAAACGCCAAGTCCATTTGGCGTTTCGAACAGCCTATTCCAATACGCGCTTGAGGGATCTATTCGCCGAGGGCTTGAAATATTGACTATGAGGATGGCGCTTGACGCTTCCCAAGTTAGATGTCGCTGATCGGCCGCAATAAGTGATCGCAAAGACCCAGGCGACTTGGTGCGACACTTGCCAGAGGATGCCGTTGATCACGTGTTCGGGCCGCGACGGCCGGTTGCTCCTGCCAGCATCCATTAATTCAAAAAAGCCGAGGCGTCATCAAGGCGCTACCCGTTGAACCATGGCCTCTCGAAAGCGGAAATCCCAGTCATGAATTGAGGGGCTGGCCAAGCGCGACAGACGGGATCCAACGCGCCCGTGGATTCCAACGTGAAGTGCAACGGTTAAGCGAAGCGAATTTGGACGTCTTTTCCGAGTTCGGCAAGGATAGCCTGGACTGGGGTTTTGAACCCTAAGCATTTTCGTGGGGTGAGATTGGCGGTGACGACAATCTCCTGGATTTCGTCGTCGGTGAGGGTGTCGAGGTCGAAGTCGCGCGGCAGCCATCGGCGCAATCGGCCGTTGGCGTTTTCGACGCCGCCCTTCTGCCATGAGGCGTAAGCGTCGCAGAACCATGTGGTCATGCCGCGCAGGTCGCGCAGCAGGGCGTGGCGGGCGAAGGCGGTGTCGTTGTCGAAAGTGATCGACTTGCGCAAGGCGGGCGCGACGCGGCCGAAGACAGCGAGCATGGCGGAGATCGTCTCGGCTGCACTTTTACCGGCGAGCCTAGCGGCCAACGTCAGGCGCGATTTGCGCTCGTGCAGGACGAGCACCGGCCTTGCGCGCTTGCAGATGATGAGGTCGCCCTCCCAATGTCCGGCCTCGGCGCGGCTTTCGACGTCGTGCGGCCGGTCATGGATCGAGACGCGATCCTTGATCGTATCGCGCGAAGGTCTTGCTTTCGTTGGCTTGCGGCGTATATGGCGCCGGGCAAGATAACGCCATAGGGCTTCGGCTTTTTGGGCGGCGCGGTAAATGAAGGCGTAGATCGTCTCGCAAGCCACCGCTTTCAGCTTTCGCTCTGCGCCCTTGCGAAGCCAGCCGGAAATCTGCTCTGGCGACCAGCCTTCGGCGAGCCGGTCGCGGACGAAATCCCGCAAAGCCTTGTCCTTTTCGAGCGCCGCTTCACGCCGCCTGCGCTTTATGTTGGCTCCGGCGGCGTGAAGCGGCGAATAGCGGCCTGAGGCCAACGAGTTGCGGACAATTTCACGGCTGATCGTGCATTTTGGTCGGCCAAGCGCCTTGGCGATAGCGCCGACCGAGTGTCCGGCCGCCCGCAAGACGCCGATTTGGTCTCTTTCCTCCTCGGAAAGGTGCGAATAGGATCGCATGGCAACACTCCCATTGGTCCTGAACAGCCAAGCCGATACCAGATCGGCGGGGGGTGTTGCACTTCGCGTCGGAACTCAAGCTGGCTTCCCAAGGCGTGATATGAGATGTTATCCGGCTGATGACGCCCGGGATGATGGACGCGTCGATCATGCGCGTCACGTCGGCGCCGCCCTGGCTTTCGGCAAGCGCTTCGAGCTTGGCGTTGCAGTGGTCTGCTTGGCGCGAGTGTCGATCTTGCCCAAAACCTGGTTCCCCGGCGCTCAGGTCTGCGCGATTCCTATGGAAGATCGCATCTGGGTCTACTGGCGATCGCGCGCCGGACGGTCGCTGCTTGGCTTGCTCGGGGCGACAAAGAGCGTGAAAAGCGCCCGTGGCCCGCCACCATATCAGCGCACAATTTTATCAAGGAATGCCGCCTTTTCCCGCACGGCAAAGGGCCGTAGATGGCCGCCGTCCTTGTAAAGTGGGCGCCCGTCGGCCGCCAACACCGGGCAACGCCCCTCCTTGCATAGAAAATTCATTGGATCGATGATTTCGACGTTTGACGTCGACACGGAAGCGCGAAGCGCAGAAACGACCGGCTCAGAATATTGTCGGAATTCGTCTTCAGAAATCGAGAGGTCTGGAACAGTCCTGTTTTGCCACTCGGCGATGTACATCTCTTTCGGAATATTTTCATATCGAGTTGGCACCGGCGTGATGATTATCACTCGTTTGCCAGATTGAACAAGTTGTCCGACGAAGGCGCCGAACTCTGAAAACACGTCATTAAACGTGTTGCTCCCTATGTTGACTGGCGCGCGGCCTCCGCTCTTGTCGATGATGTACAGATCGGTCCGCCCGTTCTGAATGTTATAAGCTCCCAAGAAATAGTCCGCCCACACGCTGCCGAAGACGACAGTGGAGATCGTTTCGTCGTTCTCCAGCTGCATTCTCACGGCATCTATAAATTTTGCGCATCTAAATCCTGGCGTAAAACGATTTACGCGGGGCAGTGGCGGACACCCTG
>NZ_JBKQOU010000376.1:0-4970 GCF_052145335.1 Rhodoblastus sp.
CGAGAGGCTCGATCATGGCCAGCGCGGCGTTTCGTTCGCCATGCCCATCCGCGGGCGTCAGGCAGGCGTTGACGATCAGGCAGGATCGGTTTTCCATCAAGGCGTGGCCGAGATAGGCGAGCTTGGCCTCCATGCCTGGCCTTTGCGATAAAGCTTCGCTTCGGGATCGGTCGTCGAGGCGTGCGTCTCGTTCGAACGCTTTTGGCCCTTGAAGTCGACCTCGGCGTTTCGCCCAGACCCAGGCGGCGGCTCGTCTTCCGGACCGTCTTTGGGCTTGAAGCTCTTCATTGAAGCCCAGGCCTCGATCAACGTGCCGTCGACGGAAAAGTGGTCGCTTCCGTAATGGCCCCTTCGATGTCAAGTCCCTCATATGAACCTCATCAATCTTTGGCGCGCCGCGTGAGCGCGCTCATCGTCTCGCCGTAGCGAGCGCGGCGCCTGTTGGCTGTTTCCGTTGTCGACGCCGCCGGTCTCTTGCTTCCGTTCGTGGTCGGCACACAGGCCGCCACACCATGCCATCAGAGAAATCGGTGAGCCAATCTCGATACAGCGTGGTCCGGCGATTGTCGGCCACTTCGACCACTACGGCTTCACCGGCTCCATCGTCCCGGCGACGGGACTTCGGACGAAACGGGCCTTGTTCAGCTCGTTTCGGATTCACATTTCCAATCGATTAGGCTCGAACGAGCTGCTGAACTTTTGACGCCTCCCTGGTCCAGCGAAAATTCGTCCCATCGATCCACATGCGATGCAGGATCACGCCGATCTTGCGCGCCAAGGCTACCTTGGCCCGTTTCGCTCCGCGCCGCTTGACGAGGTCCATTCCCCAGCGCTTGAGCGCCGAGAATCGCGTTACGCGCGAAAGAAGAATATTGGCCGCCTCGTATAGCGCCGTGCGCACCATTCCGTCGCCGACGCGCGAAATGCCGCCGGTTATGTCCGTCTCCCCCGATTGATATTTTTTCGGTGTCAGACCGAACAAGGCGCCGACAGCCTTGGATTTTCCGATCCGCGTTGGATCGTCGACGGCGGTTTTGAACGTAATCGCCACCAGCGGGCCGACGCCTGGCGTCGTCATCAAACGTCGGCAAATTTCGTCCTTGCGGACGATCGCCAACATTTTCTTGTGCAGCTTGTTGTATTCCGTCTGTAACGACGAGCGCGCCGCCAACAAGGCCGAGCAAACCTGTTCCAGCATCATCAGGCCGGCGCACAGTTAGTGGACCCGCAGATCAAAGCTCTTGCGTGTCACCTGACTCATTTTCAGGCCGAACCCGCGCAAAATGCCGCGAATGCTGGACTCGATGTCGAGCAATTTCCCGAGCAAAAGCTTGCGCGCGACAAGCAGCGCCCGGACCTCCTGCGAGCCAACCGATTTGCAATGAACAGGCCGGAACCAGCCCATTCTAAGCAACTGGGCGATGCAGCGCGCATCCTTGCGATCGGTCTTCACCGTCATCGCCGACAGCGCGGCTTTCACATGCCGCGTTTCCAAGAGAACCGTATCAAAACCCAAACTCGTCAGCCCGGCATTTAGCCATTGCGAGAGCGGCCCTGCCTCAAGCCCGATACGATCGATCGACATGTCCAGACCTCGAAGAAAATCAACGAGCGCGGCGGGTTCGCTCTCGACCTTCGCTTCCTTCACAATCTTGCCCTTGGCGTCGACGATGCAAACGCTCGACAGTTCCAAAGAGACGTCGATTCCGGCATAATATTCCATGGCTGTCCTCCGTCCCAAGATGCTTGGGGCCGGCGTGAAACTGGACCCCGTTCTTCATCATACGGGGGACAGCCACCGTCCTGAACCAGAGGCTCCGGTCGGGGCCATTACGGCATCTCGACATCAGCTTCTTGTCGCGCCGCTGCGCCAGGACGGCGGCGAGAAACTTCGCCGCTATGGCCCCGTCCAGCAGGCGGTCGCGGTTTTTCGAAAACACGGTCGCGTCCCAGACTTTGTCGTCGATGGCCAGGCCAACGAACCAGCGAAACAGAAGATCAGTGTCGAGCCGCTCCATCAATTGTCGCTCGGAGGAGCGCACGGCGTATCGCGGTTGGGCGTGCTGACCGCGGTGTCCTTCGGCGTGAACACGCGCGTCATTCGAAATTTCGTTGAAGGGCGCTTTGAATTGCCCTGAATTGCGATCGACGGATTCATACAGCGCCTTGTAGCCGACGATCATCGGGAAGCCATCGAGATAGGCCTCCTCGGCGATCGCCTTGGCCTCCGCGATGATTTTGGCTTCGCCGATCGTAAGCTTTTCCTGCGCCCAGAATGGCTCTGCTTGGATTGCGGCATAGCCTGTGTGAAAGTCAGTTGCATAACTCGAACGGACGCCGAGGGACGCGTCTTCGATGTTTCGGAGGCCGTGCGCACCGCTCGCGCCTGGATGAAACGCCGTGTCGAGGCCGGCCAGCCCGCCTCTCCGGGATGTTTACCCGGGCGGAAGTCACCTACGCCTGGCCGCGCGCGGACGGCACGGTCGGTTCCGACCGCGAGCCCGTCGCCCTGTTCACGGGTGAAGCCGTTCACGCCTATCTTGGACAACTCACCGACAATGTTATCGGAGAAATGCTGAACGAGCTGGCGGTCGAGCTCGGCGCCGCGCTTGGACAGGAATGCATTTACGTCGCGTTCGCCGACCGAACTTGGAATTTAGATGCCGGAGCGCGCGAAGTTTGATGATTGGCGGCGTAGGTCCTGGATAAGATGAGCAATGGAACCCATCGTCGAGCTCATCTGCGACAAGCGCCTCCAGTGCCACGGATGGTCCGAATATGAAGCGGCTATTGGACGGCTGGTTTCGTCCGGTTCGCGCGCTGAAGGCCGACAATAAGGTTCTATTGCGTCCGTCGGGACCGACGCTTAACTCATTCAGGCGCAATTGCGTTGGCGGCGGCCTCGTTCGCTGGCTTAGGAACAGCAACCTGAAGGCTCACGCCTCGTCTTCCGGCTGGGTCGTTTTTTCCAATTGTTCGGCCACCTGCCTGCGCAGGTGGCGACGCAATTCGGCGGCGCGATTGCGCCTTTTCTCGATGGCGGTTTCGATCTTCAGTTCCGGAACGGCGACCGGCCTGTGCTCGTCATCGACCGCGACCATGGTAAAATAGCAGGAATTGGTGTGACGGCGCGTGCCCTTGCGTATGTCCTCGGCCTCGACGCGAATGCCGATTTCCATCGATGTGTGGCCGACGTGATTGACGCTCGCCCGAAAGGTCACTAGTTCGCCGACATGGATCGGCTCCTTGAACGTCACCTGATCGACCGACAACGTGACCGCATATCGTCCCGAAAAGCGGGAGGCGCAGGAAAAGGCGACACGGTCCAGCAGATTGAGCAGTGCGCCGCCATGCACTTTGCCGGAAAAATTCGCCATATCCGGCGTCATCAAAACCGTCATCACAAGTTGGCGCGACTCGCTCATTTAGACCTCGCTGGCATAAAGCAATTCGACGACGACCATCAAGAACAGCGTGAGCGGCGCCGCGATGAGCACCGAGGCCGGACCGAGGAGGAGGCCAAACGCTACGATGGACAGCAGGGACAAGACTGGCGGCAGCGCCGTCGCCTCCGCCTGCACGAAAGGCGTGATGAAATTGTCTTCGACGAGCACGGTGGCGTACATGGCGATGACAATGAAATAGAAGACCAGGGCGAATAGCCAGGCTATTGCAAATGGCCAGTAGATCGATTTCTCCGCAGGCGCGGGCGCTGTAGAAGGCGCTGTTGCTCCGCTTTGCACTGACATTGGCTTTCTCCTCACCGACATTTTATGATTTGGCGCAGGTGGCCGCCCGTTACGACGCGCCCGCGATGATCACGAAGATCAATTAGCTCCCGCCGGAAAGAACAACCAGAAGCGCCCCCCGCGCCTCTCATCGCTTTGCCGTCTTCTGTATCGGTTGGTGCCCAGTGACTGATACTCTGGGCCTCGGCTGCATTGATGTGCGTCATGGGACCCACACCTCGCTGAAAGGACGGAGGCTTGGGTCCTATGACCCAAGCCTCCGCGAAAGCGCGCAGCATTGTGCGCGTACGCGCGTAAGCTGCGATCGAGCCCGGCCCGGTCGTGGGGGGCGATGGGGTCGAAAGGGCCCAGGACGCCGATCCACAACTCACGGGCGCAAACGTACAAGCAGCAGTTGGCTGCAGCCACTAAACACGTGTTTACAATATTAAATTGGGATTTAGAGTGATTGCGGCCGATCACCTTGCCGGGCGGCGGCTGGCCATTTCATATCGTTGGCGCATTGTTGACACTTTCATATTCGAACCATTTACCCCCTTTTCGGCGCGATGAGGTCGTCGGGCTCGATCATGCCGCGCCTCACTTCCCGGTCCAGGATTTGAGCTTTCTGGACAAAAAATCGTTGGCGACCGCCAGCTCCCCGATCTTGGCGTGCAAGTCCCTGACTGCGCTCTCGTCGATCTCGGCTGGCTTCTTGCCGCCGCGTTCGAAAATATCGGCCGCTCCTTCGAGCAGGGCCTTTTTCCATTGGTGAATCAGGGTGGGATGCACGCCATAAGCCGTCGCCAGCTCGGCTGCGGTCTTCTCGCCCTTCAAGGCTTCCAGCGCGACGCGCGCCTTGAATGCGGCGTCATGATTTCTCCGCTTCGACATGTCTGATCTCCTCGTTCTTGGAGACCAGCAGACATCAGATCGTAGCTTCCGTCAGCGTCCGATTTTCGGGGAGTAGCTCACCAGATGCGCCAGACAGGTTTGTTGCGCGGCGCCATGATTTTGTTGCGCGGAGTAACGATCCGAGATCCAGACCTTCGGCCTATGGCCGTTCATCGTCTCCTCCGCGACACGGGCGGCGCGCGAATAGTCGGGCTGATGCACCACGGCGTCCTTGCAGCGAAACACCCAATGATGGGAGTTTGTCCCCTCGATCCGCACGCCGGTTTCGTCGCTGGCGACAACCTTGGCGCCGCGAAGAACGGCCTTCGCCTTGTCGGCCGCGAGCTT
>NZ_JBKQOU010000377.1:0-3100 GCF_052145335.1 Rhodoblastus sp.
GCTCAACATGCCGAAGCGCAGGAGTTGCAATGCTTCGGCCAGGTGGAACAGCTCGTCCGCCTCCATTTGCAATCGATCAGCCAGAACCGGCAAGTCCGCGCGACCATTGAACGGAGCCGCGGCCACGGCTTCGATCAGGCCTGACAGAATGTTGGTTGAAACGGGATGCAGCACCATTCCAACGCCCGTGCCGGGAATGCCCTCTATGCTCGAAGGACGCGGCTCCGCCCTCTGCGTCATGCGCGCATAGATGCTGTCGACCAACTGCCGGAAAGGCGGGTCCAGACGCTTGCGCGGATGCTGGAGATCGACCCTGATTTCGGCGGCGATCCGACCGGGATTTGATGAAAAAACGAGAATTCGGTCGCACATCAGCACCGCCTCTTCGATATTGTGCGTGACCATCAGGACCGACTTCATCGGCAGACGGCCTTCTACCCAAAGGTCGATGATATCGGTGCGCAATGTTTCGGCGGTGAGAACGTCCAGGGCCGAAAATGGCTCGTCCATCAGCAACAGATCCGGATGGACAACGAGTGCGCGGGCGAAGCCGACACGCTGGCGCATACCCCCGGACAATTCCTTGGGATAGGCCGATTCGAAACCGTCGAGACCGATCAGGTCGATCGCGGCAAGGGCGCGTTTGCGTTGTTCCGGTTTAGCGACGCCGAGCGCGTCAAGGCCGAGCTCCACATTCTCCAGCACCGTCAGCCAGGGGAAAAGCGCGAAGGATTGGAAAACCATGGCTATGCCGCGCGGCGGTCCATCGATGACTTCGCCACGACAAACGGCGGCGCCCGAGGTCGGCTTGACCAAGCCAGCAATAATACGCAAGAGCGTTGATTTTCCCGAGCCGGAACGCCCAAGCAAACCGACGATCTCGCCAGCCTTGATGGTGAGATCGACCTTTTCCAGAACCACCAGTTCGTCGCCGTTGGCTTTGGCGAAGCTCCGGTTAACGCTTTTCAGGTCGATCAGCGCCGCATCGGCGTTGGGGTTGACGACATCGAGCATGACAATCTCCAAAGCCTTGGTTCAACCCAGGCGCAGGCGGTTTTCAGCGAAAGCATAAAGTGGACGCCACAGCAAACGATTGAATAGCGTGACGTAGATCGACATGACGGCGATACCGAGAATGACGCGATGGAAATCACCGGCTTCGGTGGCCGAAGCGATGTAGGAGCCGAGCCCGACCGCATGAAGTTTAGTGTCGCCCCAGCTGGCGACTTCGGCAACGATGGCCGCGTTCCATGAGCCCCCGGAAGCAGTGATCGCTCCAGTGATGTAATAAGGAAAAATTCCCGGCAGGATGACGTACCGCCACCATTTCCAGCCACTAAGATGGAAGCTTTTCGCCGCCTCCTTCAAATCGCCGGGAAAAGCGGTGGTGCCGGCAATGACGTTGAACAAAATATACCACTGGGTGCCCAAAACCATAAGCGGACTGAGCCAGATATTGGCGTTGAGACCATAATGGACGATCAGGACCACGGCAGCCGGGAAAAGGATGTTGGCCGGAAAGGCGGCCATGAATTGCGCGATCGGCTGGACTTTTTCAGCGACCGAAGGCCGCAAGCCGATCCAGACGCCAATAGGCACCCAGATCAGAGAAGCCAGAGCGATCAGAATCGTCACACGAATCAATGTGTACAGTCCATCGAGGACGGCGGTTTCGACGTCAGACCAGTTCAATGACGCGGCGATAAACTGCACGACCGTCCAGCCAAGCCAAATGGCGCCGATGAAAATGGTGGCGATCCAAACCGCATCGATCGTCCGGTCTGGCACATTGAACGGAAATTTGATCCGCGGAAAATGGGGAAGCGGCAAACGAATGCGTGTCGTCGATTGGATGACGTCGGAAACCCGCGTCACCAGCGTTCTGAGAAATCGAGTCCGACGGAAAATATCAAGCAGCCAGGAGGTAGGCGCTTCCACAGAGGCAGTCTGTTCGAACCGGAATTTGTCGGCCCAGGCCACAATCGGGCGAAACAGCAGCTGGTCGTATATGATGATCACAACGAGCATGGCGAGAACGGCATAACCCACGGCCGGAAGGTTCTGCTCCTTGATGGCGGTCGCCACATAGGCGCCCACCCCCGGCAAGGTGACCGTGGTGTCGCCAACCGTAATCGCTTCCGACGCAACGACGAAGAACCAGCCGCCTGACATCGACATCATCGTATTCCAGACCAGGCCGGGCACGGCGAACGGCACGTCCAAACGCCAGAAACGCCGCCACCAGGACAGGTGAAAGCTCTGTGTCGCCTCTTCCAGATCCCTGGGCACATTGCGAAGCGACTGGTACATGCTGAAGGTCATGTTCCAGGCTTGGCTGGTGAAAATGGCAAAGACGGAAGCTAGTTCCGCGCCGATCACCCGGCCGGGGAACAGATTCATAAAAAAGACCACGGTGAAGGTCAAAAACCCGAGAATTGGCACGGATTGAAGAATATCGAGCACAGGAATGAGAACCATTTCCGCCCGGCGGCTCTTGGCGGCGATGGTTGCGTAAACAAAGGTGAAAAGTAGCGACGCGACGATAGCCGCCAACATTCGCAAGGTCGTGCGCAAGGCATATTCAGGCAAACACCAAGGATCGAGCGAGATCGGCATCGAGTCCAAAACCGTCAGCGGCACGTTCGCCTGATGCGCGCCATAGGCAACCATGACCAGGACCCCGATCACCAGCGCCAGCGCCGCAAGGTCGAAGAGATTAGGGGCGAAAGCTCGGCCCAAAGCGGTTGGCCGCGCGCTGTTCAGCACTGGCGCTTTTCCTTAATTTCAAGAGCGGGAGCTGGCGAGGAATCGCGGTGAAGTTCGTTACCCTATCGTTGGCGACCAAAATTTGACATTTCGTCACCGGAGTGGCTGCGAACCAACCCTTAGCTTGCGACTCTGCAATTTCAACGGTTTTCAGCGAGTTTTTCCGCAAAATAGGCGATGGTTTTGGAATAAACCGTGGATTTATTCCAGGCGCGTATGGCCTCCATATTCGCGGTTCCCTCCCCCCATGGCTGGCCTCTTTGCCAACCGTAATGCTGTAGGAAGTTCGCGGTTGAGGCCAGAACGTCGGCCTTGTCGTGGATGAGATCGCGAG
>NZ_JBKQOU010000378.1:0-6497 GCF_052145335.1 Rhodoblastus sp.
GGGACGTCTACCGCCACGCAATGATTGAGCAGTTCCGCGATGGCGTTATAGTCGCTAATCAAGACCCCGTCGAACCCAAGATCTCCCCGCAGTCAACCTTGCAGCAGCGGAGCATTGGCGGTCATCGGCACGCCGGCGATATCAATAAAAGCCGGCATGATCGCTGCTGTTCCTGCGGCAACAGCCGCCGAAAACGGCGGCAGGTAGATCTCGCGCAGCGTTCTCTCAGACACATCGGCCGAAGCATATTCCCGGCCGGCGGTGACGGCGCCATAGGCGCACAAATGTTTCGCCGTGGCGGCAAGGCTATCCGCGGCAGCAAGGTCTTGGCCTTGGAAGCCGCGCGTCTTGGCCGCGGCGATCTCAGAGGCCACCCAGGGGTCTTCGCCCGGGCTCTCGACGATGCGTACCCAGCGCGGATCGCGCGCCACGTCAAGCATGGGCGCAAACGTCATGGCGACGCCATCTTGCGCAGCCTCCTCGGCCGCGGCGCGCACCGTTTTCTCCCACAGGTCAGGGGCGAACAGGCAGGCTTCCGCCAGCGGAACGGGAAAAATCGTGCGGTGGGCCATGGATGACGTCGAGGCCCAGCAGCAGGGGAATGCCGAGGCGGGATTCTTCCACGGCGAGGCGCTGGACGGCATGCGCGTCGTCGGCGCCCCAGAGATTCAGCAGGTTGCCGATCCGTCCTGCTCGAATCCCTTCGTGTACGTCACGGAGCTCGCCGGGGCCGGTGACCGCGCGAGACGACGCGACCATATTGAGTTGTCCGATCTTTTCCTCGATCGTCATCGTCGCGAGCAATGTCTCGATGCGTCCCATGCTCTTGCCCTCAAGCTGCGAGCGGATGGCGTCGATTCACCATTTCGCTTAGATCAGAAAGGGCTCCGCAGGCAGCATCCCCCCACGACGACGAACCCTGTGGCTCCGGTACGTCCGCGAAGGATGCTTCGACCAGATCATGCGAAAAGGCAAAGGGGCGAACGGATCGAATTCGATGGCGGAACATTCCAGCAAACCACCAAATAGCGCCGAAAGCGCAGACAATCCGACGTTGGGCAGTCTTTTCTCCGATTTCATATGGATGGCCTCGGGTTACTGGGCTTCGCCCCAGCGCTACAAACTCCTGATGTTGATCGGCGCGCTGATCGCGGTCGTGGGGGCAACGGCCTATATGCAGATCAAGTTCAACGCCTGGAACCGACCATTCTACAATGCGCTGACGCGGAAGGATATGCCCGCCTTCGTCGAGCAGCTCGGCGTCTTCGCGAAGCTGGCGGGCATATTGCTCCTCCTCAACGTGGCGCAGATGTGGCTCAATCAGACGACCAAAGTGGTCTTGCGCCAAGGTTTGGTGGACGACCTCTTGAACGAATGGCTTAAACCCGTGCGTGCTTTCCGTCTTTCGAATTCGGGCGCCATGGGCGCCAATCCGGACCAGCGCCTCCAGGCTGACGCACAGCATCTGACGGATCTTACGACGGACTTGGGCATTGGCCTTCTGCAATCGACCCTCCTTCTGCTGTCGTTTGATTTTCGGGAACGGCCAGATGGCACGCATGTTCGTTCACTTTGCTCGTAGCGAGTTTGAAGTGGTCGCCTTCACTGTAGACAGCGCGGTGATCTGCGAGACGGTCATTGAGGGCGTACCTGTCATCGCCTTCGAAGAAGTCGAGATCGATTTCCCGCCCGCCGAGCACTCGATGATAACCGCAGTGGGCTATTTGGAGATGAACCGCTTGCGCGCGCGGAAGCACGAGGAGGGGCGTGCTAAGGGCTATCGCTTCGCCAACTTCATCCATCGATCCGTGGTCTATCACCCGACTTTGGTTTTGGGCGAGAACAACGTGATCCTCGACCACGTCGCCATCCACCCATACACGCGTCTGGGCCACGGCATATTCATTTGCAGCAATGCCAGCATTGGCCACGGTTGCGCGGTGGGGGATTATTGCTGGATCAATTCTGGCGTGTCCGTCGGAGGCGAGACCCGCCTGGACGAGGGATGTTACCTCGGAATCAATGCCACAATAGGAGACAATATTGTGATAGAGCACCACTGCTATGTGGGGGCTAATACTCTCGTTTGCCGTGGCACCCGGCCGGAAGAAGTATACATTTCCCCGGCGGGCGAGCGTTTTCCCTCAACCAGCGAGGCTTTCTTACGTTTCACTTCCCGTGTGAATCAATGAAACCCGTGTCCGCCACCCACAAGATTTCGGAAATTCACTTACGGTTTCAGCAGTCGGCTGTCGCTCACCCGAGTAGGCTCGCATTGGCGGTGGGCAATAGCCGCTTAAGCTACAGCGAACTGTTGGAACAAGTCGTCGCCCTGTCCGATGGGCTCGCCGACGCCGGAGTTGGGGCTGGCGATCACATCGGCGTGCTGCTCCCCAATTGCGCGGAGTTCGTTCTGGTTCTCCTAGCGGGCGCGCGGTTGGGGGCGGTGATCGTGCCCCAGAGCATGGGGCTGTCCGACGAAGCTTTGGAAAGCACCTTCCGGGCGGCCGATGTGCGCCACTTGATTTCTTGGGCTGGCGTTGTGGGAAACCTGAGCCCAGCCACGGTGGATCTTGCCACGCGGGGCGTTCGCATAACGGCCGGTGGGGCCAAACCGGGCTGGACAGGCGTTGCGGACATCATAGCGAGGGGAAGGGCGGCCTCGCGTTCGGCGCCGCTTTTGCCGAACGATCTACCATATTTGATGGTGCTCACCTCGGGTTCGACCGGCAAACCGAAGCCGATTGTGCTCAGCCAGCACACAAAGGTTCTGCGCGCCGAGGCGGCGGCGGCCCTATATGGGGCGACCGACGCGGATATTATTTTGGCCGCTACCCCACTGTACCATTCTCTGGCTCAGCGCTTGGTTCTAATGCCCCTCATGCTGGGCGGCACCAGCATCTTGATGGAACATTTCACCCCTACGCTGTGGATTGACGCTGTGCGCCGCGAGCGGGTGAGCTTTTCCGTTTCCGTTTCCTCGCAGATCAAGCAAATTCTTACAAAGCTCATTGCGGTCGGCGAGACATTGCCTTCTTTGCGCTGCTTGGTTTCATCCTCCGCCGTCCTCGACGACGGCACGAAGGGGGAACTCTTGGAGCATCTGAAATGCGAGTTTCACGAATGCTATGGCGCCTCCGAAGTCGCGATCGCCACCAATTTGTCGCCGGAAGATGCGACGCTAAAGCTTGGGTCGGTCGGTCGCGCTATACCCGGGATCGATGACACAATCCTGACGAGCGAGGGCGAGCCGGCTGCTCCCGGCACCGTTGGCGAAATTGCCTGCCGCACGAACATGTTGTTCAGCGGTTATTATCGACAGCCGGACACAACCACCGCTTCGATGTGGGGAAGCCACTTCCGTACCGGGGATTTGGGACGCGTCGACCATGACGGATACCTTTTTTTCCTAGGTCGTATCAAAGACATCATTATCACGGGGGGCGTAAACGTTTATCCTAAGGATATAGAGGAGGTAATCGCCAGTCACCCGGCGGTCAAGGAATGCGCCGCCATTCCGGTCCTCGACGAAGGCCTGGGGGAGGTGGTAGGTGTTGTTGTCGCATTCGACGAGGAAAACGCCGCATCGCCCCCGATCCGCGAAATCCAGCGGCTATGCATGCAGCGACTAGGAGACTTCCAACAGCCTCGCCGGTTCTTCGTGCTGAACGAGTTGCCGAAGAACGCGATGGGCAAGCTCGACAAACCGACTCTTCGGAAAATCTATTCCAACTCTAAGTCCATGGGGTAACTGTGCACGAAAATTCTCCGCATCCCTTGAGCCTTGGTTTTATTGGCGGCGCACTCAATTCGGCGGTGGGGTACACCCACTTCAACTCCAGTCGTTTGGACGGTCATTTCCGGGTGGATTGCGGCTGTTTTAGCCGCAATCCGCAACGCAATGCGCAGGCCGCTCGCGTCTACGGCGTAGACGACGATCGCACCCATGCCAATTGGACAGCGCTTTTGGAGGCGGAAAAGGGAAAGGTCGACGCGCTGCTCGTCATCACACCGACCCCCGAGCATGCCGATATTGTCGTGGCGGCTCTCCACGCAGGTTATTCGGTGATCTGCGAAAAGGCTCTAGCCACATCGAGCGCCGAATGTCGCGTCATCGCCGACGCCGTGCAACGCAACAACGGTTTTTTAGCCGTGACTTACAATTATTCCGGTTACCCGATGGTGCGAGAACTGCGGCGGCTTATCGCCGTCGGCGCTCTGGGCCGCATCCATCAAATCCACATCGAGATGCCGCAAGAAGGGTTTATGCGCCGCGCCGCCGCCCCTCAAGCCTGGCGACTGAAGGACGAAACTCTTCCCACAGTGTCACTCGATCTTGGCGTTCATGTCCATCATTTGGTCCAATTCCTGACGGGAAAATCGCCTTTGGAGGTTATCGGCGATCAGAGCACTTATGGCCCCTTCCACGACGTCATCGACAATGTCTATTGCCTCGCCCGCTACGAAGACGACTTGCGGGTTCAGTCCTGGTTCGGCAAAACCGCGCTAGGCTATCGGAACGGCTTGCGGATTCGCGTGTTTGGCGGCGAGGCAAGCGCCGAATGGTTTCAAATGGAGCCGGAGGATTTGCACATTAGCCAGGCCGACGGCCGCCACGTCGTTCTTGACCGAGGCTCCGGCGAACCAAACATGGCCTGCGAACAGCGTTACAACCGCTTCAAACCGGGTCATCCTTCGGGATTCATCGAAGCCTTCGCCAACCTGTATGCCGACATCGCGGATCAACTGCGTCAATTCCAAACAGGTGAAACGCTCCGCAACGATTACGTTTACGGCGTCCACCAATCCGAAGAGGGTTTGCGGTTCCTCGAGGCTATTGCCACTTCGGCTGCTAAAAAATCATGGGAGACCATATAAATATGATTAGCCAAGCAAATCTATCGTCTGCCACCCGGGGGGACGACATTCGCCAGTTCATCGTCGAGCTACTCTTGGAAAAAGGGCCGACCCCCGAGGGGGCGGCGTTCGATGACTATCGCTACTTGGATGTCGGCCACATCGACTCCTTGGCTTTCATCAAGTTTGTGCTTCGACTTGAGGAACGTTTCGGTATCCGATTCTCCGACGTTGATATTGGCGGAGAGGAGATTCGCACGGTGGGCGGGCTCGTGCCCCTCATTTCGGCTAAGCTAGCGGGCTGAGACGTGCTAGCCCCAACAACATGGGGCTCGCTCGTCCACTACCATGGCGCGGGATATCAAAAGCGAAATGTGCGCACGGGAGGAAATGTAAATGAACGCGTCCGCTGAATCAATTTATGACTATGACAATGGCGTATCGGCCGAGTTGAGGGGGCTAGCCCAGGCCTTTATGTCCAAGGATGGTGGGAGTCAACGATATTTATTTGGAAGAAACGAGCACTCATTAGCTTTATCGAAAGTAATTGAGTTTGACGGATTTATTGATGATTATGCAGAACCAAACGTGCATTGGAATGGGAAGCCCGTTGTCAAATTAGACGCTATTCCTAAAGACGCCATCGTTGTCAATTGTGTTTTGGCGATTCGTCCAAAAACAGCTGAAAGGCGTATAAGGACGTCAGGTTTTTCGAACACGCTATCCTATCGTGATTTGCAGTTTAGCTTTCCAGATATTATCCCCCTCCCTGGATTTGTATTGTCATCCCGGGCGTATTTTGAATCAAATCCTGAAAATTTTACGCGCTTATATGACTCCCTTGCTGATGAACACTCCAAAAAGGTCTTAAGTGATATCGTAAAGTTTCGAATGTCCGCTGATTTGGCATGGATGCGAGACTATGATTTCCGGATAGAACAACAATATTTCGAGGACTTTCTTGGGCTTGATAATGGAGAGATATTTGTTGATGTTGGCGCATACGATGGGTTCACAACCAAACAGTTTGCAGCCATGTGCCCGAATTACGAGAAAATATATCTTTTTGAGCCGTCGTCATCCAATATGGAGAAGGCAAAAATAACACTTCGTGATTTTTGGTCAGTTGAATTTATTGAGAAAGGGGTTTCTGACATTGTAGGCTCCCTTAGATTTGACTCTAACGCAGGTTCTGCAAGTGCTGTTGCTGAATCCGGATCATGCCAAATCGATGTAACAAGTTTGGACTCGGAAATTGAGAAAAAGGTCACTTTTATCAAGATGGACATTGAAGGTTGGGAGTTAAAAGCGTTGGAGGGGGCGCGACGGCACATTCTTGAAGATCATCCTAAACTTGCTATCGCCGCATATCACAACACACCTGATTTTTGGCGCATCTTTGAGTTTGTTATAAGTTTGCGTTCAGACTACGACGTATACCTTCGTCACTATACGGAGGGTTGGACAGAAACGATAATGTACTTCGTCCCGAAGTGAAGCCTTTGGTTTAAGTCAGCCCTAACCATAGCAGCGTGTTGACGAAGTCGCCGTCGGCTGATTCTATTTGAAGAACGGAGATTCTCGACGGGCTGCGACGATGGCGATGGGGCGTGAGGGCGAGGTCCAGGGCGACCTCATGA
>NZ_JBKQOU010000379.1:0-23090 GCF_052145335.1 Rhodoblastus sp.
TGGTCGCCATAGACGTGGAACCAGCGCTGGCCGCCCTCCTCTTTCGGTCGCGTATCCCAGGCCCAGGGCAGCACCTGCACCCGCCCGTCGGAGAAAGTCACGAGATACTGCTGCAAAGGTTCGAGGCCGAAAGTGTGGCTGACCGTAAAAGTCTCGAGCTTGCCGTCGGCGCCTTCGGTCTCGACCTTGAACTGGCCGTCCTCGCGGAAAAAACGGCCGTGGGAGCCGGCATTTTCGATCTTCTGGCCGGCGAAGTCGGCGCGCACCGTCGCCGGCGTCGCCACCGACATGGACTTGGAATGTTGTGAGGCGGACCAGGCCTTGCTCTCGGAGGGATGGCAGGAAACGCAGGCGGAGGAACCGACATAACCCACCGGCGCCTTGGCCGACAGCACTCCTTTGTCGCTGTTCAGGGCCGAGGTCGCAGCGCTTTCCGCGAGGCAGGCGGGCGCCCAGGCGGCCAGCAGCAAAACCAGCAAGGCGCAGAAAAGGCTGCGTACACGCAGTTTCGGACTTTGCACGGTGAGACGCCTTTTTGCTGCGCTGTCGATCCCGAGTCGAATCGATTGAATCGCCGAAGACTTGAGACACGTGAATTTCGCAGTGCTTTGCGAAAAACGGGCGCCGCCTTCTCGCACACGGATAAAGCGCGCGCAACGATCTACGCCGCTGCATTTTCCGCGGTCGCCGACAGTCGGCGTTTGCAAGCTTGTGATAGCCCGATCAGGCGCCGCTGTTTTCGCGCGGGCGAATCTCGGTGAGCAAGCGCATGAGCTCGCCTTCCCCCATGCTGGCGGAAATCTCGCCGAAAGCAAAATAGGGAATCATGATCAGCACCATCAACAGGGTTGTCGCGAAGACTTGCGGCAGCGTCCCGCCGGCGAAAGTCACGGCGACATCCAGGGCCTTATGTCCATGAACTAGCCCGACGATTACTTCTTCGATGAAGGATAGGACGAGCAGAAGCAGGGCGAACATCAGCGATTTGATCAGGATTTGGTAGGCCACCCGGCCAGCTTTCGCCCTTTCGCCGAATTTGAATGTTTCCGCGAGCAGTATGAACTTGCCGAGGATTAGCGCTTTGACCACTGCCAGGCCGAAATGGGTGTAGGAAATGCCTTCGGCTTGAAGAATTGCCGATTTATAGAGGATCAGCGCGCCAAGACAGACAGAGAGATAAGCTGAAATGGCCAGGTAGCGGACCATTTCACGCTTTGCCTTCTCGACGAGCGTCATCGCCGCCGGCGCCGGCTGAGTAGTGCTTTCCATAACGCCACTTTTCTGACGGACGGTTTTATCCGCCCTTGATAAAAGACTTCGAGGTCAAACGCCGATCGGGGCGCGCCGCCCCTCGCTGGCGGCGAAGCAAGCGGAGGCAGCGCGCTTATCCGACTTTACCAGACGCGGCGGCGAACGACGACGGGACCGCGAACGACCGGCGCACGACGGACGCCGACGGCGCCGCGCGGGCCAGCGCAACCGGCGCGGTAAACGCCACGCGCGCAAACCACCGCATTGGCGTCTTCCATGGTCACAGCCATGGTTCCAACGATCATACCCAGAGCCAATCCCAATTGAATCAGAGACTTCATGGCGAGTTTCCCACTTTCGGCGCAGAGCGCCGGTTGCCAATTCTGCGGCGCTGGCGCCGATTGACATGCGGCAGACTAGTCCCCGCCCCGGCTTTACGCAAGCCGCGAAGGCGAACCAAGCCCGGCGGGAATCGGAGCACATTTTCGAAATATTCATGCAACTAAAATAGCACCAACGTATAGAATGATCGATGACAGTCATTTGACAGAAACGCCACAAGCGTAAAACCAGGCGTCCGCCACTTCACAGCGGGGGTTCACGACCCTATCCTGTCCCGGCGCCCGAAGCCCGACGAGCCCTAGTTGCGGAGGCAAAAGATGAGCGCCGAATTCGACGCAGCCCCCGTCAAGCTTCGCTCCCGCGTCGCCGAAGTGTTCTGGGCCTTTCTCAAGCTCGGTCTCACCAGTTTCGGCGGCCCGATAGCGCATCTTTCCTATTTTCGCGCCGAATTCGTCCAGCGCCGCCGATGGCTCGACGAAAAGGCCTACGCCGATATCGTCGCTCTATGCCAGTTCCTGCCCGGACCGGCGAGCAGCCAAACCGGCATCGTGCTGGGTTTTTTGCGCGCCGGGTTCATTGGCGGCCTGGTTTCATGGGCGGCTTTCACTTTGCCCTCGGCCCTCGCGCTCATCCTTTTCGCTTACGGAATAGCCGGCCTCGGCGACCTTTCCCATCTCGCCTGGCTACACGGGCTCAAGATCGTCGCCGTCGCCGTGGTGGCTCAGGCGGTATGGGGCATGGCGAGAAACCTCTGCCCAGACCGTGAGCGGGCCAGTCTCGCCATCGCCGCTACGCTTCTGACCCTTGCCGTCCCATCGGCGTATGGCCAGATCGGCGCCATCATCGCCGGCGGAATTTTCGGCAGGCTGTTTCTCCCCGCCGTCGTCGATGTGCGCCACAGCCCCCTGGCCCTGCCGGCACGGCGCGCCCATGCGGCATTGGCGGCCGCGATTTTCCTCGCCTTGCTGCTGGGGCTGCCGCTGCTGGCGAGCGCTATCTCAAACCATGCATTGGCGGTATTCGCCAGCTTCTTCCGCTCGGGCTCGTTGGTTTTCGGCGGCGGCCATGTCGTTTTGCCGCTGCTGCAACAGGTGGTGGTCCCGCCGGGGTGGGTCGACAACGATAGCTTTCTCGCCGGCTATGGCGCGGCGCAGGCGGTTCCCGGTCCGCTGTTCACTTTCGCTGCATTTCTGGGAACGGCGATGAGGTCGCCGCCGAACGGCGTTTTCGGCGGCGTGTTCTGCCTTGTCGCCATTTATCTTCCTTCGTTCCTGCTGCTGGTCGCCGCCTTGCCGTTCTGGGACGGCTTGCGCCAGCGTCCCGACGTGCAATCGGCGCTGAAGGGCGTCAACGCCGCCGTGGTCGGGCTGCTGCTCGGCGCGCTCTATACTCCGGTCTGGACCAGCGCGATTTTTTCGTCGAAGGATTTCGGCATCGGGCTGGTCGCCTTCCTGCTGCTGAGCTATTGGCAGACGCCGCCCTGGCTGGTCGTCGTTCTAGGCGCGCTCGTCGCCGCCGTATTGGCGTGATGAAGGATGAAGCGTAATTTGATGGAGCGTTGGAAGATCTGGCTGCTGGCCTGCCGCCCGCGCACCCTGACGTTGTCGCTGGCGCCGGTCGCGGTCGGCGCCGCGCTGGCCTTTTCCGAACACGGCGGCCTGCGCTGGAGCGCGGTTGTCGTCGCGCTTCTGGCCTCGGCGCTGATCCAGATTGGGACCAACCTGCACAATGACGCCGCCGATTCTTTGCGCGGCGCGGACGGCCCCGAACGGATCGGACCGAAACGCGTCACCGCCGCCGGCCTTCTCGCCGCCGCGAGCGTCGAAAGAGGCGCCGCCGCCTGTTTTGCCGGAGCGGCGCTCGGAGGCCTCTATCTGGTTTTTTTGGGCGGCTGGCCGATCCTGACCCTGGGCCTGCTCTCGATCCTCTGCGGCTGGCTTTATTCCAGCGGCCCAAGACCCATTTCCGCCACCCCGTTCGGCGAGATTTTCGTCATTGCCTTTTTTGGCCTCGGCGCGACTTGCGGGACCTATTGGCTAGCCGTCGAGCGGCCCGGCCACGCCGCCTTTTTGGCGCCCATCGTCGCCGGCCTGGCGCTCGGCCTGTTCGCGGCGGCGGTACTGCTGGTCAACAATCATCGCGACCGAGTCGAAGACGCCCGCAACGGACGGCGCACCCTCGCCATCCTGCTGGGACCGCAGGGAAGCGCGGCGCTTTATGCCGCACTGATGCTCGCGCCCTTCTCGTTGCTGCTCCCCCTCGACGCGCTGCTTCCTTCGCAATATACGCTCGTGGCGCTGGCGGCGGCGCCCTTGTCTTTATGGCTGATCCGGGGCTTCTTCCATGAGCCGCCGGGGCCGGGTTTCAATCTGATTCTCGCGCAGACCGCACAATGTCAGGCCCTGTTCGCGCTGCTTCTTTGTCTGGGCGCGGTCTTCTGACGCAAGGCGCCTCAACCGCGCAAAGTGCGGTTGAAAAAGCCAATGGTCCGCTCCCAGGCCAGTTTGGCGGCGGCCTCGTCGAAGCGCGGCGTCGTGTCATTGTTGAAGCCGTGCTGCACGCCTGGATAGACGAAGGCCTCATAGCGAACGCCTGCCGCCTTGAGCGCCGCTTCATAGGGCGGCCAGGTGGCGTTGACCCGCGCGTCGTCGCCGGCGAAATGCAATTGCAATTGCGCCTTGATGTCGGCGACCTTGGCAAGGTCCGGCGCGACGCCATAAAACGCGACGCCGGCGTCAAGATCGGGCAGGCGTTCGGCCAGAGTGTTTACAATGCCGCCGCCATAGCAAAAACCGACAGCGCCAAGCTTGCCATTGCCGTCAGGCAAGCTTTGCAGATGGCGCGCCGCTGCGATGAAATCTTCCAGGCATTTATTCTGGTCGAGTTGCCCGAACAATTCGCGCGCGCGATCCTCGTCGCCGGGATAGCCCCCGAGCGGCGTCAGCGCGTCAGGCGCAAGAGCGATGAATCCGTCGAGTGCGAGGCGGCGCGCGATATCCTCGATATGCGGGTTCAGTCCACGATTTTCGTGGATCACCAGCACTTTTGCTCGTGTTTCCTTGCCCTGCCAGCCGCCGGGCGCCGGTTGCGCAAGGACACCGCGCAAAACGCCTGAGCCTCGCGGCGATTGGATTTCGACTTTTTGCGCGACCAGACGCGTATCGCTGGGGCTGACCCTCTGCGCCTCGGCGAAACGCGGCGACAGCATCTCCAGAAGCTCCGCCGCGCTGACGCCGGCGACGGCATAGGCGGATGCCGCTTGCAGGAAGCCCCGCCTGGGGATCAGTCCGTGCACATATTGGTCGAACAGTCGCAGGACTTCCGGGTGAAAATCCTTGGCGGAGAGGCGCGGCATGAGATCGCTCCAATTGCGAGACCGGCGCAACAATAACGTGTATAAAGGCGTTAGCGGACGAGCGAAAGTTCGCGCAAGGGAACTCAATTAATTCAGTCGGATCGAAAAACGTTCCAAACCCATCCTCGAAGCGGAGCCGGACATGACGCTTGTGGCTCGACTTTTCGTGGCTTTAATGGTTCTCAGCCCGGTCTGGCCGAGTTCCGCGCAGGACATGATTCGAGGGCTTGATTTGACCTCGCCGGCATTCACCTCGGCCGAAATTTCGCGCGCCGACGTCGAGGCCATGATCAGCAAGCGCCAGCCTGGACAGGCGCTCGACCTGTCCAGCAAGAGCTTGAACGGGCTCGACCTCTCGAAACTCGATCTATCCGGCGCCAATCTTCGCAGCGCCCGCCTCAATCACGCCAATCTGGCGGGGGCCAACCTGCAAGGCGCGCTGCTCGACCAGGCCTGGGCGCTGGGGGCCGATTTCACCGAAGCCAATCTCAGCGGCGCGCATCTTTTCGGCGCCCAATTGTTGCGCGCGAAAATGGATCGCAGCAATCTCTCCGGCGCGCGCATTGCCGGCGATCTTTCCGGCGCGAGTCTGGTCGGCGCCAATCTGTCCGGCGCGGACGGATCGGCCGATATGAAAAACCAGTCCATGGGCCTGATGCACGCGATCATGCGTTCGACCGACCTGCGCGGCGCCAATTTTTCGCATTCCGATTTTTCGCGCGT
Source organism: Rhodoblastus sp. (assembly GCF_052145335.1). Taxonomy (GTDB): domain Bacteria; phylum Pseudomonadota; class Alphaproteobacteria; order Rhizobiales; family Beijerinckiaceae; genus Rhodoblastus. Next base: position 5,672 of record NZ_JBKQOU010000379.1, read on the forward strand.
CGACATCGAATTCGCGCAATTGAACGACGCTGACTTTTCCGGCGCCGATCTTTCGCACGCCGACGCGGCAGGCGCCGATTTTCACGGCGCAAATCTCGCCGGCGCGAAGCTGGATGGCATCGATCTGGCTTCGGCGCGGATCGACGCTGCCTCGGAAAGCTTGTTCGCCAAGGCGCTCAATCTGGATCGCGCCATTCGGCAATGACGGAGGCTGTCAGCGCCGCAGCAGCGCCCACGCCAGCAGGAACGCCAGCAGCGCAGAAAATCCCTGCCAGAACAATAGTGGATTTTTCTGATAAAATGCGATTTTCCGAGGCGCCGCGGGGGAGCCGGACCGGGCGCCAAGTTCGATCTCGAAGGCGAGCTCCAGCACGTCGCCATAGCGTTTGGCCGGATCGACATCGATCGCCTTGGCGACCGCCGCTTCCAGCCAGGCCGGCAGATCGGGCCGCAGAGCCGTCAACGAGGCCGGAGCGCCGAAACGCGGCTTCGAGAACGGCTCGATCTCGCCATAGGGCCAGGCGCGGGTAAAAAGGCGAAAAACGGTCACGCCGAGCGCAAAAAGATCGGACATTTCATCGCCGCCGGCGCCGGAGAAAAGCTCGGGCGCCATATAGGACGGGGTGCCGGGAATGTCCTCCGGGGGAAAGTCCTCGATCTGCGGCAAACGCGCCACGCCAAGGTCGATCAGCCGCAAGCCACCGCCCTTGAGTAGCAGCACATTGTCCGGTTTGATGTCACGGTGGATGATTCCGGCGCGATGGAGCACGGCGATGGCGCGGGCAAGCCGCGTGGCGAGTTGCGCACCCTCCTGCAAGCTTACGCAGGGCGCCTTTTGCAGCCGCTGCTCCAGTGTCTCTCCGTCATAAAAAGGCATGACCGAATAGAGGCGCGTCTGGCGTTCCGGCTGTTGTTCGATCACCTCGCCGATCCACGGGCTGCGCACGCGGCTGGCGACAAAGGCCTCGTTGATGAAGGCGCGACGGAATACCTTGTCCGCCGCCACGCGCGGCTGTGGAAATTTGATCACGACCTCGCCTCCGCCGCGCAGATCGTGCGCCCGCATCAGCCGGCTGTAGCGCCCTTCGGCGAGCAGGGAATCAATGCGGTAATCGTCGATCAAATTTCCGATCTCGGGCGCGGCGACAATCGGCAATTCGCCGAAATGATCGCGGATTTCCCGTTCGACCATCGGCGGCGTGTCGAGAATTTCGACGATCATCGCCGTCGAATTGTCGGCGCTTCCCGCCGTGATCGCCGCCTCGACGATTTTTTGCGCCAGCGCGTCGGGCGATTCGCGGAACCCGAGAATTTCCCGCAACCGGGCGTCGCTGAGTGCGCCGTGCACGCCGTCGGTGCAGAGCAAAAAAGTTTCGTGCGGACGCAACGAAAATTCCGCGTGATCGATGCGCAAGGCGTGTTCCAAGCCGACGGCGCGGCGCAGTATATTCTTGAAATCGCCGCGCCCTATCACATGGTCTTCTGTTAACTGCTCCAGCGCGCCCTCGCGGAAACGATAAAGCCTCGAGTCGCCAATATGCACGCAATGGCCGGCGCGACCGGACAGGATCAAGGCGGTGAAAGTCGTCGCCATGCCGGCAAGCTGGGGATCGACACGGCTTTGCGCGACGATCCAGGCGTTGACGGCGTCGAGCGAACGGGCGGCCGCCTGCTGGACGCCAAGCGAACCGGGCAGGCCGAAAAAACCGTCGAAAAAGCAGCGGACGGCCAGTTCGGCGGCCTCGCGGCCGCCTTTGCCGCCGCCAACTCCATCGGCCACGGCGGCGACGGCGTCGCGGCGCGCATCGAGGCGCGGCCGGCCGATGCGTGCGGCGGCGTAATCCTGATTGTCCGGCCGCCGTCCGCATTCCGTCGCGAAGCCGATCTCGAAGCGCAGATCATGGTCGTGACGGTCGAGACGGGACATGGAATGCGGGTTCCGAAAAAATGAACGCCCTCATTGTGAGCCGAGCGAAGCAATCCGGTAACTGCAGGATGAAGCCACTGGATCGCCGCGTCGCTTCGCTCTTGCAATGACTTTCTCGAATTTAACGTCTTTTTGTCGAGACGCGCAAAGCGCGCCTCAACATATCAAATACGCGCGCCCGAAACCGCGCCCCAGGTAGTGCGCCAGCGATGTTTAACGAAGGTCAATCCGGCGACGCCGAGCAGAGCCAGCACGCTGAAGAACAGAAAGCCCGCTGCAAAACCACCGGTCATGCCCTTGGACGTCGCCAGAGCCTTGGCGAGGAAGAACCCGCCGAGGCCGCCGGCGAAGCCGACGAGACCCGTCATGACGCCGACTTCGCCGCGAAAGCGCTGCGGCAGCAATTGGAACACCGCGCCATTGCCCATGCCGAGGCAGAGCGTGCCGAGCGAGAAAAGAGCCACCGCGAGCCAGCCTTCGGCCGGCAGTTCGGTCAACATCCAGCCCGCGCCCCCTGCCCTCCCAACGCCTTCAGGCAGTTGCGAAATTGCGAGATAGCAGGCCGCGACCACCAGGAACATGACGGTCAGCGACTTGATGCCCCCAACCCGGTCGGCGATGGCGCCGCCCACCGGGCGAAACGTCGAGCCGAAAAACACGATCAGCGACACCATCAATCCCGACGCCACCGGCGTGACGTGGAAATGCGAGGTAAAATAGAGCGGCAAGGCTGAGGCGAGGCCGACGAAGCCGCCAAAGGTGATGAAGTAGAAGAACATGAACCAGCGGCTGTCGGAGTCGAGCAGGAGCTTGCCGTAATCCTTGAGTCCAATCCGCTTGACCGATCCGGGCGCGTCCTTCGCCGCGAAAATATAGAAAGCCAGGATAAGGACCATCGGGACCAGCAGCGCGGCGTAAACACCCTGCCAGCCGAAATGTTCGGCGATGGCGGGAGCGAAAAGCGTGTCGAGCACCACGCCCATGTTGCCTGCGCCCGCTATGCCCATGACGACGCCCTGGAGATGAGGCGGATACCAGCGGCTGGCCTGCGGCAAGGCAACGGCGAAGGAGGCGCCGCCAAGGCCGAGAACGGCGCCGAAAACCGCCACTGCGCCGGGTCCGCTCAGGCCGAACCAGAACACATAGGCGCAACTGAGCGTCATCACGATCTGCGCCAAAGTTCCCGTTAGTTTGGACCCGATCGTGTCGGCGAGAATGCCCATTGGAATGCGCAGAATGGCGCCTGAAAGAACGGGAATGGCGACGAGAGTAAGCTTCTGCTCGATCGGAATATTCATCTCTTTGGCGATATAGACCATCAACGGACCGAGCGAGACCCAGGCCATGAAGCTGATGTCGAAATAGAGAAAGGCCGAGAGCAGGGTCGGCCAATGGCCGGATTGCTTGAGGTCGGAAAGTTTCATTCGTTCACCCTTTTTACAAAGCTCGAATTTTGGCTCGCGGCGAGCGCGGGATCGTTCAGCAGGCGTTCGATTTCAGGCCTGCAGGAGCCGCAGCCGGTTCCAGCCCCCGTCGCGGCGCCGACCGCGTCGGCGCTGCTGAGGTTCTTCTCGGCGATGGCGTCGAGAATGATGTTGGCGCCGACGTTCAGGCAGACGCAGATCTTTCGGCCGGGATCGCGACAAGTGCGCGGCGGACGCCCGGCGAGCAAAGCCAGAGGAATCGCTTCGCTGTGCGTAAATTGCTCGCACAGCCAGGCGCGGGAGGCGGCGACCGGCGCGCGGTCGATGAAAATCGCGCCGACAATTTCGCCTCCGCGAACTGCAACGCAGCGATAGGCCCCGGTTTTGTCGTCGCGCATCGCGATCATGTCGCAATCCTCCGCAGCGTCGAGACCGAAGATTTTCCGCGCGAACAAGTCCCAATCGGCCAAGGCCTTCATGCGCGCCAGCTCGATCCGCCAGCCGCCTTCGATCCGCGCCAGAGCCCAATAATCGCAGTCGAGGCTTTCCGGCTTTTTTCGCGTCAGCGCAAAGGCGTAAAAGGCGGGATAGAGAGGCTTAATCGCGACCGGCGTCGCCTTGCTTTCCGGCTGGCCCGAGATGGGGTCGACCACCGGCGCGATGAGCGCGCCAACCCGCGCCTGCGCGGCGAACTGATCGGTCCAGTGGATCGGTGCGAAAACGCAGCCGCGCCTCTGTCTTTCCGTAATTTGCGCGCGAAGAATCACAGACCCGCGCTTATTGCTCAAACGCACCAATCCCGCCGCATCGACGCCGAGCTTTGCCGCGTCGAGCGGGTGCAATTCAGCGTATGGTTCGGCAATATGCTGCGACAGATTTTGCGCCCGACCGGTGCGCGTCATCGTGTGCCATTGATCGCGCACGCGCCCGGTATTGAGCAGGTAAGGCTTGCTCGCATCTGTCTTCGCGGCGACGCCATGAAAGCTGGCGGCGATGAAATTTGCGCGGCCGCTTTGGGTGAAGAATTTGCCGTCCGCGAAAAAGCGCTTCGACTTTACTTCCGTCGCCGCGCCGGCGGGACAGGGCCACTGGAATGGCGCCAGCGCGTCATAATCCACGTCACTGACGCCAGCGAAAGCCGAAATATCGAAATCGCGCGTTCCCTCATTCTCAGAGCCCGAAAGGCCTGCGTGTTCGCGGAAAATCGCAGCCGGTCCGTCGAAGGAAAAGGCTTCCCCAAAGCCCATGCGCTTGGCGACGTCGCAGATCGCCTGCCAATCGGCGCGGGCCTCACCCGGGCCGCAGCGAAAGCCGCGCTGGCGCGAAATGCGGCGTTCGGAATTGGTAACCGTGCCATCCTTTTCGCCCCAGGCCTGCGCTGGCAACAGCACATCTGCGAAAGCCGTCGTGTCGGTTTTTTCCACGACGTCGGAGACCACGACGAAGGGGCATTTTTGCAAGGCCGCGCGGACGAAATCGGCGTCCGGCAAACTGTCGACCGGATTGGTGCCGATGATCCACACCGCCTTGATGCGCCCGTCGTGGATCGCCTGAAAAAGTTCGACCGCCTTGAGGCCGGGCTGGCTCGCAAGACGTGGCGCGTTCCAGAATTTTTTCACCACGGCGCGATGCGCTTCATTGCCCAATTCCATATGCGCTGCGAGCATGTTGGCGAGGCCGCCGACTTCGCGTCCGCCCATGGCGTTGGGCTGGCCGGTGACGGAAAAAGGACCGCAGCCGGGCTTGCCGATACGCCCGGTCAGCAGATGGGTGTTGACGATAGCGTTGACCTTGTCGGTCCCGGCAGAGGACTGGTTGACGCCCTGCGAATAGAGGGTGACGGTCTTGTCGTTGCCGACCACCAGATCGTAAAATTTTCGCAAGTCCTTAAGCGGCAGGCCGGTTTGCGCGGCCACTTTTTCTTCGCTCCATTTTTTGGCGACGGCGAGCGCCTCGTCCACGCCTTGCGTGTGATTGGCGACGAATTTCCTGTCGCGTCGTCCAGCCTTTTGCAATTCGTGCAACAGCCCATTGAACAGCGCGATATCCGAGCCCGGCGCCAGCGACAGATGCAGGTCGGCGATCTCGCTGGTCGCCGTGCGGCGCGGGTCGATATTGACGACTTTCGGCAGGCCCCCGCGTTTTTGGCGCGCCGCCGCCAAGCGCTGATAAAGGATCGGGTGGCACCACGCGAGATTTGAGCCGACCAGCACGACGAGATCGGCTTCCTCCAGATCCTCATAGACGCCAGGCACTGTATCCGAGCCGAAGGCGCGCTTGTATCCGGCGACCGATGAGGACATGCACAGCCGCGAATTGGTGTCGATATTGGCCGAGCCGACAAAGCCTTTCATCAGCTTGTTGGCGACGTAATAATCCTCGGTGAGCAATTGGCCGGAGACATAGAGCGCGATGGAATCCGGGCCGTGTTCGGCGATTGCTTCGCCAAGATTTTTCGCCACCAGATCGAGCGCCTCGTCCCAACTGGCGCACGCGCCGTCGATTTGCGGACAGAGCAGCCGCTCCTCATGGGCGAGCACTTGCGCCAGCGCCGAGCCCTTGACGCAGAGGCGGCCGAAATTGGCGGGATGGCTTTTGTCCCCGGATACGCTTACGTCGTCGCCGTCGATTTCGGCGCTGACGCCGCAACCAACGCCGCAATAGGGACAGGTGGTATTGACCGTTTCACTCATCGGTTTCGCCCCGCATCGTCATCCTCACGCCGACGCCGCCACGCCCATGTCGAGATAGACGTGTCCGCGCTCGATCTTGACCGGAAATTTGCGCGCGCAGCCCGCGTCGCCGGCCGCCATGCCGGTTTCCAGGTCGATGATCAGATTATGCAGCGGACAGGCGACCTTGTGGCCGTGGACGATGCCCTCGCTCAGCGGTCCGCCCTTGTGCGGACATCTGTTCTCCAAAGCGAAAACATCGTTGCTGGCGGTGCGGAACACCGCGATCTCGCGACGCGGCGTTTTCACCGTGCGGGCGCCGCGCAGGGGTATCGCGCTGACCGGCCCGACATCGAACCAATAGGTCTTGTTCTCTTCCATCGAAAAACCTTTCACTCGGCGGCGAGAGGAAGCGCCGGCGACAGCACGGCGAGCGGCATGAATTCATGCATGTCCTTGCCGGCGGCGCGTTCGGCCCAGGGATCGCGGCGCGCGACGCGCTGCGAAATCAGGAAGCGCTCGTAAAGGGCCTTGCGATTGTCGTGATCGTCCATGATCGCGGCGCGCAGGCGCTCCAGACCGGACTTCTCCACCCATTTCCAAAGGCGGTCGAGATAAGCGGCTTCCTCGCGATACATCTGCATGATCGCGGCGACGTGTTCGAGCGCCGCCTCTTCACTGTCGACATGGCCCAACAAATCGGTGGCGCGCACATGCAGGCCCGCCGCGCCGGCGACGTGAAGGTCGTATCCGGAATCGGTGCAGATCACGCCGATGTCCTTGACCGTCGCCTCGGCGCAATTGCGCGGGCAGCCGGAGACGGCGAGCTTGACTTTCGCCGGCGTCCACGATCCGCACAACAACTTCTCCATCTTGATTCCGAGGCCGGTCGAATCCTGCGTGCCGAAACGGCACCAGTCGGTCCCGACGCAGGTCTTCACCGTGCGCAGGCCCTTGGCGTAGGCGAAGCCGGAAACCATTCCCGCCGCATTGAGCTGCGCCCAGACGGCGGGCAGGTCCTGCTTTTTGACGCCGAGCAGATCGATGCGCTGGCCGCCGGTGACTTTTACGGTCGGGATCTTGAAACGATCGACGACATCGGCGATGGCGCGCAATTCGTCCGGCGTGGTCACGCCGCCCCACATGCGCGGCACCACCGAGAACGTGCCGTCCTTCTGGATATTGGCGTGGACGCGCTCATTGACGAAGCGCGATTGGTAGTCGTCCTTGTAGTCGTAAGGCCAGTCACAAAGCAGATAATAATTCAGCGCAGGACGGCAGGTGGGACAGCCGCCGGAAGTCTTCCAGCCGAGCTCCTGCGTCACCGCCGGTTGCGACTTGAGCTGTTTCGACTTGATGAAACCGCGTACTTCCTCATGGGTCAGATCGGTGCATTTGCACATCGGCCGGCGGCCGGAAGCCTGATAGCTCTCGCCGAGCGTCGCCGCCAGCAGCAGTTCGACCTTGCCCGCGCATTGTCCGCAGGAGGCCGAAGCCTTGGTTTTCGTGCGCACGTCTTCGAGCGTGGTCAGTCCACTGGATTGAATCGCCGTGACGATGGCGCCCTTGCAAACGCCGTTGCAGCCGCATATTTCCGCGTCATCCGGCAAGGCTGCAACGGCCGCCGTAGGGTCCAGGGGGGACCCTCCCTGATAGGCCTGCCCGAAGATCAAAGTGTCGCGCATCGCGCCGACGTCTTCGCTCTTTTTCAGCAGGTCGAAATACCAAGCGCCGTCGGCGGTGTCGCCGTAGAGCACAGTACCGACGATTTTATTGTCGCGCAGGATGACGCGCTTGTAGATTCCGCGCGAGGGATCGCGCAGCACGACCTCGTTGTTTTCGTCGTCGTCGGAAAAATCGCCGGCGGAAAACAGGTCGATGCCGGTGACCTTCAACTTGGTCGACGACACCGAGGGAATGAAGCCGCCGGTCGCTTCGCCGGCCAGTTCGCTCGCCAGTATTTTCGCCATGTCATAGAGCGGCGCCACCAGGCCATAGCATTGGCCGCGATGTTCGACGCATTCGCCCAGTGCGAAAATGTGCTCGTCGCTGGTGCGCAGAAAATCGTCGACCAGCACGCCGCGATTGCATTCGAGGCCGGCGGCCTTGGCCAAAGCCGCATTGGGACGGATTCCAACCGCCATGACCACGAGATCGGCGGGCAACACGCGCCCGTCCTTCAGCTTGACGCCGGTGACGCAGTTCTCGCCCAGGATCGCCTCGGTATTGGCGGCGACAAGCACTTCGATACCGCGCTCGGTAATGGCTTTTTGCAAGAGATAGCCGGCGTTGGGATCGAGCTGGCGCTCCATCAGCGTCGCCATCAGATGGACGACCGAAACTTTCATGCCCTTGAGCGAGAGACCGGCCGCCGCTTCAAGCCCGAGCAGGCCGCCGCCGATGACCACGGCGTGGCCGCCCTTTTCCGCGGCTTCATGCATCAAGGCGACATCGTCGAGATCGCGAAAAGTGACAACACCTTTCAGATTGGCGCCGGGAACCGGAATGACGAAAGGCTGCGATCCCGTGGCGATCACCAACTTGTCGTAGGGGAGCTTTTCTCCGGCGGCGGTCTCGACCGCCCGCGCCTCGCGGTCGATGGCCACGATCGCCTCGCCGCGCCGCAGGGTCACGCCATGTTTGGCGTACCAGGCCTCGTCGTGAATGATGATGTCTTCGAAAGCCTTTTCCCCCGACAGGACGGGCGAAAGCATGATGCGGTTGTAGTTTACGCGCGGCTCGGCGCCGAACACGGTCACGCTCATCGGCGGATGGTTCTTGGCGAAGAATTCTTCCATGGCGCGCCCGGCTGCCATACCGTTACCGATCACTACCAGCCGTTCGGCGTCTTGACGCCTGTTCTCGTGAATATGCTCCCGCTCTCGCGCTGAGAATACTTCCTGTTCCATGGCGCCACCTTGAATGGGGACGGCCCGGCGCAAAGGTCGATCTTGAGGCAGAATTGGGGTAACGACGCCCGAATCTCCGTGCCCACCTCAGATGGGCGCCGGATGGCCTCAAGCAAAAACCGTCGTTGGTTTTCGCGAACCGATGGTCGGGGTCGTCATTGACCTGTGGCCAATGGAGCAAAAGCCGCGCCAATTTTATTGCGACGCAATATCATGTTGTTTTTTAAATATTTTATATATTTTCCAGCCTTCCGGGCGGTAAGCGTTTTGACGCAGGTTTTGGCGCCGGGCGCCCAAAAATCGGAGATAACGCTTAAAAAACATTCAGCCTGTTTTTTAATCATCCCTTGGGACGGTCAAAACGTCGAGCATCTCGCGCCAATGTTCGGGATCGAAGGTCGCGTCGCCGAAAAGCGGCAACGAGGGCGTAGGCGGGGCTCCGTCGAGCGGCCAGAACGCCAGCCGGGCGCATTCGGCTTGCTGCTCCGACGCGACCGCATGTCCCGCCGCGACCATCAGCATATAGAGAAACAGCGCCTGGTCTCCCGAAAGCGCCGTGGCCTCGGAATCGAGCCTAAGCCAGGGCGCGGATCTGCCGTCCTCGCCAAGCGAACGCGCCACCATCTCCGCCGTCAGTCCGGAACCGATATTTTGCGCAATAATGGCGCAGAATTCGGCGCGGTTTTCGGGCGCCTCGCCCCAGACTGCGGCGCGGCGCACGGCGCGGGCGGCGGCGCGCGCCAGTTCCGGCTCGATCCGCGCCGCTTCTCGCGGAAAAGCCAGCACCTTTTCCGGACAATCGCGCGCCAACGCGCGGCTGGGATGCAGAATTTCCGCCTCGCCCGCCTGTTGCGCCAGTGTGTTCCAAGGCTCGCCGACGCAGAAACCGTCGATGTAACCGCCCGCTATGCTCTGCTCCATCAAGGGCGGCGGCGTCACCATCAACCGCACGGCGCCGGGATCGATCTTTCCAGCGGCGAGCCAGAGAAGCAATTGATAATGATGACTCGAAAAGGGAAAGACATGGGCGAAACGCAAGGGCGGCAGGTTCTGGATTTTGCGCTCGGCGACGATTTCCGACAGCGCTCGCGCCGTGAAAAGCGGATCGCTCAAGTCTCCCGAAACGTTTTCTCGGGAAATTTTTTCGCGAAAAACCGCCGCCAGAGCGGGCGAAACGGAAATGGCGTTGCCGTCGAGCCCCAGGGCCACGGCGCCGATCATTGGCGTCGGGAAGCCATCGAGCCCAAGCGCGGAGGCGACCACGGCAGGCGCCAGCATATGGGCGGCGTCGCAAATGCCGAGCGCCAGCTTGTCGCGTAGATTGGCCCAGGAGGCTTCCGGCCGCAACTCGAAAACCAGACCCTCCTCGCGGTCGAATTTTTTGGTGGCGGCGACGAACAGCAGCCCGGCGTCGGTGAGCGGCATGTAGGAAATGCGCAAAACCCGGGTCATTTCAAAAGCTCCGCGGCGGTGAGGATGGAGCGGGCGATTTCGGCGATTTTCTTGCCCTCGTTCATCGCCACCTTGCGCATCATCGCATAGGCATGATCCTCGGAAATATTCTTCGCCTTCATCACCAGCGCCTTGGCCTGGTCGATGACCTTCCGGTCGGCGAGCTGGCTCTGCGCGACGGCCAGTTCCTCGCGTAACCGCGAAAAGGCGTTGAAGCGCGAGACCGTCAGATCCACGATATTTTTTACCCGCTCTTTTTTCAGCCCGTCGACTACGTAAGCCGAAACGCCGGCGTCGATGGCGGCGTTGATCATCGCCGCGTCGGAACTGTCGGCGAACATGGCGACGGGCCGCGCGTTGGCGCCGCTGACGCGGATCATCTGCTCCAGCACGTCGCGATTGGGGTTTTCGAGATCGATCAGAACGATGTCGGCGTCAATGGCCTGCAGGCGTCCTTCGAGATCGAGAAAGCTGTCGACGACGATCACTTGCTCGTACCCGCCCTCGCGCAAGCCGTCGCGGAGAATCGCGGTGCGCAATGGATTTGGGTCGACGATGACGATGCGGAGATTCTTCTCGTCGGACAAGGCCTTAAGCTTTCTTCCGCCGGATTATAGCGAGCGCCTCCGCGCGCGTCACGCTCGCGCCAGATTTTCGGTTGCGATTTGCCTCAGACGCACCGCCTCGCGCAAAACCTCGGCGCAGCGCTGGCGAAGGGCCGAGAATGCGGTCACCCCCATTTTCTCTCCGGAGGCCCAGGAAATGTCTGGGTTCGGCGCGGCGAGATCCAATTCGGCGAGGACCGCGCGCCGCGTCTCGTCGAGCAGTTTTTCGCAAGCGGCCGCATCGAGTTCATCGCGCCGGCTGCGAATGAGCAGGCGCACGGTGACGATCTGCGCCGCCGTCGTATAGGCGCTGGCGATGAGCTTGCCGTAATCCGCCCAGAGCGCCCGCGCCTTCGTCGGTTCGCCGCGCATCCGCGTCGCCGATTCGCTCAAGGCCGCCATGGCCTCGATCAGGTTCTTGCGCGCCAGCCGATATTCCAGTTCCGGAACCTCGAAACGCAGCGCCCGGTCGGCGTAAAGCGCGAGATTGGCGACGAAACTGCGCGCGACCGCCGGCGCGCCATGCCGCTCCCATTGCGGCAGGATCAGGTTGAACAGGAAGGCAATGGCGACACCAATCAAGGTATCGACCAGCCGCGCCAGGACCGGCGCGGAATAGACCGGATCGATGAGGTGCAAGGCCAGCAACGCCATTACCGTCGCCGCCGTCGAGGTGATGCGGTAATCGACGCGCACATAGGCGTGGGCGATGCCGATGGCGGCGAGCTGGACGGCGTAAAGCAGATACGGCGAGCCGGTCCAGAGCAGGACGCCGGCTATGCCGCAGCCGAGAATCGACCCCACAAGGCGGTCGTTGCGCCGCTGACGGGTAACACTGTAGCTGGCGCGCATGATCACGGCGATGGTGAGCAATATCCAGTTGCCGTGGCGGAGGGCCGGCACGAAGAGTATCAGCAAATAGCCACTGCCCAGAGCGAGGCCGAGCCGGACGGCATGGCGGAAGATCGGCGACGACCAGCGGATTTCGCGGCGCAGGACGTCGAGCGACACCCGCATGGGCGGCACGAATTTGCGCAGGTCCACGCCCGCCAGAGCCTGTCGCGCCTTGTCCCGGCGAGTTAGAACCAACGGCAAACGGGCGAGATGCGAGACCACCCAGGAAAAGCGTGCGCGCGTCAGCCGCGCGGCGCGCAGCAATTGCGGATCGGCGGCGGGATCAGCGGCGATCCCCGCGATTTCCTCGGCGAAAAGATCGAGCGTCCCCTGGTGGTCGGGAAAGCAGAGTTTTTTCCGGCCCATGGTCAGGTCGAGCGCCATGCTTTCAAGCTCAGCCGCAAGTTGCATCAGCAGTTCGGCGACCAGGGCGGCGAGACGGCTGTTTTTGGCGGCGGCGAGACGCAAGGGTGCCTGATCGGCATGGGCCGCGACCACGCCGTCGAAGGCTTCGAGCAGGACGACCAGACCGGCGGTTAGGCGCAAGGCGGAAGGCCGGTCGCCGGCGCCGGCGATCAGCGCGCGAGCCGCCTGCAAATGGTCGGCGAAAGCCGCCTGCTGCTCCAGCACTTGCAGGTAGAGCGCGGTCTGGTCGGGATTTTCACGATAGAAGCCGGCGACGCTGCGTAGATAGGCGGCGAATTCGCGCAGCACCTCTGCCAGCGTCAGGCGTCGCCCCGAGGCGTCGAGCAGCGCTGTCAGCGCCAGTCCGACTGGGATGTAAAGCGCGCCGCCGAGCGCGAACAGGACCACTTCATGCAGGCGCCCTTCGAGATCGGCCGGCGGAGCGCCGAGGGTGAAGACCATCGCCAGCATCACCAGCACGCTCAGCGGGATCGCCCAGCGACCCCACGCCAGCAACAGGCCGGCGCCGATGCCGACCGTCACGATCACTGTCCCCTCCAGCAGCGGATGGCCGATCGCCATTGCCGTCGCCAGCGAGGCGAGCACCGTGCAGATCCAAGCGAGCGGCAATATCCGCACCTTGGCGGCGAAGGGCGACGGCGTGTCGCCAATGCTGACGCAGAGCGCGCCCAGGGCCGCCGCCATGCCCTCTTGGAAACCAGCGGCTCGGCCGACCGCCAGCGCCACGGCGAAGACCCCGACCGCGACTGCGAAGCCGTTCAGGATGTGAAGACCGAACAGGTATTTTAGCAGTTTCGGCCGCGGCGCCGCGCCCAGCAAGGGACTCAACCTTTGTTGTCGATCAGCTTCGCCAGGCGGCGAAGCGCCAACTCGTAGCCCTGAGCGCCGCAGCCAATGATGACGCCGTCGGCGCGTTTCGACACGAAGGAATGATGCCGGAATTCCTCGCGTTTGTGGATGTTGGAAATGTGGACCTCGATCACCGGCGGCTCGAAAGCATTCAAGGCGTCGAGCAGCGCCACGGAGGTGTGGGTCAAAGCGGCCGGGTTGATAGCCAGCCCGCCGGCTATGCCGCGCGCCTCGTGAATCCAGTCGATCATTTCATATTCGCGGTTGCTCTGGCAGAAGCGCAGTTCGAGCTTGAGTTCAGCGGCAAGCGCCGTGCAGGCGCGCTCGATGTCGGCAAGCGTCTCGGCGCCATAGATGTGCGGCTCGCGCTGGCCAAGCAGGTTGAGATTGGGACCGTTCAACACATAGACGAGACGGCTCATCGAGAGCATTTCCTTTCAACACCGGCGCGCCACGCCCGATGGTCTTCCGGTTCGCGCAGGCCCGGCTTTCGGCGCTGCCCCACCCCTGTGGAGCTGTTCTTGCGGCGGCGGGATATTGCCCGTCTTTTCCCGAAAAACAAAGTCGCCTTCGGGATTGCCTTCCGGCGCCGATCCGAGCAAATTTGCCGTGCGCGCGACAGACGAGGCGCGAAACATGCGAACTGGAGGCCGAGATGATTTCACGCCGATTGTTCTGCGGATGCCTGGCTGCGGCCGGAACCTTCGCCGCGACTGCCGTTCATGCGCAGATGGAATGCGCCGTTTTCACACCGGATCGCCAAAAAAAGACCACGCCGGCGGAAGCCCTGGAACGGCTAAGGCAGGGCAATGACAGACTGCTGGCCGGCAATTCGATCCATTGCAATCTTGCCGCCCAGCTCAAGGAAACTGCCTCCGGCCAGGCTCCTTTCGCGGCCATTGTCGGCTGCATCGATTCGCGCGTGCCGCCGGAACTGGTTTTCGACCAGGGCATCGGCGACATTTTCTGCGCGCGGGTCGCCGGCAATATCGTTGATATCGATATTATCGGCAGCCTGGAATATGCGACCAAGGTGGCGGGCTCCAAGGCGATCGTCGTTCTCGGCCATAGTTCCTGCGGCGCGATCAAAAGCGCGATCGACGGCGTGCAACTCGGCAACATCACCGCGCTTCTGGAGAATTTCCAGCCGGCGCTGGCGACGATCACGCCGGAGGATGGCCCTCGCGACTCGCACAACTATCCGCTGGTGCAGAAAGTGGCCGAAGCCAATGCCCGGCTCACGGCCGCCAGCCTGACCAGGCGCAGTCCCATCATCAAGGAACTGGTCGAAACGGGAGAGCTCAAGATCGCCGCCGCCATGAACGACATCAAGACCGGCAAGGTGACCTGGCTATCTTGAGTTATCGCGAGACCGCGCCGATAAAAGGCGCGCGCGACGGCGCGCGCCTTTTATGGATCAACAATGCGCGCTGTCGCCTTCGAACGCCCGCACCCACATGGCGCAGATGCCGGAGCGCACGATATCCTCGATGCTAAACTCGATCACCGGAACCGGCAGTCCGTGCGAGCGGATCAATTCGATCATCCGGCCGAGGCCAGAGGCCTGCTGAATGTCGGACTGGTTGATGTCGCCGTTGACCACGCTGATGCAATTCTCGCCGACGCGGGTGAGAAAAGTCTTGATCTCGGCGACGCTGGTGTTCTGCGCCTCGTCTAGCAGGATGAAGGCGTTTTTCCATGAACGCCCGCGCATGACCTCGAAGGGCACCATCTCGATATCACCGCGTTTCAGCGCGATCTCATAGGGGCCGGCGCCGATGCGTTCCTTGATCGCGTCAACGATCGGCACCGCCCATGGTGCGAACTTGTCCTCCAGCGAGCCGGGGAAAAAGCCGAGCGAACGGCCACAGGGAACATTCGGGCGCGTAAGGATGATTTTATCGATCCGGCCGTTGCGATAGAGATCGGCGGCGTAGGTGGCGGCGATCCACGTTTTGCCCGTGCCGGCGGGGCCAAGGACGACGATTTGCTGGCTGGAACGCAGGGCGGCGAGATACTGGGACTGGTTAGGATTGAGCGCTTTTATTGGTGGCAGGACACGGTCGTTCTGGAATTTCGATCCTTTGAACTCGATGATTTCTGCATCTCCGTGTTGACGATCAACGTATTGACGGGAATTTCGGCTCTTTTTACGTTCCAGTTGCTTGCCCACGCGCGGACTCCTCAAGGATGAATCTATGGGCGCGCATTCCGCTTCAGGGCGGAAAGCACGGGGGAGGTATAAGCGACACGACTGGGTAATATGCGAGGGAGGCTATTGCACTTCGACTTGAAGGTGACGCCATCGGCCTGCTCCTCGCTAATGCAAGAATAAGCGATTCGTTCCTAATACAAAATTAAATATTTCGATTTCCACGATTGCGTCGGTTGCGCGCAAGCTTGCTCGCTCAAATTCGACTTAAAATCCGTATGATCCCGATCGGTCGAACAGGACGCGCCATGCCCCATGCTTTTCCGCCCCGACCTTCAAGGCATCGCGAACCTTTCTCACGGGATTTGGCTTCACTGTTCAAGGGCCAGTCAGGCGAAGCCCTGCTGGCGATGACGCTGGCAAGCGGCGGCGACGAGCGCATCGCGCTAAGCGCCGACGGGCGCAATCCTTACGGTGCGCCAATCCGCCCGGCTACGGACGAAATCTGGTTTGCCTCCTCCACCGCCTCGGCGATTTCCAGGCGAGGATGGGCCGCCGCCGGTGACGCGCTGCCGCTGGCCTTTTCCGCGACCGGCGCCGAAAATTGGTTCGCCGGATTGCGGCAGAGGATTCTCTTGGCTCTGGCGCCTATCGGCGCCGACCTCGTGTTCTGCGCATCCGGCACGCAAGCCGAATACGTCGCTCTGTTTTGCGCGCAAGCCCTCGATGGCGCCAAACCAAAGCGATGCCTCAATCTGCTGGTCGGCCCCGGCGAGACCGGACGCGGCGCAACTTATGCCGCAGGCGGCAGGCATTTTTTGAACTCGGCCCCTTTCGGCCTGTCCAGGCAAGGCCAGATCGTCGAGGGCTGGTCGGCGGAGTCGGTCTTCCTCGCGACCATGTCGATTCGCGACGAATCCGGCTCGCCCCGCCAGGAGGAAGACATCGACGCCATCGGCGAATGTTTCGCCCGCAACGTCGTCGCACAAGGCGCGCGGGCGCTGCTGCATGTGCTCGATTGCTCCAAAACCGGCCTCGCCGGCTTTTCGCGCGACCTAGCGAAAAGACTGAGGGACGAATTCCCCGAAAATATCTCGGTGGTGGTGGACGCCTGCCAAATGCGTTGCTCGCCGGAAACAATTCACGCCGATCTCGCCAACGGTTTCATGGTCATGATTTCGGGCTCGAAATTCCTCGGCGGCCCAGCCTTTTCCGGCGCCCTGCTGCTGCCCCCCGACATGATGCGGGCCTTGGCGAAACGTCCGCAAATTTGCTGGCCGGAAGGTCTCGCCGTCCATACCGCCTATTTCGACTGGCCCCCGTACTTGCGCGAAAAAATCGCGGGGCCATTTGGCGCGCGCGCAAATCAGGGCCTCGGCCTGCGCTGGGAGGCGGCGCTCGCCGAATACGAATTCTTCCGCGCGCAAAAGCCGGAAGTATTCGAACGCGCCGTCGCCCTGTTCGGCGAGGAGGCGGAAAGAAATCTCGCGCGCACTCCCGGCCTCTCGCGCGACAGCGCCAGCGGATCGCCAACCATCCTTCCGATTTTCAGCAAGTCTGAGTCCGGCGCGCCCCTGCCCGCCGACCCGATCCACGGAGCCTTGCGCAAGAAAAGGATGCATCTCGGCCAGAAGGTCGCCGTGGGCAACGCCGAAGTCTTGCGCCTGTGCTTCGCTGCGCCACAGATCAATGACTTCGCTTCACGCCTCGCCGACGGCTCCGACGAGGCGGCGGCCTTCGCGCCGCTGGCTAACGATATGCGCCGACTGTTCGACACATGGGGCGCGCTGCTCGCGATCATGTGAATTGGCGGAAAAATGCGACGAAAAACGGCAAGACGACCGCGCGCACTGACGACGCAGCACATATCACGCTCAGGTTGTAAAAAACTCAGAGCGCAGCACGGGTTAAAACAAGCGAAAAAACCGCTATTTTATCGCTAATTTTGCGCGCAACCGCATCAATTTGCGCTGTTTTTCGTTCATTTTCACGCCGTTTTCACCGCCACAACCGTCAGGTTGTCTTTTTTCGGCCGCGGGGCGCGAAGCTTTCGGGCTCCCGCGCGTACCTAGTTTGAGAGAGGGAAAACCATTTTAATTCAAGGACAAG
>NZ_JBKQOU010000380.1:0-2934 GCF_052145335.1 Rhodoblastus sp.
CGCTGCGCACGCCGGCGCTTGCGGCGTAGTCCCAGAAATAGCAGCCGGAACTCGCATCGATCGAATAGACATGGCCGTTTTGGGCGCCGATGAAAACGCGACCTCCGACGATCGTGGGCTGCCCAAATATCGCCACAACGCCGGGGATGCCGAACGCCCATTTCACGTCCAGCCGCTGCAGTTGCGTCGCGCTGACGCCGGGGTCGGCCTGGTACCGCCAGTTTTCCGCGTTGGCGCCCCAGCCGTGGAATGATGGGCCGTTCAACGAAAATACCCGCGTCTGGTTGCATCGCCCTGCCATCGGTGCCTGCGCACCGAGCTTCTGGCCGGTGAGGTATTCCGCCAATGAAACACGCTGATTGGGCGAGAGGTCTGAGCCTTGCGCTTTCATGATGCCGTTGGTCAACGCCTCCACGATGAAGTCGGGCGACATCGCGTGCAGCGAATCGCGGGCGGGCGCGTGCGTCGACGGATTGTTGTGGCAGACAGCACAGGTCTGCTGGAACACCACCTCCTGCGTGCTCTGCGGCGATAATGTGGACTGCGCCGACGCAAGGCTGGTCGCAGACATCATGATCGCCCCGGCGAGAATGAGGATGCACTGCAACCGTGCGTCGCTCCCCAAATTCATCGGCTAAAGAACTCCTATGAGGGTTGAGGCTTTGACACGTCCGTTGGTTTTACTTGTCAATAGACCCTTTGCTGAAGTTCGGCTCAGTTCTCAATGACGGGAGTTTATCTTCTCGCTCTCCGAAACTCGCTGCGATTTCAGAATTTAGGATTATCCTGCTGCGCAGCTCCGGAAAGGGGCAACCCGAGAACTTTCAAAATGCGCCCAATCCCGGCAGCCCACTTCGTCACGTGGCCATGTCGCATGGAGGTCAGAACATGATGAACGATCGACTCCGTCGCGTGAGAACTGGAGCAATCGATGAAACAAGAAAACTATTCGGGATATTTATCTATCTCTGGGTGTTGTTGAGTTTGTTTTCATTTCATAAAGCGCTTGTTTTGAATGAAGAATACTTAATTTACGATCAAGGGTTTGCTCTTATCAATGCCTTAGCATTAGCAAAAGTCATTCTGCTCGGAGAGTATTTTCATGTCGGAGAAAGGTTCAAAGATAGGCAGCTGATTTATCCAATCCTATTCAAATCTGCGGTTTTTGCGGCGCTACTGATTTGCTTCCATATAATCGAAGAAACGTTTATCGGAATATTCCATGGTAAGACGTTTTTTCAAAGCATTCCTAGCATTGGCGGCGGAAAATTACAGGGAATACTCATGGTCGGTGTCATCATGTTCGTCGTGCTGATGCCATTCTTTGCCTTCAGAGAACTCGATCGAGCCATCGGGACGGAGAAGTTACGCTCCCTCTTATTCGGCGACAAAACCGAGGCTGGCGCGACTTCGCCTATTATGCGGACGAGCTGGCGAACAGCGGCTGCCGCCGCCTTCGCCGTTCTGGTTATCGGCGGCGGCTGGCTCATTTGGGCCCTCAATCGGGGCACTGCGACGCACAACGTCACGCAAAAGCCCGAACCTGGTTCTGTGGTCGGTACTGTGACCGCGAGCGTCGTTGGAACGGCGGCGACCACGCCACTCGGCGCCCGAGTATCCGGCGTGATCCAGGCGGTCGAATGCGGAGCCAACATGAAAGTGAAGGCGGGCCAATTCTGCGCGAAAATAGATCCCCGCCCTTTTCAAATCATGGTCGATCAAAACAAATCCGATCTAGCGAAAGCGGAGACTCGCTTCGAACGGGACAAAGCGGCTCTCACCGAGGCCAAAGCAGCCTTCGAGCACCGCGAGGCGCTGGCGAAGCGTCGGGCCATTTCCCAGAAAGCGATCGACAAGTCGCGCAATGCCTATGAGCAGGCGCAGGCGCGGACGAAGCACGACGAGGCAACAGTCGCCCAGCTTCAAGCAGCGCTTCAATCTGCCGAGACCGACCTTGGCTATACTGAGATCGTTGCGCCCGTAGACGGAACGGTAGTCTCGCGCAACGTCGAAATAGGCCAGACAGTCGCGGCGGGTTCGGAGGCGCCGCCACTGTTCCTTATCGCAACAGATCCTTCTGCGCCAAACTGAGCGAGAACGACATTAGCAAGGTTAAGCTCGGCGACAAGGCCTCGTTCACGGCAGTGTCCTAATCGAACCAAGCCTTCGCCGGGCGAAAGTGATAATACCGGCAGCATCTCAAAGTGCGGCGATGGACGGCTCCGCACACTGCTCTATGAACCCGCCAATGTGATGCTGACCCGCTACAGCGGTAGTCTCGCGCTCAAAAAACTAGACGCTCGACATTGCCCAGCGAGACCATCGGCGCGACCTGATCTAGCGGTGATGGGAATGGGTTTGATGCCAGCAGTGCGGCTGGAGGGCGCCACAAACCGCCGACGCGGTACTTCCCGCTTGATAGGCATCTGCGGCAATGCCAAATTTCCGGATCGAGTGGAACCGGGGAGGGATCATGGACATGAAATCGACGGCCGATCGCGGCGCGGGTGCCGCGCGAACTTTTCAGTGTCCGGCCTCAAGCACCAAGACAATGATTTGAACGTGATTGAAAGTGCCGAGGCAGCTGCGGCGCTCAAGCGCACTTTCGATCCTTGCGCTCACTTCTCCGGATGCGCGAGGTGCCCGGCGTTCTGCAATGCGTAACGTTGGCCGTGGCCGCACGCCGGGCGGGGTGAAGTGATGATAATTCCCTCGCGTTCGAGAGCCGCGCGAACGTACCAGGCGACTTCGATATGATGAGCCGACCGAGACTCCGGACCACTGACTTGTAGCCAAGCGGTTCGAATTGCGGCGGCTAGAATTTCGTCGATGTCAACCATCGAAATTTTTCAAAACAAAACTCGAAGAACTACGAAATAAACAACCCCATTTGACCGCCGAAAAAGTTTCGAGGAGAAACGTGGGGCCGCCGCC
>NZ_JBKQOU010000381.1:0-6279 GCF_052145335.1 Rhodoblastus sp.
GGAAACGAATGGCGCCCAATCGCCGCGCCAGCCCGCCAAAAACGTGACGGCGCCGTTCGATCCGGTCCCCGAATCCCTGCCGCGTGGGGAACGCACTGTTCGCGCGAAGCCTTCTCCCCTTGCGGGAGAAGGTGGATCGGCGCTTAGCGCCGAGACGGCTGAGGGTGCGGCCGCAGGAACAGAAGCTGCAAGTGGACGCGTCAAGTCTGAACAACCCAAACGCTGAATCGCCCCCTCATCCGGCGCTTCGCGCCACCTTCTCCCGCAAGGGGAGAAGGGAAGCGCCCCCGGATTCAGTCAGGCGGCGTCCGTCCGCAAGGACATCTTGAGGTGGATGACATTGTCTTCGGACGTTTGAGTCATCGGCAACGAACTGGCCCTGAAAACGCCCATCATGCCCCGGTTGTGAGCCAGTACATCCGCCTCAAGCCGGGTAAAACCTCTTTCGCGCGCAATGCTGACAATGCGCTTCATCAGCAGGCTGGCGACGCCAAGACCCTGGTAGTCCTGCACGACGGTGAAAGCGACTTCGGCGCTGCGTTCGGGAGGCTCCGCCGCCACGGCAAAATAGCTGGCGCCGCCAATGACGATCTCGTCATCGCCCGATGGAATCGTGACCAGCAAGGATACGTCATGATCGAAGTCCATGTCGGTAATCCGGCTGAGTTCCGTATCCGAGACCGCTTTCTTGAGGCCAAAGAACCGCGAATGGATCGTGTCGCGATCCAGATGCATGAATGCTTGCCGGATCCGGGGACCGTCATCCGCATGGGCCGCGCGGACGGTAACCTCGGTCCCGTCCTTGAGGCTTTCCTTGAAGGCGTAATCTTGAGCGTCGAGCATGTTTCCACCTCCGGCAGGCTTGATCGACCGTAGTATTTTCTTATTCCGGTGACATTGATGCAAAACATCCCGATTGGCGGTTCAGCCGTGGCCGGGGCTTTAGTCGCTAAGGCGCCGAGGATGGCGATCTGCGTAAATGGGCGTCGAGGCTCCAGGCGCCGGGGCCGGCGAAGATCAGGTAGAAGAAGACGAAGCTGAACAGGATCGCCGCGTCGCCCTGGTTGAGCGCCGGCCAGAAGCTTTTCGGCGCGTGAACCAGGAAATAGCCGATGGCGATTTCGCCGGAGCAGATGAAAGCGGCGAAGCGGGTGAGGAGGCCCATGGCGATCAAGGCGCCGCCGACGACTTCGATGATCGCGGCGGCGAGCAGCAGCAAGGGCAGCGGATCCGGCGCGCCGGGCTGGGGCGCCGGAAAATGGAAAAGCTTCATCAGACCGTGCTCCATGAACAGCAAGGCGGTCACGATCCGCAGCACGGCGAGCGCGTGCGGCGACCAGGCGGCAAGTTTCGACATGGTTTTCCCCCTCTCGCTCGGGCGAAGCGCCGGGCGTCATTTCAAACGCATAAAGCTTAAGGATGGAAAGCGCCGATGGCAAACAAGGCTCGCCGGAATTCCATTGAGAAGCGCCGAGACGGGCCAAAGCCTGACCGCAGTTGCGTGGCGTCGCCCCCTTCTCCCGCGATCCCGCGAGGGGAGAAGGGAGCGCTTCGCCAATGCGCCGGCTTACTGCATCTGGCCGTTCTTGTTGTGGCCATGCATGCTTTCGCTTTCGCTGGTCCCGTTCTTCTTCGGGTCCGTCTGCTTTTGTATTTTGCTCTGCGGCGTTTTCGCCGAAGGCGACTGGTCGGCCCGCCTACCCATGCCGGCGCCATTCGGGTCGTCGTTGCGAGGCGGGGTTTGCGCGAAAGCGGCGGCCGAAACAAAAGTGAAAGCGCTCAGCGCGGCGATTTTGATCAGGTTCGATTTCATAGGCGTCTCCGATTGTTGTTGTTATTCCAAGGCCGAATAAACCGTTGAACCGACTGCTGGTTCCGGATCGGAATCATGGTGACGCTCAGCTGGATTTCCTTTCGCTTGGGCTCGGCGTGTCCGAAACTGGACAGTTTCATCGGCCGCCCCGGTGAAGTTGGCGGGCGCGAGTTACTCCGGCTTTGGACGCAAAAAACCCCGCATCCGGTTTTCACCGTGCGGGGCCCGTTCCATGGCGACTGTACATCCGAGCGCGCCTTGGAATTGGCGTCTTCATAGCCCGCGCTTGTGTCAAACTGATGTCGCCTTGAAGCTTCAACCCTCGGACGCTGTCGTCATCGCCCCGGTTCGCCCGCGTCCAAAATCCATGTGCGGTCGCAGAAGGCGACGTAGATGCGCTCCTGCCCCAGAGCCGCGCCGAGTTCGACCGCCAACTCATTGAGCATCGCCTCGATCGCCTCGTCGGGGAGATGGCCGAGATAGGCGTGGACCGCCTCGCCGGTGAACAAGGCCACGGGTTCGCGATCCGAGCCGACCGTGCCGTCGTCGCGCGGCCAGGCATAGGTCACCTCGGCCCGCGTAAACATGCCCGACAAGGCGGGCTGTCCAGCCTCGACGCGGCGCCTCATCCATGCGCGAGCCGTGCGCACCGCCTCCGAGACATCGAACACCCGACCTTCCGCGTCCCAGCCCTCGCGCAGACCGACGGTGATGCGGAAATCGCGTCGCGCCCCTTGCGAGCCGGGCACGACGGCGTAATCGCCGGGCTTTGGCGCAGCCGGTCCCGATCTGGTGAACTCAGGCATTTCTTTGGGCTCGTTTCTCGCCGCTCATCGGGTGATGGACGGCGCGCTCGCCGGCATCGGCGGCTGCGGCATGGTCAGCTCATCGACGATCCAGACCAGCAGGATGACGAGCAGCACGGCAGCCAGCAAACTGCCGAAGCCGCGCGGCCCCCATCCGGCTCTGCGCCCGTAAAAACCACCGCCGCCGAACAGGAGCAGCAAGACAAGAATCACAAGCAGGAGATTCATGTTTGTTCGCGCCCCGGGTGTGCCACACGACAACGCCGGCCCGCTGAAATCGATCCGCCACGCTTGCCCAATGCGTCGGATTCGCCATGCTTTGCGCTTCCGAGGGGCCTGCACTGTCGATGACGGGCGGCGGACGGGAGGCAGCGCGATGATCACCTTGTATTCCTACCCGAAACTGTTCGGCGTCGCTGACAACAACCCTTATGGCCTGAAAATCTTCGCCTTCCTGAAATTTTGTCATTTGCCCTTCCGGCACGAACACATCCTCGACCCGAGCGCCGCGCCGCGGGGGCAGTTGCCCTATATCTCGGACGATGGCGAGACGGTTGGCGACAGCGACGCGATCATCGCCTTTCTGATCGAAAAATATCACCTGGCGATCGACAGCTCGCTGAGCTTGGTTCAGCGCGACATCGCTCACATGGTCGACAGGATGCTGGACGATCTCTACTGGGTCATGTCTTATTCGCGCTGGAGCGACCCGGAATTCTGGCCTTTGTTCCGCGAAGCCTTTTTGGGCGCGCATCCGCAGGTGAGCGCCGAAGCGCTCGAGGCGGCGCGGAAATACAATCTCCAACGTTACCATTATCAGGGCATTGGGCGGTTCGAGCCGCACGACGCCTACAAGCGCGGTCTTGCCGACCTCGAGGTTCTGGCGCGATTGGTCGGCGACCGCGATTTTGTCTTCGATGGGCCGACGAGCATCGACGCCGCCGCATACGGCTTCCTGGCCAATATCCATTTTTACGAGATCGAAACGCCGCTCAGGCAATTCGTGCGGTCGCAAGCCAATATGGCCCGCTATTGCGAGCGGCTTCATGAGGCGGTGACGGCGTGACCGGCTTCGCGCGTCTTAGCGTTCGCGGTCGAAAAACGCCTTCTCCTGGGCGTTCTCGGCCTGGTCGTCGCATTTCGCCAGCGGCGCGCGGACGAGCCGGAAATGCTTGTCGTCCTCGACAAAGGGCGCCCCTTTCGCCGGACCCTGGCCAAATGTCGACAGGCTTAGGAGAACAACATCCTTGTTCTCGATCGTAAGCGTCGCGTGGCCGCCGCCTTCCCCTCCGCAAATCGCCGGCTGGTCCAGTCTCGCGGGCAATTGCGCCGGGGTGCAATCGGCGCCGGCCGCCAGCGCCTGGGGTTGATCGCGCATGTTCAGGCCCAGGCGAAGCTGAAAGCCGTAGCCGCCGACGGAATCGACGGCGACGAGCAGGCGAACCGCCGTGATGCGCTGGAAATGATGGGTCGCAAAATAGGCCTGGTCATAGGTGCGCGTGAAACAGGCGAAGGTCTTTCCCTCGATTGGCTTCCTACCAGCGAGAACCGTGACGAATTCGCCCGGCTCCGCAGCTTTCGCCGATGAACAGGCGACAAGTCCCGCAAGACAGGCCAAAATCGCAAACGCCCAATTTCGCATTGCTCTTCCCTTCCCGCGCCAAAAACCTTCCCCGCGATTCTCTGGCGAAACCATAAGGGTAGAAGCGGCCGTCAGGAATAGGCGTATGGGCCGCCCTTATCGAGCGCCCGCAGATAGGCCGGGCGGGCGTGGATCGCGCCGAGCCAGGCCTTGAGCTTGACCCGGCCGCCGAGACCGGCGCGCTGGGCCGCCGTTTCCACCGGAAAACTCATCATCACGTCGGCGCCGGAAATCTCGGAGCCCGCGAACCAGACAGGATGCGAGTTGCATCATTCCTCGGACGGATTGGCGCATCCCCTGCTTCGCTTGCCTGTGGCGGAAGCATACCCATTTTCTCTTTCCTGGCCCTATATTGAACCGAGAGGCGACCATGGCTGCCGACAGCAAGAAGACGCGCGTGACCAAGCCAAAAACGCCTGCGCCCCAAAAACCCGCAAAGCAAGGCGGAACGGAGCAGGAATACGACGAAGTGACGGAAGCGTCGATGGAGTCTTTTCCCGCCAGCGATCCGCCGGCCTGGACGCGAAGCGGGCCGAGCGAGACGCCCCGCAGCCCTAAAAAAGCGTAACCGGGGCTGCGCCGTTGACGCGACGTAAAATGATTTCGGAGCGTTCGCTTCGTTCAGCGCCAGTTCTGCACCCGCTCCTCGAAGTCCTGCACCACTGGCCACGCGAAAACCGCCGTAAACTCAAGCCGGAAGCGATCATCAGGGGATCGCTGTTGGTCGGGCCGATCAGCGCGGTGGTCAGGCCCGCCGCCAGGCACAAGGGCGTCGTACCGCAGGCGTGCCGGAGCCTCGGCCTGGGCTCTGCTGCTCATGGGCTTCGCGGGCCTTGCCTTCGCGGGTCATCGCCGCGCCAGGAACCGCGCCGTCGCCTGATTATTCGAAGCGTGCGAAGAGGCGGGCGGGAGCAATCCCGCCCGTTTTCTTTTTATGCGTTGTTCAGCACGCCCATCACAAATGCGATGGATGGTCAGCGTTGCTGGAAGGGCTCGCGGCTGCGGGCGTCTCTACGTCAGCCAAGCAGATCGCCTTCCGTTTGCCGCCGCTTACTCTAATTCGCCGCTTTTCGCTGGGCGGGAAGCTTGACAGTTCGAGAGGTTCAAAATAGCAATGTATACTCCGCTTATTTACGACGGAAATAGTTAATATAGGGCGGAAATAGTTAAACAACTTTTGGTGTCCCTGTGCTCGCGCACGGGGGCGGGGGTAACTGGGGGTAATGAAATATGAAAATTAAATCGGCTATCATCGGCGGGTTGGCGCTCGCCTTTTCCATGGGCTCCGCCCATGCGACGCAATTCGTGAAAAACGGGGATTTCACCGAGCTTACCAGCGGCCTCGGCCAGTTGGGCTACGACACAGCGGCGACCCATTGGGCCACCACCGGATACAATTACGTTTTCACACAAGCAGACAAGTCCGTGTATGGTTCATATGGCGCCTTGTCCTTGTGGGATCAGGCCAACCGCGGCGCCAGCACCTGGGACGGATTGACCAAGAGCGGAACCGGCAATTTCGTCGCCATGGACGGCGACTTCGAGACCGGCGCCCTGACACAGACGATTTATGGCCTTCATGTCGGCCGGACCTACACGTTCAGCTTCAACTACGCCTTCAGCCAGCAGTACGGCTTCGGCCAATCCGTGACGGAAGACCTGTCTGCAAGCCTCGGGTCCTCAAGTGTCACGCTCCCGAACGCCTTCACGAATTGCGACGGCAACGGGAACAACTGCACCGGCGGATACCTCAACGCGGAGCACGGCTTCTCGGGCTGGTCCACCTATTCCACGACAATCACGGCCACCTCGACGAGCGAGGTGCTGTCGTTCCTCGCCGGCGGCAGCAAGCAGGTTCCGCCCTTCGCCCTTGTTAGCGATGTCTCGGTGACCGGCGTGCCGGAACTGTCGACCTGGGCCCTGATGCTCATGGGCTTCGCCGGCCTCGGCTTCGCGGGTCATCGCCGCGCCAAGAACCGCGCCGTGGCCTGATTGTTACAAGCGTGAGATAACGACGG
>NZ_JBKQOU010000382.1:0-30113 GCF_052145335.1 Rhodoblastus sp.
AGTGGCAAGTTGACCGATTTCGGCATCGACGACAATTTCATGCGCGATGCGTCGTCCAGCCTGCAGTCGGGCAATGCGGCGCTGTTCCTGCTGATCAAGAAGATGACCACGGACAAGGTGCTCGAAGATTTGAAGGGCGTTGGCGGCAAGGTTTTGCGCACCTCCTTCGACAACGAAAAGGAAGCCGAACTGCAGAAGGCGCTCGCCGATGCGAGCACCGCCGCCCAGGCCCAGATTCCGGCGCAGGCCCCCTCGATCTGATCAAGCCCAGAACAACGCGGCGGCCGAGTTTCCGGCCGCCGATTTTCATGGGGGAGCCAAGGTGATGAGCGATTTGGGGCCGGAGATCGCGCCGGAAACAACGCATGCCGAGACGGGCGGCGAAGCCTTGCGCGCCGAACTTCCCTATATCGCCATGCTGCTCGGCGCCTTCATCGGCATAGCGATCAACGATTTCACCGGGCGACAGACCATCCTCTACTGGCAATTGCTGGCGCCCGCCTATGCGCTGATCTGCATCCTCGCCGGATGGGAGCATGGCGGGCCGACCGCGAGCCGCATGAGGCTGGTCAAGACCCAGGCCCTTCACTGGCTCGCCTGTTTCGTCGCCATGCGGCTGTTGTTCCTGCCGCAAGTGCGAGGCGTGCTGAATGACAACGCCACCGGCCTGTCGCTTTTGACGGTGCTGGCGCTATCGACTTTTCTGGCCGGCCTGCATTCCAGCCTCTGGCGGATTTGGGTGGTCGGGTTGCTGCTGGCCCTCGCCGTGCCCGCCGCCGCCTGGGTGGAACAATCGGCGCTGCTGCTGCTGGGGGAAGCCGTGCTGGTGCTCGGCGTCGGCGCCCTGTTCTTCTGGGTCAGGTCGAAAATGCGCAAATAGGCTGAAGCGCGGCTTCAGTCCCTGGCGTCGTTTTTCAGATTCAGTCTTGGGCGTTTTCCTTCAAAAAGGTCACGTGGCCCATCTTGCGGCCCGGGCGCGCTTCACTCTTGCCGTAGAGATGCAGGCAGGCGCCTTTTTGCGCGAGAAATTCGCGCCAGCGGTAAATATCGTCGCCGATCAGGTTGAGCATTTCCGCCGGCCCATGAGCGCGAACGCTGCCGAGCGGAAAACCGCAGATGGCGCGCAAATGCTGCTCGAACTGCGAGGTCACCGCGCCGTCCATCGTCCAGTGGCCGGAATTATGCACACGCGGCGCGATCTCGTTGACCAGCAACCGGGGACCGCCGCGGCCCTCGGTCAAAAACATCTCGACCGCCAGCACGCCGACATAATCCAGCGCCTCGGCGATTTTTCGCGCCTTGTCCTTCGCCCGCGCAGCCAGATCGGCGCTGATGTCGGCGGGAACTTTGGTGCTGGCGAGAATGTGATGTTCGTGGACGTTCTGGCCTATGTCCCAGGCGACGAAATCGCCGTCGAGCCCACGCGCCGCAACCACCGAGACCTCGCAGCGGAAAGGCACGAAACCCTCCAGAATCGACGGCTGGCCGCCGAGCGAGCGGAAACTCGTCGCCAGGTCCGAGCCCAGGCGGATCAGGGCCTGGCCCTTGCCGTCATAGCCGAAGCGCCGCGTCTTCAGGATCGACGGACGCCCGATCTGCGCCACGGCGCGCGCCAGGGCGCCGGCGTCGTCCACCTGCGCGTAAGGCGCCACCTCGATGCCGAGCCCCGAGATGAAATTCTTCTCGACCAGCCGGTCCTGGGTCAGCGCCAGCACCTGCGGCGAGGGGCGCACCGGCTTTTGCGCCGCCAGGAACTCGGCGGTCTGCGCGGGAATGTTTTCGAACTCATAGGTGACGACATCGACCGCGTCGACGAAGCGCGCCAGAGCATCCTGATCGTCATAGGGCGCGACGCTGGAGCAGGCCGCGACGTCGATGGCCGGATCGTCGCTGCGGTCGGTATAAATATGGCAGTAGAGGCCAAGGCGCGCGCCGGCGAGCGCCAGCATCCGGCCCAACTGGCCGCCGCCGACAATTCCGACGCGCGCTCCCGGCGCCAGTTTTTCCTCAACCATGGGTCGGCCGCTCCGCGACCTCCGCGGTCTGTTTTTCCCGCCAGGCGTCGAGCCGCGCGGCCAGGGGTTCGTCGTTCAAAGCGAGAATGGCGGCGGCGAGCAGCGCGGCGTTGATCGCCCCCGGCTTGCCGATCGCCAGCGTCCCCACGGGCACGCCGCCGGGCATCTGCACGATCGAATAGAGCGAGTCCCTCCCGGAAAGGGCTTTGGATTCGATGGGCACTCCGAGCACCGGCAGGGGCGTCATGGCTGCGGTCATGCCGGGCAGATGCGCGGCGCCGCCAGCGCCGGCGATGACGACCTTCAAACCCGCCCCGCGCGCGCCCTTGGCGAAAGCCACCAGACGGTCGGGCGTGCGATGCGCCGAGACGATGCGCACATCGGCGTCGACGCCGAGCGCCGCCAGTGTTTCGCTGGCGTGACGCATGGTCGTCCAGTCGGATTGGCTGCCCATGATGATGGCGACGGGGGGTTTTGCTTTCGACACTTCGATTCGGACCTGGAAATTCTTGAAGGCGACGTGTCTAATGCAAATGACGCCGGAAATCTACGCAATAATATCGGGCGTCAACGTGTCTTCCAAAAAGGAAATGCGGTCGCGCAGCGCAAGTTTCCGCTTTTTCAACCGCTGCAACTGCAGGGCGTCATTGGCGCCCACCGCCATCAGCGCATCGATGGCGGCGTCGAGATCCCGATGCTCCTGCCGCAGACGCTCGATTTCGTTGGCGAATTCCGCCCGCTCTTCTTCGCTCAGTTCTCTGCTCATCTAAAGCCGCTGGCTGATCTCGGTCGGCGCCCGCCGCGCCTTGTCGTGGATTATGTCCGCCCGGCGCGCCGAGGGCAAGGACAAGTATGCGGTTTCCGGCGTTGACCGACTTCCGCTGGGGGATTGGCGTTTTGTTAAATCACGATTTTCATTGCGAAAATTTTCGCTTGCGGCGGAGCGCAATCGTGTCACAATCCTGTCGTTAACACGTGGATAGGAGTTGCGCATGTCCTTGCAAAGCCATCTCGCCGAGCTCGAGCGCCGCCATTTGTCGCTGCAACGAGAAATCGAGAAGGAGGAGCTTCACCCTGCGGTAGACGAGCTTAAACTGCACGAATTGAAGCGAAAGAAATTGCTGCTCAAGGACGAAATCGCCAAATTGCGACAAAACGCACAAGAAACGGTGCACTGAGAAGCCTGCGTCACGATCCCTGAAAAGCCGCCGGAAACCCCATCCGGCGGTTTTTTCATGCCCGCTTTAGGCCCAGAGCGAAAAAGGCTCCGCTTCTTTGCTTTGACGTGTTTTCTCAACGCGAAGCGACAACCCATTTCGCCTGACGACGCCGAGCGGGGTCCCTTGCTTCGGCAAAGCCGCAGACGCGCTCCGTCGGCGCGCGCCGCGTCAACGCAGCGAACAGAAGCGTGACAATGACGGGCGCGAGCGGAAGGCCAGCCATTTGTCCAAGCGGCCTTGCAAAAGCCGGCAAGGCAAAGCCAGCGAGAAGGATGATTTTCTCATAAGGCAAAAAACCCGTCGCCAGAGCCCGAGACAAAAGCAAGGCCAGCGGCAGGGCCAGCAGCGTCAGGTCGTAATCGAGCAGGAAAGGCGTGACGAGCAGCGCCGCAGTTGCGATCAGCGCGCCCTGCGTCAGCGGATCGGCGCACTTGCGCAGGGTCGCGACCAGAGCACACGCCACAACTCCAGCAAGCGCCGCCTGTAAAACATAGGCGAGGGCGACGCCGCCGCCGAGCAGGCGAATGGCGGCGAACAGGCTCGCCATTTTTTCCGGTTCGACCAGCCCCTGCTCCAAGGTGGCGCGGGCCAAAGGCGCCTCGGCAAGAAAGGCGCGCCAGGCGGGTTCGCCGAACAGGCCGAAGGACAGGGCGATCAGCGCGGAAGCGCTCGCGGCCATGGACAGGAGAGCCCGCCAGCGCCCGCTCGCCGCCAGGCCCAGCGGAAGCAGCGCCGCAAGTTGCGGCTTGTAGCAAAGCGCGCCGAAACAGAGGCCCGCCAGCCCCGGCCGCGCGCCGAGAAAGTTTACCCCCGCGCCAAACAAAGCCGTCGAGAGAAGAGCGTTCTGGCCATGGGCGAGCGTGGTGAATACGGCGGGAAAAGCCAGGATCGGCAGGACCCCTATCCTGGTTGCGGCGATTTGCCGCATGACGCGAAGATAGGCGCAGCCTGTCGCCGCCAGCCAAAGCGTCAAGGCGGCGAAATAGGGCGCGACCGCCAGTGGCAAGCAAAACAACAGAAACACCGGCGGATAGAAAAAGGCGTAAAAGCCGAAATGGCCGCCGAAAAAAGCCTGTTCGGCGGCGTGGTGGACGGCGGGATCATAGACGGAAGCCGGCGACCCATTGAGCGCCAACCGCGCCGCCGTCCAGTAACTGACGAAATCCGTGCCGAGCGGCTCGCCTCTTCCGTCGGCGCCCCGGCTGGAGGTCAGGACCAGGCCGAGCAGGCCCAGGATCTGAATGACCGCCAGGATGCGCAGCCAAGCGCGAGCGCGACCCTCGTCGAGCCAGCGCGCCTTACGAAAAAAGGCGATTATTTGCGACAGGGACAAGACGACTCCCGCTCAGAGCCCGCCTTTCTGCCACGGCGCCCGTTAAAATTCGGGCAAGATTCAGGACGACGAGGCTGAGGCCTGGGTCAATCTTTATTCAAAATTGCACAATCGCTGCATCCTCGGCAGAATCTGGCTTACCAAGCCGGAATTGCTCGAAACGCTGCATAGCGTGATCTATCTGCGCTGAAGCGTATTCGCTAACGCGGACCTTCGATTCAAGTAAAGGAAATAGCTGTTCTCTCGTTCCGGGCGGCGGCGCATCGTCACGCATGGATGAACAGGGCGCCGCCATTAGCCGAAGGATTGAGCGCGCCATTCTGGACTTATTGCGCGCGGCGGCGCAATTTCCGGTCAAATCCAACCCCCCGTGCGGGAAATCCCGCGCAGAGGAAAAAATGCGAGAGGGAACAGATGACCAGTCGCTATAAAGAGGTCTATCAATCCTGGAAGAGCGATCCGCTGGCCTTCTGGGCCGAGGCCGCCAAGGAAATCGACTGGATCAAGCCGCCGAAGACGGTTTTCGACCCGGAGGCGGGCGTCTACGGCCGATGGTTCCCCGACGGAACCCTCAACACCTGCTATAATGCGCTCGACCGCCATGTGAAGAACGGTCGCGCCGAGCAGGCCGCGCTAATCTTCGACAGCCCGGTTACCGGCATCAAGCGCACTTACACCTATGCGCAATTGCTGGCCGAGGTGAACGCGGTCGCATCCGTGCTCAAGGATTTTGGCGTCGCCAAGGGCGACCGCGTGCTGGTCTACATGCCGATGATCCCCGAAGCCGTAATCGGCGTGCTGGCCTGCGCCCGCATCGGCGCCATCCATTCCGTGGTGTTCGGCGGCTTTGCCTCCAAGGAACTCGCTACCCGCATCGATGACAGCGAGCCAAAAGTCATTCTCACCGCCTCGGCCGGCATCGAGCCGAACCGCGTCGTCAAGTACAAGCCTTTGCTGGACGAGGCGATCAACCTCGCCGCCGTCAAGCCGGAAAAAGTTCTGCTGCTGCAGCGCCCGCAAGACCAGGCGACGATGGTCGCCGGGCGCGATTTCGACTGGGGAGATCTGGTCGTCGCGGCTTTGGCGGAGCGCCGCACGGTCGAGCCCGAGGAAATGAAGGCGACCGACCCGCTCTATATTCTCTATACGTCCGGTACGACCGGCATTCCCAAGGGCGTGGTGCGCGACAACGGCGGCCATGCCGTGGCGCTGAAATGGACGATGAAAAACCTCTACGGCATCGAGCCGGGCGAGGTCTTTTGGGCAGCTTCCGACGTTGGCTGGGTGGTCGGCCATTCCTACATCATCTATGCCCAACTGCTGCATGGCGCCACCACCGTGGTCTACGAGGGCAAGCCGATCGGCACGCCCGACGCCGGCGCCTTCTGGCGGATGATCGAGGAATATAATATCGCCGCCCTGTTCACAGCGCCGACCGCCTTCCGCGCCGTGCGCAAGGAAGACCCCAACGCCGAATATCTGAAAAAATACAATGTCGGCAAAAGCCTGCGCACCCTGTTCCTGGCCGGCGAACGGGCCGATCCAGACACGGTCGCCTGGGCCGAGCAGATTTTGGGCGTTCCGGTCATCGACCATTGGTGGCAGACCGAAACCGGCTGGGCGATCGCCGGCAATCCGGTGGGCCTCGGCGCGCTGCCGGTCAAGCACGGTTCGCCGACCGTAGCCATGCCCGGCTACGACGTCCAGATTGTCGACGAAGCCGCCCATCCGGTCGCGCACGGCAAGATGGGCTCGATCGTGATCAAGCTGCCGCTGCCTCCCGGCAATCTGCCGACCCTGTGGCGGCAGGACGGGCGGATGACGGAATCCTATCTGACGGACTTCCCTGGCTATTACAAAACCGCTGACGCCGGCTTCATCGACGACGACGGCTACCTCTACATCATGGGCCGCACCGACGACATCATCAACGTCGCCGGCCACCGCCTGTCCACCGGCGGCATGGAGGAAGTGCTCGCCTCGCATCCAGACGTCGCCGAATGCGCGGTGATCGGCGTCAAGGACGAGTTGAAGGGCGAACAGCCCTGCGGCTTCGTGGTGCTGAAATCCGGCGTGACGCGTTCCCCGATCGAGATCGAAAAGGACATCGTCAAGCTGGTCCGTGACAAGATCGGTCCGGTGGCGGCGTTCAAGATCGCCATCTGCGTCGCGCGTCTGCCGAAAACGCGTTCGGGAAAAATCCTGCGCGGCACGATGAAAAAAATCGCCGATGGCGACGCCTGGACCATGCCCGCCACCATCGACGATCCGGCGATCATGGACGAGATCATGGCGGCGCTGCAGCACAAGGGCGTGTAAGGCGACCACCACCGACGATCGAGCCAGCGAAGACACAAAAAGAAAGACCGCCGGAGGCGGTCTTTCCATTTCGGTCAAGCGCAGTCGTTGGATCAGGCGATGCGCGTCTTGCGCTGGCCGACGAAGCCAAGTCCGAGGAAGCCGAGCAGCATCATTACCCAGGTCGAGGCTTCGGGCACCGATGGAGCGAAGGACACGCCACGGATCGATATGTTGTTCGGCGCGGCATAGAGGGTGGTGAATTTTTCGAGGCCAGCCTGACCGATGGTCGTGTAAGACAGCGTGTCGGTGATTTCATACAGGTAGCTCGGCGACAACTCATTGAGGCCATAGCTGGTGGCGAAGAGCTCGACCTTGCCGCCGACGACTTCGCCGGTGAGCCCGAACAGGCCGGTGACGCCCGGCGCCGTCGGCGTGCTGGCGTTGGCGTTGGCGTTATTGACCAGGTTCAGCCCGCTGACGAGATCATAATCCAGCGTCCACACGCCGGTGCCGGTGTTTTCGGTCCATTTCTGCAACCCGCCTTCGCCCAGCGCCGCCTTGTTGGCGTTGCCGTTTTTCGGCTGGCCGCTGTCGGCGACATAGAGCGTGGTCGCGTTGGCGAAGAAGAATTGTTCCGGGCTCAGATAGACGAAGCTGCCGACGCGGCTGTTGTTGACGCCATTTTCCAGCGCCTTGGTCAGATTGATCGAGCCGTTGTTGCCGCCGGAGGAATAGGGCGAGGCCGGCGGGGTGATGTGGGTGGTGACCAGTCCGGTAGAATTGAGCGGCGGCTGGCCCTTCGGGCCGGTCAGGCTACTGACGTTGGAGTAGTTCTGGTTGCCGCTGCCCGGGGGATTCTGGTCGCGCGACACATAGAGCGTGCCGTTATATTCGGTGACGAAGCGGGTGTCGGTCGAGGTGTCGATCGGCGTCGCGGTGGTCGAACCGAGCGTGGTGTAGAACACGCCCTGCGTCGAGTCGGTCTTGCTGGCGCCCTGGCCGGAAACATAGAACGAATAACCGGTGGCGGAATAGACGCTGCGCGGATTGTTGGTGTTGAACACGCCGGTCAGGGCGGTGGTGGTGTTGACCACGCCCTTGCCGCTGATCAGGGCGACGACGCGCGGCACGGTGGTATAGGGTTGGCCGGTCAGGCTGGTGGTCTGGCCGAGGGCCGCCGTGCCGTAGGTCGACAACGGCGCCGTGTTGAAGGTGTTGGCGTTGACGCCATAGCCCAGGAGGGTGAGGAAGTCGCCGTTGCCGGTCAGCTGCATCAGGCCTTCGGAAGCCGAGCCATATTCGCCCGAAATCGGCGCATTGGCGCCATTGGCGATTTGCGGCAGGGTCAGCGACCAGACCGGGTTGGCGGAGGCTCCGCCAGCTCCAAGGCTGAATTCCTTCAACGTGATCGGCGAAGCGGTGTCGAGTACGGAACCCGTCACCGTGTCGATGACGAGGTCGCCCTTGGTGAAGATGGTGGAACCGGCGTAAGCCGTGGTCGTCGCGCCCGTCAAGGCGACGGAGACAAGTAGCGCGCTTTTCAGCGCGGTGCGTTTATTCATCATTCAGATCCCCCGAATCGTTGGCTCAAGCATCAAGGGCTCGGTCGACCTTTAGCTTGAACGGGGCTTCTAAAATTGTCGTGCGACACTCCTGTGAAGTTTCGATGAAACGCCCGATTCATTCCAAATTTTCAATGTCTTGCAGCTGACGCGCGACAAAAGAAAACCCCCAGTCCGCAAAGCGAATTGGGGGGCAACGGAAAGAATTGCCGTGGGGCGGCTTCAGCCCCCCATTTTCGCCATCAGGGCGTCGGAAATCTCGAAATTGGCGTAGACGTTCTGCACGTCGTCATTGTCTTCCAGCGACCCGATCAGACGCAGGATCTTTTCGCCGGCCTCGTCGTCCACCGCGATATTGTTCTGCGGCTTCCACACCAGCTTCGACTTCTTCGCCTCGCCGAATTTCGCTTCCAGCGCCTTGGTCACTTCGACCAGGTCTTCCAGCTTGGTGGTGATTTCGTGGCCGTCCGGCGTGCTGACGGCATCCTCGGCGCCGGCTTCGATCGCCGCCTCCATCATCGCGTCCTCGCCCGCCGCCTTGGCGTCGAATTCGATCTGGCCGACGTGATCGAACATGAAGGACACCGCGCCGGTTTCCGCCAGCGCCCCACCCGCCTTGGTGAAATAGGAGCGCACCTCTCCCGCGGTGCGGTTGCGATTGTCGGTCAGAGCCTCGACGATCACTGCGACGCCGCCGGGCGCATAACCCTCGTAACGCACTTCATCGTAGTTTTCGCCGTCGGCGCCGGCGGCCTTCTTGATCGCCCGCTCGATATTGTCCTTGGGCATGTTTTCGACGCGGGCGGCGATGCAGGCCGCGCGCAGGCGGGCGTTCATGTTCGGGTCCGGCAGCCCCATCTTGGCGGCGACGGTGATTTCCCGCGCCAGTTTGGAAAAAAGCTTGGAACGGGCGGCGTCGGCCTTGCCCTTCCTGTGCATGATGTTCTTGAACTGACTATGGCCGGCCATAAGCGCCCCTGGTTGCTTTTTGAAAACGCCTCCGCGCCAGCTTTAGCCGGCTCGACGGAAGGACGAGAAAAACGATCGCGCCTTATAAACGGGCGCAGAGCGGCTGAAAAGTGGCCAGAACGCTTTCAGGCGAAATGGCTATGGTTCCTGGCGGAAAACGCGTCAGAAGTGGATGATGATGTCGCCGGCGGCGACCACCTCCCAATTCTTGTCAGGCGCTATGCCGAAATTCGCGTTGCCGTTGAAGGCCGGCGCATTGAACGACCGGTAATAGGCGACTTCCGGACGAACTTCGATCTGGGGCGAGAACCAGTGCTGCCAGCTGAGCGCCCAATCGGCATAGGATGTGGCGACGCCGGTGCGCTGGCCTTGCGGATCGTTGAAATATTCGCTGCGCAACGACAGATTATCCAGCGGCGAGAACTGGTAGTTCAGAAAGGCCAGAAAAGTCTGCTCGTCGGTCGTGCACCATTGTTGGATCATGTTCTTGCAATGCGCCCCGTTGGGAGCGTTGAAGGGAATATATTGCCGTGAGAAAGGCGTGCCGCCCATGTCGTACCAGCCCGTGCCGGCGGCGTTATGCACCAGCGGATTATCGAGATTGGCAACCTTGATCTGGTGGATATTCCAGGATTCGAAGGCGATGTGCCATCGGTCGTTGAACTTGTGGTAATAAGTCCCTCCGATCCATTGCAGATTATTGTAACCCCATTCGCCCTTGTTGAGAACGTCGCCGCAGAGGTAAATACTGTCCTTGGCGCTGTCCGTTTCATATCGCGCGCACAAGGTAAAGGAGGGAATCGCGCCCGGATCCTTCAAGAAGGTCGAGCCGGAATATAACGGATTGGGATCGCGGTTGGGCAAACGCGCGCCAGCGTTCCACAAAGCCGTATCCGTGCCGCCGCTGACGCCGACCTGCAGGAACAGGTTTTTGGTGACCGCCAAAGTGGCCTGTATACCAGTGGTGGAATAATTGTCGTAGGCATAAGTCATGGAGTGTGAATACAAGTAATCGTTTGGAGCGAGCTGCGCTTCGATATCGGGAAGCGTGATATAGCGTCCCACCCGGATCATCAGGCCTTCCGCAATTTGCGGCACGAAGATTTCGCAGTAGACCATCGGGAAGTCATAGCCATTGACATCGTTGTGGTTCAGCAATTGCCAGCTGGCGACGCCATAGGTGGTGGTATAGCGGTAGTTCTCGCCATAGGTCGTGGCGAATCGGAAGCCCCAGTCGATGTGATCCTTCTGCACCGTATCGGGCGTACGTTCGAAATAGACCACGGCCTGGTCGAGGCTGACCGTATTGGGACTGTACATATCGGCGGCGGGGAAATTGCCGCCGTCATGCAGCCTGCTCGTGCTGGCGTTGCCGCCGGCGTCGATCCAGCCGTATAGCTGCAACTGATGGTCGGCCATCCATTTCCCGGGCGAGGTCTCGGCCATCGCCACCATCAAAGGGCTGTCAACCGAAGCCGAACGATTGGCGCCGAGATTGGTCGAACCGCCATAGGGATATTCGGTGAAGGGCATGGGCGGCGTGGATTCCGGCGCAGGCGGCCAGTCGGCGCGACGTGACGGCGGCGCCGCCGGATCGACCGGCGCGGCGTCATGCCCCCATTCGAGTTTGTAATAGTGCACCAGACGTACGAAAAACGAGTCGCCCAGGGTATCCAAGGCTTTGGTCGTGTAGGCAGGATCGACCACCGGGGTCGGCGCCTCGTCGGCAAGACTGGGTCCAGCGATCATGCCCAGCAAGCCCAAGACCAGCAAAAATCGCTTTTTCATGGACTTGCCCCGCCGACGGCGCTCACCAGCGCCGCCAGCTCCCATATTATCAATATGTTGCGGGACCGTATACTGTCCATCAGGACCGAAAAAACAAAGAAGGCCGGGGTTTCCCCCGACCGTCAAGTTTGCAGATGTTCAGGCTCCGGCGGATTTTTCGCCCGCCGGAAACTCGTCAGAAGTGCCAGATGATGTCGCCGGCGGCGACCACTTCCCAATTCTTGTTCGGCGCAATGGCGAAATTCGAATTGCCATTGAAGGCGTTGGCCTGGAAGGACCGGTAATAGGCGACTTCCGGACGAACTTCGATCTGGGGCGAGAACCAGTGCTGCCAGCCGAGCGCCCATTCCGCATAGTTGGTGGCGACGCCGGTGCGCTGTCCAGTCATGTCTGAGAAATATTCAGCGCGCAACGACAGGTTGTCGAGCGGCGAGAACTGATAGTTCAGATAGGTCAGGAAGGTCTGGGTATCCGAGTTGCAGTAGAGTTGAACCGTATTTCGGCAGTTCGCCGTGCCGGGCGCGTTGAAGGGGATATATTGCGGCGAGAACGGCGTGCCGCCAGCTGCATAGAAGGCCAGGGCTTCGGCGTTCTGGTTATTCGGCACATGGGTTTCGTGGAGGTTGTATGATTCGAAGGCGATGTGCCACTGGTCGTTGAACCTGTGGTAATAGGTGCCGCCAAACCATTGCAGATTGTTGTAGCCCCATTGGCCCTTGTTGAACGCGTCGCCGCACAGATAGATATTGTCGTTGGCGGTGTCGGTCTGGTAGCGCAGGCACAGAGTGAAGGACGGAACGTTGCCCGGGTCCTTGAGGTAGTTCGAATTCGGATAGAGCGGATTGGTCCCGTAACCGGGCAAGCTCTGAGCCAAATTCGGCAGGTGCGCGCCGTTGTTCCAAACCGCCGTATCCGAGCCCAAGCTGATACCCGGCTGGATGAACAGGTTCTTGGTGACCGCAATCGACGCCTGGACGCCATTGTTGGTGTAGTTGTCGAAGGCATAGGTCATCGAGTGCGAATACATGTAATTGTTCGGCGCCAACTGAGCTTCGATGTCGGGCAGTGAAATGAAGCGGCCGACGCGGACCAGCATGCCTTCCGCGACCTGCGGAATGAAGATTTCGCCCCAGACCATCGGGAAGTCATAGCCGTTGACATCATTGTGGTTCAGCAATTGCCAGCTGGCGACGCCATAGGACGTCGTATAGCGGTAGTTTTCGCCATAAATGGTCGAGAAGCGGAAGCCCCAGTCGATGTGGTCCTTCTGCACCGTGTCGGGCGTGCGCTCGACATACATCACCGCCTGGTCGAGGCTGACTGTATTCGGGCTGTACATATAGGCGGCGGGGAAATTGCCGCCGTCATGAAGCTTGCTGGTGGAGGCGTTGGCGCCGGCATTGACCCAGCCATAGGCCTGGATGCCCCAGTCGCTCATGAACTTGCCGAGCGGCGAGGGCGCGAGCGCCACCATCAGCGGGCTGTCCACCGAAGCCGTGCGATTGGTGCCCAGATTGGTGGTGCCGCCATAGGAATAATCGAAGAAGGGCATGGGCGGCGAAGTTTCCGGCGCCGGCGGCCAATCGGCGCGGCGCGACGGCGGCGCGGACGGATCGGTCGGCGCGGCGTCGTGGCCCCATTCCAGCTTGTAATAGTTCACCAGCCGCTCGAAGAAATTATCGCCGAGGGAATCGAGAGCTTTGGTTGTGTAGTTCGGATCGGCCGGTTGGGCCTGGTTCCCCGGCGCCCCGCCCGGGCCGAAATTATAGATCAGGCTGGCCCGAATGGTGTTGTTCGACGCCGAAACGAGCCGGTCGTTGAACGGAACCAGATTGTTGGCCGAGGCGCCCGAGAAATTGTACGGCAGGGTATTGTAATTGTCGCGGATATATTCGACGCGCGCCACCCAGTTCGGCGCGAAGGCGTAATCGACGCCGCCGCCGATATTGTAGCCGGTAAGGTCGTTTCTGACCGTGGCGTAGCCGCCGGGTCCGCCGAGGTTCACGCGCTCGCCGGTGACAGACAGACCGCCAGCGGCAAAGATCAGCGCGTTGCCGAAGGCGTATCCCACGCGGCCGCGTATGCGCATTTCATATTCGGAATTGAGGCTTGCATTATACGGAAGGCCGCTGGACCCGTCGATGAAATTGGCCGAACCGGTGGTGTTCTGCCATCCCATTTCGCCTTCAACGCCCGCCACGAACTGGCCGAACTGCATGTTGTAGCCGGCCAGACCCGCCAGGGCCCCGCTGGAGCCGTTCAATTTGGCGGACTCGAAACCAGGCTGGCTGACGCTCGCGGGTCCCCAAACCCCGCCGGCGGCGACGCCGGCATAAAAGCCATTCCAGGTGAAAACCGGAGGCGCTTCCGGAGGCGCCTTGAGCGAAGGCAGATCGGCGGCGACCGCCTGACCGGCGACCAGCGCCAGCATTCCCGCAATTGACAAAAGTCTATTTTTCATTGGCTCGCCTCACTGCCGGCGCGAGACAGAATCGCCGGCTCACGAATTATGGCTCTGTGAGATGAAACTATTTTTCGCGCCCATAAGGAAGCAATTAAGGAAAACCCGGTGGGATATAAGGAACTCATAATGATTGCATGTAAAGCTGATGACTATGCTACATAAACGATCAAAATATGAGTATTCGCTGTGCATTTGTAAGGTTTTTTGCCTGCGAATTATGCTTTTCGGTCTGCCTGTCAAATGGGCGCCGGCGCAAATCCGACACGATTGCGTCCCATCTGTGGCCGCGAAGTCACACAAATAAGGTCCTAAAAAGCGGGAATCGCCTGCGCCAGCGCCCCGCCGACGCGCAGGGCCTCGACTTTCCTGGCCAAACCGTCGCCGCCGGTCTCGACGAACAGCCCGCACAGCGTCGCCTGGCCCTCGGCGGGCTCGAAACGCGAGCCCGGCGTTTTGCGGGTAAAACGGCGGATCGGCTCTTCCTTGTCCATGCCGATCACCGAATCGTAATCGCCGGTCATGCCGGCGTCGGTCTGGAAAGCCGCGCCATGCGGCAGAATGCGCCAATCGGCGGTCGGGACATGGGTGTGAGTGCCGATGGCCAGCGACACCCGGCCGTCGGCGAAATGCGCCAGCGCCTGTTTCTCGCTCGAGGCTTCGGCGTGAATGTCGAGAATGGCGGCGTCGCAGGCCAGTCCCAGCGGACAGGCGGCCAATTCCTTCTCCACCGCCGCGAAAGGATCGTCCATCGCGTCCATGAACACGCGGCCCATCACGTTCATCACCAGCACGCGCTCGCCCTTGGCGGTCTCGTAAAGCCAGGCGCCGCGCCCCGGCGTGCCGGCGGGATAATTGAGCGGCCGCAGCACATGCGGCGCGCGTTCGATGAAAACCAGCGCCTCGCGCTGGTCGAAGGCGTGATTGCCGAGCGTGATGCAGTCGACGCCGGCGTTGAGAAATTCCTGCGCGATGTTTTCCGTGATGCCAAACCCGCCAGCGGCGTTCTCGCCATTGGCGACGACGAAATCGAGCGCCAGGTCCCGCCGCAAAACGGGAACATGTTCGGCAATGGCGGCGCGGCCGACGCGGCCGACGACATCGCCGATAAATAAAAGACGCATTATCGATCCGTATGAAAGCGAAAGACTTGCTCTTCCGTTATCACGAAATCGAGTTTTTCGTCGTGTTTTTCGCGGGGAATTTCGGCCACTTGCTGGCGGGCGAAGGCGAGCCCGCCGGCGACAATTTGGCTTTCACGGCGCAGATACGCCAGCGTGGCGTCGTAATAGCCGCCGCCGAAGCCGAGACGGCCGCCCTGCCCGTCAAAACCGAGCAAAGGCGCGAACAGCACTTTCGGATTCATTTCCGGTGCGGAAGAGTGCGGTTCGCGCAGGCCGTAGCGTCCAGCGACCAGTTTTTCGCCAGGCCGCCACAAGTGGAATTTGAGCGGCGTCGCTTTTTCGCCGCTGACCGGCAAAAGGGTCGGAAAGTTTTTGGCCGCGAGCGCCTCCAGCAAAGGGAAGGAGTCCAGTTCGCCCGGAAGGCTGGCGTAAAGGGCGACGGGCGTCGCCTCCGGCCCGCCGCCGAATTCGGCGACGAGGAACAGAGCGCGCTCGGCGACGCGGAGCGCCGCCCGCTCCGCCTCCGCCGCGGGAATTTTCGTCCGCGCCTCGCGGAGTTGGGAGCGGAGGAGAGTCTTATCTATCGGCATGCAGCCATGATAGCGCTGGAAGTCAAGCATTCGCCAGCGGATGCTCCCCTTCTCCCCTTGCAGAAGAAGGAAAGCGCTGCATCTGCCCGCATAGCCACGATTGGAGAACGATCAGGAAAAAGGGTGCGGGCCACAAAAGCCGTGGGATGTGATCCCGGGTACCTACAGAGTAGGTGGGCGCCATGTGCCTAAGTCCACGGACGAAGACAGGGACAGCTCCCTAGGGGATCGTAAGGCCCCGGGGAAAAGTCCACACGCACCCCGCAGCGCCGCAAAACCAATTTAGGGGGCTTCTACGCCGGGCGCCAGCGCCAATTACGAAAAATACCGTCACTGCGAGTCAAATGCGATCCGCAATGACGGGCTGGCGTCAATTATCCAGGAACGACCGCAATTTACGCGAGCGCGACGGATGCTTCAGCTTGCGAAGCGCCTTGGCTTCGATCTGGCGGATACGTTCACGCGTCACCGAAAACTGCTGGCCAACTTCTTCCAGCGTGTGATCGGTGTTCATGCCGATGCCGAAGCGCATACGCAACACACGTTCTTCGCGCGGCGTGAGCGAGGCCAGAACCCGCGTGGTCGTCTCGCGCAAATTCGACTGGATCGCCGCGTCGATCGGGAGAATGGCGTTCTTGTCCTCGATGAAGTCGCCGAGATGCGAATCTTCCTCGTCGCCGATCGGCGTCTCCAGCGAGATCGGCTCCTTGGCGATTTTCAGCACCTTGCGCACTTTTTCCAAAGGCATGGCGAGCTTTTCCGCCAGTTCCTCCGGCGTCGGCTCGCGGCCGATCTCGTGCAGCATCTGGCGCGAGGTGCGCACGATCTTGTTGATCGTCTCGATCATATGCACCGGGATGCGGATGGTTCTCGCCTGATCCGCGATGGACCGGGTGATGGCCTGGCGAATCCACCAGGTCGCATAGGTCGAGAATTTATAGCCGCGCCGATATTCGAACTTGTCGACCGCCTTCATCAGGCCGATATTGCCTTCCTGGATCAGGTCGAGAAATTGCAGGCCGCGATTGGTGTATTTCTTGGCGATGGAAATGACCAGGCGCAGATTGGCCTCGACCATTTCCTTCTTGGCCTGCCGAGCTTCGCGCTCACCCTTCTGCACCATGTGGACGATACTGCGGAACTCCAGGATTTCCAGCCCGGTTTCCGTCGCCAGGGCGTGAATATCGCAGCGCAATTCGTGAATGTCGTCCTTGGCGTTGGCGACGAAATCCTTCCAGCCGCGCGCGCCAAGTTTCGACACGCGCAACAGCCACTTCGGATCGAGTTCCGATCCGTGATAATTCTTGAGAAAGTCCTCGCGCGACACGCCAAAGCTTTCCGACAGCCGCAACAGCCGGGTTTCCAGGCCGATCAGCCGGCGATTGATGTCGTAAAGCTGCTCGACCAGCGCGTCGATGCGGTTCTGGTTGAGCGACAGCGATTTGACGTCGGTGACGATCTCTTTCTTGAGCGTCTTGTATTTGCGCTCCTGAGCGGGCGTCAGCGCCTCGTTCTTGAGCTTGTTCTCGACATTCTGGTCCTGCAGTCGGCGCAGCTTCTTGTAAGCGTCGGCGACGCGGTCGAAGGTTTCGAGAACCTTCGGCTTGAGTTCGATCTCCATCGCGGAGAGCGATACGGAATTCTCCATATCGTCCTCGTCCTCGAAGGCGTCTTCGGGGACCGGCGGTTCATCCAGCCCGGCAGGCGGATTGCGCGGAGCAGTAGCGGGCGCTTCGGTCTCGGCTTCGGCCTCGCCTTCCACGGCCGCCGCCGCGACCTTGCTGTCCGGGCCGGCGTAGGTGGCTTCAAGATCGATGATTTCGCGCAGCAGAACCTTGTTCTCGACCAGTTCGTCGCGCCAGATGATGATGGCCTGGAATGTCAGCGGGCTTTCGCACAGACCGGCGATCATCGCCTCGCGGCCGGCCTCGATGCGCTTGGCGATGGCGATTTCGCCCTCGCGCGACAAAAGCTCGACCGAGCCCATTTCGCGCAGATACATGCGCACCGGATCGTCGGTGCGGTCGGTCGGCTCGGAAGTCCGCGTCGCCACAGCCTTGGCGGCGACCGGTTCGGCCAGTTCGCCGCCCTCCGCCTCTTCTTCCTCGGGGGCGGCCTCTTCCTCGGCC
Organism: Rhodoblastus sp.; assembly: GCF_052145335.1. Lineage (GTDB taxonomy): Bacteria > Pseudomonadota > Alphaproteobacteria > Rhizobiales > Beijerinckiaceae > Rhodoblastus. The sequence goes on from NZ_JBKQOU010000382.1 coordinate 17,493, forward strand.
TCGTCGGCCTCTTCGGCCTCGACGACGTTAATGCCCATCTCGTTGAGAATGGCGTAGACGTCTTCGATCTGGTCCGAGGTCACCTCTTCCGAGGGCAGCACGGCGTTCAATTCGGCGTAAGTGACGAAGCCCCGCTTTTTGGCGAGCTTCATCATGCGTTTGACGGCGGCGTCGGAGAGATCGAGCAACGGGCTGTCGGTCGCCTCCGCCACCCCAGCTTCCCCTTCCGGCTTCGCTTCGTCTTTTTTCGCCATGTCGTCTCCAAACCGTAAATGTTTCAACGGCGCGCCGACCGAGAATCGCCGCAAGTGGCGCGGCCATTCGCCGCAGGCTGCGCGGAAAATTTTAAATTCCGCTTAACCATCAAGCGGCGAACAGCGCCCGCCCCGAACTAAACCCAATTTTTACGCGAGGACCGAGCGGTCCGCGTAAAACCGCTATCAAACGGATTTGTCTTCCCGACCGGAATGAGCGCCAAAGCCTTCGATCGTCGCCTCCGCGCCCTCAAGCGCCGACAATTGCGCCCTGATATCCGCGAGTACGGCAAAATTGGCCTCGGACGGTTCTCCCGCCAGAACCGCCTCGGCCAGTCGCAACTCCCTATTTAACGCCCGCTGTTTACGATGCAAGGCCAAGGCCTGCCGCAAAACCTCGTCTGCGTCATTTTGATGCGTCTCGGGCCTCACGCACCACAGTGTCGAAATTGTGGCGTTGGACGCCAATGCGTCCAAAAAACCCTCGAATCCGCGCGAAACAAGCTTTTCACGCAAGTGCCCGGGCGACGCGTCGGGATCGGCCAATCCCAGCAAAGCGTCACGCAGCTTTCCCCCGCTCTCGCTCGAAAACTCCAGCCGGGCGATCTCTTCGCCATGGAGCGCGAGCAAGCCGGGATGATTGAGCAGCAAGGCGAGAATAAGCAATTCGCGCGCCGCTGGGGCCTCTTTGCGCGAAGCGAACAGGCTGGACTGCAACAGAGCCGAACTGGGCGCGAAGGGCTGGCGCGAAAAAGTCGCAGGATCTTGTTTGAAGCGGCCGCCCGGCGAAAACTTCCGGTTCTGCCCGCCAAAACTCTGACCAGAATTCTGACTGGCCCGCGTCCGGCCGAACAATTCGGACAGGCGCTGGCGAAAATCATCGAGATAATGCCGGCGCAGCATTTCGTCGCGGATCAGGCCGGCGCAATCGCGCAGGCGCCGCTCCAGCCCGGCGCGGCGCTCCGGGGTGTCGAGCGGCTGCGCCTCGGATTCGCGGACGAAAATCATCTCGACCAGAGGCCTGGCCGCCGCCAGCACCGCCTCGATCGCCGCTCCGCCCCCGGAACGCGCGAGATCGTCGGGATCCTGACCGTCCGGCAGCAAGGCAAAGCGCAGGGTCTTGCCCGGCCCGATCAACGGCAAGGCGGTGTCGACGGCGCGGAAAGCGGCCTTGCGGCCGGCCTTGTCGCCATCGAAACACAGAATCGGCTCCTCCGCCATTTTCCACAACAATTCGCATTGCTCCGGCGTCAGGGCGGTGCCGAGGCCGGCGACGACATTGGGGTGGCCGGCCATCGTCAGGGCGATCACATCGACGTAGCCTTCGACTGCGACGACTGTTCCGCGCTCATGCGCCGCAGGCCTTGCAGCATGCAGGTTATAGAGGTTCGAACCCTTGTGAAACAACGGAGTTTCGGCGGAATTCTTGTATTTCGGCTGCACGTCCTTGGCCAGGGCGCGGCCGCCGAAAGCGATCGTCCGGCCAGAGCGGTCGCCAATCGGGAACATCAGCCGGTCGCGGAAGAAGTCATAGGGGACGTTGATGTCCGGACCATGGGTCAGCAAGCCGGCCTCGATCATCGTCTCGGCCGAACAGCCTTTGCCGGCGAGAAAATCGCGCAGGGCGTAACGCTCGGCCGGGGCATAGCCGAGGCGAAACTTTTCCCGCGCCTCCGCGCCGAGGCCGCGCTCGGTCAGATAGGCGCGGGCTTTGGCGCCTGCGGGGCCTCGCAATTGCTGCTGGAAAAAACCCGTCGCCAGCTCCAGCGCCTCGATAGTGGTGGCGCGGCGTTTTTCCGCCGCCGCCGCTTCCGGCGTCTCCACCGGCATCGCCAGGCCAGCCATGCCCGCCAGTTTTTCGACCGCCTCCGGAAAGCCGAGGCCTTGCGTCTCCATCACGAAGTTGAACACGTCGCCGTTCTTGCCGGCGGAAAAATCGTAATAGAAACCCTTCTGGTCATTGACGTAGAAAGAGGGCGTCTTTTCCGAATTGAACGGCGACAGGCCCCGCCATTCGCGCCCTTCCTTCTTGAGTTTCACGCTTTGTCCCACGACTTCCGACAGCGGAAGCCGCGCCCGTATCTCATCGAGGAAGGACGGAGAGAATTTCATGTTTTCCGTGCGAAAAAGTGTCTTTTACAAGTGGGGCCGCGAGCGCGCCAACGCAATCCGAAAACGACATTGTCGCCGTTATCCACAGCATGTCCGCAAAAAAGCCTCGGCGTTATCGGATAGACGGGCCGCCCGCCAAGGGATAGACAGAGCCGCCGCCGACCGGGGCGGCCATCGCACAGAGATTTTTCATATGCGCGTGCTTGCCAGATTTGCCGAAATGAAGCGCAAGGGCGAAAAGATCGCCATGCTCACCGCCTATGACGCGCCACAGGCGCGGGCGCAGGAAGAGGCCGGGATCGAAGTGATTCTGGTTGGCGACAGCGTCGGCGTCAATATCCTCGGCTATCCCAGCGAGCGCGAAGTCACCCTCGCCGACATGGCGCATCACGTAGCGGCCGTGCGGCGCGGAGCGCGCGACACTTTCGTCATCGGCGACCTGCCCTTCGCCACCTATGACTCGCCCGAGCAAGCTCTGGCCAGCGCCAAAACCCTCCAAAAAGCCGGCGCCGACGCTGTGAAATTCGAGGGCGCCCATCCGGAACTGGTCCGCATGCTCACTGGCGCCGGCATCCCGGTTTGCGGCCATCTCGGCTACGAGCCGCAGACAGGCGAAAGGCGCGTCCACGGCAAGACCTTCGAGGAAGCCGTCCGGATTTTCGCCGACGCCAAGGCTCTCGACGAAGCTGGCGTATTCATGCTGGTGCTTGAGCTCGCGCCCCTGGAGCTCGCCGCCGCCGTGACCGGGGCCATTCGCGCGCCGACTATCGGCATAGGCGCGGGATTCGGGACCGACGGACAGGTTCTGGTTTTCCCGGACGTCCTTGGCTACGGCGAGAAGAATTTCCGCCACAACCGTCGCTATGCGGAAGTCGGCCAGACCATGCGCGAGGCTAGCCGCGCCTATCTGGCGGATGTGCTGAAGGCCGAATTCCCGACCAAAGCCAATTGCGCCGCCATGCCGCCGGAGGTTTTGGCGCGGTTCAAGGCCGAGGTCCTGGGCGAAAAGGTCTGAACTGGGCCGCGCCCTTACGCCGCCTTGTGCTTTTCCATCATTTCGACGAAGCGCTGGAACAGATAATGGCTGTCCTGCGGGCCGGGCGAGGCTTCGGGATGGTGCTGCACCGAGAAAGCGGGGCGGTCGGTGAGCGCGATGCCGCAATTCGAGCCGTCGAACAGCGATTTGTGCGTCTCGACGGCATTCTCCGGCAGGCTGGCCGGATCGACCGCGAAACCGTGGTTCATCGAGACGATTTCCACCTTGTTGGTGGTGAAATCCTGCACCGGATGATTGGCGCCGTGATGGCCCTGATGCATTTTCATCGTCTTCGCGCCGACCGCCAGCGCCATCATCTGATGGCCGAGGCAGATCCCGAAGGTCGGGATTTTCGCCTCGAGGATTTTCTGGATCGTCGGCACGGCATATTTGCCGGTTTCCGCCGGATCGCCCGGTCCGTTCGACAGGAACACGCCATCGGGCTTTTCAGCCAGGATTTCTGCCGCGCTCGCGGTGGCTCGAACCACCTTGACCTCGCAACCGGCCTCCGCGAGCAAACGCAAGATATTGCGCTTGACGCCGAAATCCAGCGCCACCACCTTGAAACGAGGCGCCTGCTGCTCGCCGAAACCTTCGCCAAGCCGCCAGGTCGTCGCGGTCCAGCCGTAATCCTGTTTCGCCGTCACGTCCGGCACCAGGTCCATGCCGTCTATGCCCGGCCAGGACGCCGCCTCGGCTTTAAGCGCGTCGACATCGAACTCTCCGTCCGGCGCATAGGCGATCACAGCATTGGGCATGCCCTTTTCGCGAATCAGCGCGGTGAGCGCTCGGGTGTCGACGCCGTACAGGCCGATCATGCCGCGCGCCTTCAGCCAGGCGTCGAGCCCTTTCTGGGCGCGGAAATTAGACGGTTCGGTCGCCGGAGCCTGGACGATCACACCCCTCGCGCCGGAAACCCGGTCGGAATCGACGGTCTCGACATCCTCGTCGTTGACGCCGACATTGCCGATATGGGGAAATGTGAAAGTGACGATCTGAGCGGCATAGGAAGGGTCGGTGAGGATTTCCTGATAGCCGGTCATCGCGGTGTTGAAACAGACTTCGCCGACCGCCTTGCCTGGCGCCCCGAAGCCGAAACCTTCGATCACCGTGCCGTCGGCCATGACGAGCAAGGCGGTAGGAACCGGTTTTTCCCATCCGGCGGCTTTGGCTTGATCCTGCATCCTGTCCACTCTACAGATTTGCGCGAGTTGTTATATATCTCGCTGGCGTCGACAAGTCGCGGTCAGCGAATCCCTCGCATTGGCTCGGCGTCGCGTTCGCTCCTGACCTTTCCCATGAGGAAAGGTAGCGCCTCGGACGAGGCGTTCGCGGCCATCTGCATTTAAGGGGTTTTATTCCGCGCGCAAGCTAGGCGAGCGGTTCTGCCCCGTCAACCCCGGCGAAAACCGCCCCGAAACGGAAAACCACCATGTTGCGTGAAAATTTCACTTCCGAACTCAAACTGGCGATGAAGGCCGGCGACAAGACCCGCGTTGGCGCCATTCGCATGATCACCGCCGCGCTCAAGGACCGCGACATCGAGGCGCGCACGACGGGCAAGGAAGTCGGCGAGGAGGAAATCCTCGGGCTGTTGCAGAAACTGGTGAAAAGCCGCCAGGAATCGATGGAAATCTACGAAAAAAACGGCCGGCCCGAACTGGCGGCGCAGGAGCGCGAGGAAATTGCGGTGATTTCCACCTTCCTGCCGCAACCGATGAGCGACGAGGAAGTCGCCGTTGCGATAAAGGCCGCCATCACTGAGACCGGCGCCGCCTCGATCAAGGACATGGGCAAGGTGATCGCGGTGCTGAAAGCCCAGCACGCCGGCAAGATGGATTTCGGCAAGGCCAGCGGCTTGGTCAAGGCGGCGCTGGCGGGGTGAAGCTTCTCCCTCTCCCTTTTCTTACGGGGACAGGGAGCCACCCGGCAGCGAGATTCCCGCGACCAGCCTGCCGTAATCCTCCTCCTTGCGGTGGGTCATGCGGCGATAGGAAAAGAACCGCGTCTCGTCGGCATAAGTGTCGAGGCGCAGATTTTCGAATGCGCCGATCCCCGCCTGCTCCGCCCGCATTTCGATAAAGCCCGGCAGATCGAACATGAAGTGGCCGACCTGCGCCGAAGGGGCAAAGAACCTCGCAAAACCCGCGTCCTCCACCTGAAATCGCGCGAAAAACTCGGGCCCGACCTCGTAGCTTTGCGCCGAAATGGTCGGCCCCAGCGCGGCGGCAATGTCGCCCCGTTTGGCGCCCAAACCCTCCATCGCCGCGACCAGGGCCTCGACCATGCCGGTCAAGGCGCCCTTCCATCCGGCATGGGCGGCGCCGATAACCCCCGCCCGCCGGTCGGCGAACAGCAAGACGCCGCAGTCGGCGCCGGTGACGCCGAGCGCCAGTCCCGGCGTCGAGGAGACCAGACCGTCGCAGCGCGGCCTCGCGCCTTCCGGCCAGGGCGCCGCCACAGCCTGCGCCTCGGCCGAGTGAACCTGATAGGGCACGAGAAAACGCCCGGGCGCAACGCCCAGAACCCCGGCCATGCGGGCGCGGTTTTCAGCCACCGCGCGCGTGTCGTCGTTCGAGCCGACACCGCCATTGAGCGAGGCGTAGACGCCCTGCGACACGCCGCCGATCCGGGTAAAAAAGGCATGGCTCACGCCGTCGAGCGCGCCGGCGCGAATCGCGGCCCGATCTATTTCTTCGCTCATGAAGCCGCATCGTCCCCGGCAAAGCCCGGCACATTTTCAACGCTCCGCCGCGTGACGGCGAGGACCTTGAACAAAGTTCCCATTTCGCCTTCGCCGTCACCCGTCAGACGCGCCAGCGCAAGGTCGATCTCGTCGGCCACCTCAGGCGTCGCATGGGCTTTGAGGGCCTCCGCGCGGTGCAAAATGCCGATTTCGCGCAGAAAATCGCCCTGGGTGACCGGGCCGAACGTCTGCGCATTGGCGGCGCGGGCGGCGCGCCCCAGCGCCGAGAAATCGACATGCGCGGTCAGATCGGCCTCGCCCGGCTCGGCCAGCGGATCGACGAATTCATGCGACTTGACCGCCTGCAAGGTTTCGCCAAGCGTCGTCTGGTCATAGCCGTAATCGACCGCCAGCAGGGCGCCGTTCTCGATGACGATGCGGGCGGCGATCCGGGTCATCAGCCTTTGCGCGGCGGCCCCGATTTCCAGCACCGAATCGTCGGGCGCGTTGATCTTGAGATAGGGCTCGACTTCGCTGCTCAGGCCAAAGGTCAGCGCCCCTTCCTCGTCGAGGCCGACCAGCCTTTCGCGCCAGCCTTCCGGCGTCTTGACATAATGGCGCACCGGCAGGGCGTCGAAAAATTCATTGGCCAGAAAAATCGCCGGTCCGGGCGGAATTTCCTCGACCGAGCGGCGCCAGCTTACGGGACGGCCGCAGCCGGAGAGCGCCTGGCGCTGCTGCTCGGCCAGAATATCGCTGGCCTCGACCAAATCGACGTGGATGGCGTCGTAGAACTCCGGTGCGGCCTTGGCGGCGCGCAAGGCGTCGGCCATCAGCGTCCCGCGTCCCGGCCCCAATTCGACGAGGCGGACGAATCCGGGCGCGCCGATCTGCCCCCAGACCTGCGCCGCCCACAGGCCGAGCAATTCGCCGAACATCTGCGAAATATCGGGAGAGGTGATGAAATCGCCCTCGGCGCCGAAAGGATTGCGAGTGGTGTAATAGCCCTTGGTCGGGTGGATCAGGGCGAGCTCCATGAAACGCTCGACCGGCATCGGCCCTTCCTGGGCGATGATCTCCCGGATTTCCGCGCCGAGATCGTTGCCTTGCGCATCAGTCATTCGCCATCTCCCTAACCTAAATCTTCCGCCGAATCTCTCCGGCGCAATGAATTGAGGATCAATATTCCGCCGAACAACGCCAGAGGCGCCGACAGCAACATGCCCATGGTGGCGCCCCCGAACAGGAAGCCGAGTTGAGGGTCCGGCTCGCGAAAGAATTCGCAGAAAATGCGCGCCAGGCCATAAAGGCCAAGGAACAGGCCGGAGGTCAATCCCGGCCTGCGAAAAGCCCCGCTTCGCACGGCGAAAAACAGGATCAGACCGATGGCCAGACCTTCCAGGCCCGCCTCGTAAAGCTGGCTCGGATGGCGCGGCTCCGGTCCGGCGCCCGGAAAGACCATCGCCCATGGCGCATCGGTCGGGCGGCCCCACAGTTCCGGTTTGATGAAATTGGCGATACGCACCAGAAACAGTCCGATCGGCGCTACGGCGCAGCAAATATCCGCGACGGTCCAGAACGGAACTTTTACGCGGCGAGAAAATAGCCACGCGCCGAAAGCCGCGCCTGCGAGGCCGCCGTGAAAGGCCATGCCACCCTTCCAGAGGATCGGAATCTCCGTCGGATTCTCCATGAAATAGTGGAAATTATAGAACAGCACATAGCCGATGCGCCCACCCAGCACCGCGCCAAAGGCGGCGTAAACCAGGAGATCGTCCAGGCTTTCAGCCGTTGGCCTCGGCGCTTCGCCCCACAGGCTGTCGCTGCGCACGAGGCGGGAGGCGATGAGCCACCCCACGACCAGCGAGACGATATAGCCGAGCGCATACCACCGGATCGGCAGCGGCCCCAGGTTGATCATCACCGGATCGATGACCGGAAAATTCAAGAGAAAAATCGGCATATCGCTTTCCTGTCGCCGGCGGGAGCGAGAATGAACACGCCGCGGCCAAGAATTTCAACGATATTCTTGGATATTCTTGCGACAAATTTCTTGCGCTTGGACGTTTTCACGCCCATTTCATGCGTCGAAACGCCGTTTTTCCTTGGAGCCGAACCATGACCTCGCCGCGTCCCCGCTTTTTTGACGACATGTCGCGCCTCTTCACCGACGCCGCCGGCGCGGCCCGCAGCCTCGGCCGCGAAGCCGAAGCGGCGATCAAGGCCCAGGTCGAGCGGCTGCTGGCCGGCATGGATCTGGTCCATCGCGAAGAATTCGAGGCCGTGCGCGACATGGCGGTGGCCGCACGCAACGCCAACGAGGCGCTGGAGCGCCGCATCGCCGAACTGGAAGCGAAACTCGCGGCGCCCGAGGCGGCGAAAGACTGAGTCATTTCCGCAACGTCGAATAAAAAAACTTGGCAAATATTGATTCGACATTGCTTGCGCCGGCCGCATTTTTCGTCGGCGGCGACGAATAGCTGTGGACGCAGCTTGACCGCCGGTGGACGATTCCATGCGAATCCAGCACCTTGCCCACGGTCGCCGACAGGATTCCGTTGGTGGCCAAATCTGCCTATAGTGGATTTGCCGGGTGATTCGCCGATGCAAAATCGGTTTTCGCTTGCGGTCCAGAACATTGCTTGAGTATTCGCCGCGTTCCCTCAAAACTGTTGCGCCTTGAGCGCTCAGGACCGATCGATGCTGCTGTCAGGAATTGATTTGGAAGAAAGGGTCGAGCACCCGGTCGACGTCGTCGAGCGGCTTGCCAGCCTGAAGGACTGGAGTTTCGACCGGGACGACCCGGACGAAATCTCGATCTGCGTCGCCGGCGCCTGGGCGGATTACAATGTCGCCTTCACCTGGCTGCCGCAACATGAGGCGCTGCATCTCGCCTGCGCTTTCGATTTGAAAGTACCGGAACGGCGGCGCGCCGAGGCGGCCTGTCTCGTCGCCAAGATCAACGAACAATTATGGGTCGGACATTTCGATGTCTGGTCGCGCGACGGTGTAATTATGTTCCGTCACGCCATGCTGCTGGCCGGCAACGCCCAGGCCAATGACGCGCAATGCGAAGCGGTGATGGCCAATGCGCTGGAAGCCTGCGAGCGCTATTACCAGGCTTTCCAGTTCGTCGTCTGGGCTGGCAAATCGACGGCCGAGGCGCTCGAAGGCGCGATGTTCGACACCATCGGCGAAGCGTGATGGCCGCGGTCGGCAAGCTGGCGCTGGTCGGCGCGGGAAAGATGGGCGCGGCATTGCTCGGCGGCTGGCTTTTTGGCGCCTTGGACCCACGCAGCATCGCCGTTTACGAGCCGCAGCCAGCCCATTCCATACGTGAACTCGCCGCGGAAAAAGGCTTTGCGCTCAACCCACAGCCCTCGCCCGCCGATGTGGTGGTTTTGGCGATCAAGCCGCAAATGCTGGATGCGGCCGCGCCGGATTTGGCGCCCCTGTTCAGCCCCGACAGCCTGCTGATTTCGATTCTCGCCGGCAAGACTGTCGCCAATCTTTCCGCGCGCCTGCCGGCCGGCTCTATCGTGCGCGCCATGCCCAATACGCCCGCCGCCATCGGGCGGGGAATAACCGGCGCCTTCGCCAGCGAAAAAGTGACGGCGGCGCAGCGCGAGGCGGCGCACCTGCTGCTTGGCGGCGTCGGCGCGGTCGAATGGGTTGGCGGCGAAAACCAGATCGACGCGGTCACCGCTATTTCCGGCTCCGGCCCGGCCTATCTCTTTTTTCTGGTCGAAGCCTTGGCGCAGGCGGGCGCTGAATTGGGCCTGCCGCCGGACCTCGCCATGCGTCTGGCCCGCGCGACGGTGGAGGGATCGGGCGAATTGCTGCATCGCTCGCCCGAAATTGCCGCCGAGACCTTACGCAAGAATGTCACTTCCCCCGGGGGCACCACGCAAGCCGCGCTCGACGTGCTGATGGCGCCCGATGGCCTCGCCGCCCTGATGGCCCGCGCCACGGCGGCGGCGGCGCGGCGGGCGGGCGAACTTTCCGGCTGACCGGCGGTTTCCCAACTTGCCGCGACGCGTCGCTTCGTCCATCTTCGCGGGCACATTCAGGGAGCCGATCATGGACAAGGCGCAGCAAGGCCGGAAAAAGCCGCAAGGCGGCGGCGATTTGCGAGAAAAACTCGTCGATGCGCTGATGGCTCTCGCCGCCGAAAAGCCTTGGGAGGAGATTTCCATCTCCGACGTCGCGGACCGCGCCGGCGCGACCATCGCGCAATTTCGCGACGCCTTCCCTTCCAAGGGCGCGGTGCTCGGCGCCTTTTCGCGGCGCATCGACAGACAAGTGCTCGAAGGCGGCAGCAAGGATCTCGCTGGCGAAAGCGCGAAAGACCGGCTGTTCGACGTGCTGATGCGTCGTTTCGACGCCATGGCGCCCTACAAGCCGGCGCTGAAACATATCAACGCCTGGGCGATGCACGATCCGGCCTCGCTGCCCGCGCTCAATCAGCTCGCTGTCAACTCCCTGCGCTTCATGCTGGAAGCGGCGGGCCTCAACAGCGAAGGCCCGCTCGGCGCGTTGAAGTTGCAAGGCCTCGCCTTCGCCTGGACCCGCGTGTTCCACGTCTGGCTCTCCGATGAAACGCCAGATCAGGCGACGACCATGGCGGCGCTGGACAAGGAAATTTCGCGCGGCGAGACCTTTGTGGCTCGCGCGGACGAGGCGCGCCGGCTGCTGGAGCCACTCGCCGCGCCGCTGAGGAGTTTTGCCGATCGCATTTTGGGCGGGGTGCAACGGAAATAACAATGGCACAATTGCTAATATTGCCACACTTGCTGATAAATATGATCAAATTTTGTGTATTCAGGAATAAGAAAAAATAATGACATCTATAAAAGAGCAACATTGCAACGTTTTCAAACATAGAAAAATAGAATGTGCGAGGTGCTGGAAAGATTTCAACACTTCAGTCCAAGAAACCGGGCCATTTCGCCTTGTCCTTGATCCGGGCCATTGCGTTCACGTAGCTCATCCATCTAAAGGCAACGGGCATTTTGGTGCTTATGTTCGAGGAGAGGGCACTCCGGGTGATAAAATGCAGATGGCTCGCGCGGCGCTAAACTCAATAAAATAAATAGTGATTCCCTAGTCTTGTTATTGGCGGCGTTATCCCTGTCGACAAGATTCCTTATAGCGAACAGCCCTAATTCATGAAAAGCGGCCCCAATCAATCCGCGCCCAGAATTCGCAACCCGACCTTGGCGCCGGCGGCGCGCATGTCTCCGTCGAGTGTGGCAAGCGCGAGACCGCGCCGTAGCGCGAGTTCGACATAGGCCGCGTCATAGATCGTCAACCCATGGCGGTCGGCAAGGGCAAGGGTCGCATCCCATGCGTGAGCGTCGGTATAGGCGTCCGCGACAATATCGAGCACCGCCAGATCTGCCAACGCGGCGCGGCGGAATTCGGCGTCGATCCGTCCCCGGCGCACCGCCATGGTCAGGCTGTTGGCTACTTCAAGCCGCCAAAGCGTCGGCACGATGGCGCCATCCTCGGCCAAGGAATCGAAAACGTCGCGGATCGGTTGGGTGATTTCGTCGCTGTAAATCCAGGCCAGCGTAGCCGAACTATCGAGCACCAGACTCACGGTCGGCCTTCGTCGCGAAAAGCTTTCCATTCGGTCCAATCGAACCGGCCAAGTTTCAAGGATTCAGCCCGTTGTCGGATGCGCTGGAGCGCGGCGCGGGCCTGCTCGCGGTTATGCGTAGGGCGGACAGGGACAATGCGCGCGACCTCGCGGCCGTGACGGGTGATTGTCACTTCCTCGCCTTGCTCGACTAAATCAAGCAATTGCCCAAGTTTGTTTTTGGCCTCGAAGGCGCCGACCTGCCGCATAAAAGCCTCCTTAAGCTGGATCAAGCCAGCTTAAATCATTTTCGGCCCCATCGCCATTTGATTCCCCCTCACTCCGTCTCCAAACAACATTTCTTGTATTTCTTCCCACTCCCGCACGGACACGGATCGTTGCGGCCCACGTTGCGGTTGGGGTTCGCCGCCGGCGTTGAAGGCTCGTCGTCCTCATCTTCGTCGGCGTCGAAAACGGCCAGGGCCTCCAGCGCGTCGTCGATCGGTTTCAGGCCGCGTTCCTCGCACAGCGCGCGGCGATCCGGGGCAGCGCGATTGGCGAAAAGATCGACCTGAAAATCCTCGAAAGCGAGGACTTGCTTGTCGACCAGCCCTTGCCGGAAAGCGCGGACGACCAACGGCTCCAGATCGGCGAAACCGAGCAGCGCGATGCAGTTCTGCCAGCCGAACCAGACAGGATCGGCCGACCGCGGCTGCAGCGTTTCGAACAGTTCCGCGAAATATTTGCGCGCGTCGTCCAGCGGGATTTCGCCGCTCGCCGCGAGGTACGAATAGGCCTCCAGCGCCGCCACCCGCGCCCAGGGGTCGGCGCCCGGCGCCGCAATCAGGCCCTTGAGCTTTTCCAGATCGCCATCGTAAAGGCTGAGAAAGATCTGCGGCAGGGTTTCGGTGGTGGCGTCGCCGATGATCTCATAGAGTTGGTCGCCTTCCAG
>NZ_JBKQOU010000383.1:0-17809 GCF_052145335.1 Rhodoblastus sp.
GTTCTGCTCGCGAGGGCAGCCGTGAAGCGTTCACAGGGGAGACCACGGGCCAAGTATCGAGCTGCGAAACGGGTCGAATTCCGAGGCGCCGATCTCATACCGCTGAAGAGAAGGCAACATCTGCCCATGACGAAATGGCTTGCATGGGAAGAGCCTCGCGCAGTCGGAGACCTTGTGCACGTGGAGACGTTCTTTGCACGGAACCTGGGAAGTCTCATCCGCGCCCGACAGGCAATCCGGGCCGGTTCTTGAAGGCAACAGCCGAACGATGAACATGCACGCGGATGAGAATTCGGACGAGGTCATAGTACCGGGGAAGCGGTCGAACAAAGAGGGCTTGCCCTCGGCGGAGGCTGTGGAGGGAAGGACCTCGCCCACGGGGAACGGCGGCGAGACGGCCGCGGTCCGGACACTGCGCCGGGACGCCGCGTCGAACGGGCTCATCGCCGTGCGCCGAGCGGCGCGACAGAGCAAGAGTGTGCGGTTCACCGCGCTGCTGCATCACATCACCACCGATCTTCTGGAGCAGAGCTACCTTTCGCTCGAACGGAACTCAGCGCCAGGCGTCGACGGCGTGACGTGGCAGGCCTATGGAGAGAACCTCGAAGAGAGGCTGAAGAACCTGCATGATAGGGTGCATCGGGGCAGCTACAGAGCACGCCCGGCCAGACGAACATATATTCCGAAGGCGGACGGCTCGAAACGGCCACTGAGCATACTGTGCCTGGAGGACAAAATCGTCCAACAGGCGGTCGCGGCGGTTCTAGAAGCGATCTACGAGGAGGATTTTCTTGGGTTCTCCTACGGTTTCCGACCGGAGCGGGGCCAGCACGATGCGCTGGACGCCCTCCATGTCGGCATCCTCAGGAATCGCGTGAACTGGGTGCTCGATGCGGACATCCGGGCCTTTTTCGATGCCATGGCCCATTCTTGGATCATCCGTTTCCTTGAGCACCGCATCGCGGACAAGCGCATCCTGCGCCTCATTGTAAAATGGCTCAAAGTTGGATTTGTCGAAGATGGACATAGAACGAGTGGCGTGTGCGGTGCTCCGCAGGGGGCGGTGATCTCACCAATCCTCGCGAACATCTACCTGCATTACGTGTTCGATCTATGGGTCCATCGCTGGCGTCGCACCAAGGCGTTGGGCGATATGATCGTCGTGCGCTATGCGGACGACACCATCGTCGGCTTTCAGCATGAGCACGAGGCGCGGGCGTTCCTTGATGAACTTAAGGAACGAATGCGCCAGTTCGAACTGGCGTTGCACCCGGACAAGACCCGCCTGATCCGCTTTGGCCGTCATGCGGCCAAGCAACGTGAGAAGCTTGGAGAGGGGAAGCCTGAAACCTTCGACTTCCTCGGCTTCACTCACTTCTGCACGCGATCGCGCAAATGGGGCTCCTTTGTCATCGGGCGCAAAACGATCAAGAAGCGCATGCGAGCCAAGCTGCTGGCCATCAAGATGGAGTTGCGCAAGACAATGCACGATCCCATCGCGAAAACCGGCGGCTGGCTGAAGCAGATGCTGCAAGGGCATCTGAACTACTTCGCAGTCTCGGGCAATGACCCGAGCATCTGGTGGTTCTTCGACAAGGTGAAGCGTCTCTGGCTCGCGTCGCTGAAACGACGCAGTCAAACTGCACGCCTCACCTGGGAGAAGTTCATCCGGCTCGTCGACCGCTTCTTCCCGCCAATCCGGAGGCTACACCCGTTGCCATGTCACCGCTTCGACGCCAAAACCCAAGGGAGGAGCCCGGTGCGTTAGCAGCGCACGCCGGGATCTGTGCGGGGGGCGGGGAGAAATCCTCGTCCCTACCGCGACCGTTGGGCGTAGGCGCTCAGGAAATCACTGAACGGCTTGAAGCCGACATCCGCAGGATCGAGACACCAAAGAGCAGACGAATGTTGCAGCCAAGCTCAGGCCCTGATTGCGTCGTAAATGCGCAGTCGCAGCTTAGCATAGTCGATCTTCGAACCGTGGCGACGGTCCAGCGGCATTTCATTGAGGACTGCGACTTTTTCAATTCCAAGGCCAAGTGCATGCTTCCGCCACTCGTGCTGGTGTGATGTAATTCCAGTCAAAGCGAGAATGGGCGCCCCATCGCGCCCCGAACAAAGAGCGACCTGGCGGACGCCGGGCCACAATCTGGCCGCAGCCTCGACGCCAAACGGAAACAGATCGCCGACGCGTCCATCGATTCGTCCGAGCAACCAGAGTCGTCCCTCTATATCGATACGACCGGCGTCCCCGGTGCGATGCCAGATGACGCCATCTTCATCGATTTCCTTGGTCGAGGCGTTTTGCGCGGGATCAAGATAACCCTCGTTGACATGCGGGCCCGCGACGCGGATTTCGTCGTCGACGATTCTCACTCGGGTCCGCGCCGCTGGATAACCGGCGAGAATGCCTTTTCCCGAGTCCATCGCTTCCCAATCCGTTGAGCCGATTTCCGACGCGGCGACATGAGCGATCGGCTCAGCCTCGGTCGAGCCATAGACGGCGTAGACTTCGGGGGTGCGCGCCGCCAGCCGGCGCAGGAGGTCTGGATAGACGGGCCCGCCACCCGTCAAAACGGCGCGGACCGACGACGGGAATTGCTTGCCAGCAAGGCGTTCGCAAATCGCCGGCGGAATCAGCAATCGCGTCGCGCGGCGTTCCTCAACGTAATGCAAGATCGAACCGGCATCGGCTTCCAGCGGTTTGCGAATGTTCCAGTTCGGCAGAACCGAGGTCGATCCCAGCCCAAGGCTCGCAAGGACAAAGACAGGAAAGGCGACGAGATCGATTTCGCCTGGCAAGGGACGCAGAAGAGGTTCGAGACAGAGCGCCTGCTCCATCAGGAAGGCGTGCGAGCGGACGATTCCCTTCGGCTTATCCGTCGAGCCACTGGTGAAGGAAATCAGCGCCGCCGCGTTGTCACAATCATCGGGCGGTTCTTGGAAAGCCGTCGCGCCGGACGCGGCGCACGGCGACAGCGTGAAGGGTATGCGCCTGATTTCCGGGAACAGAAATCCGACGGTTCGCCACAGGCTCGGCGCCAACCACGCAGAGGGGCGCGCGACGTCGGCGGCATGCCGCAGCCCGGACAGTCCCATGGCGGGCTCGGGGAAAACGACCGTTGCGCCAATGCTCCACAAAGCCGCAAGGCTGGCGTAGAGCGGGATCGTCACCGGCAGGGTGACGAGGACTCGACCACCGGCGACGATTCCGCGCCTGCGGAAGCTCTTGGCGTAACCGTCGACCATGGCGGCAAGTCCGCCATAGGTGACAGAAGCGCCGCTTGCCTCGATGATGGCGACACGTTCGGGGTGCTCGGCGGCGCGCGCGAGAAAGGCGGAGACCAGGCTCAAAGCGCGCGTCCCATCAGTGCGTAACGGCGAAAGACCTGTCCGCCGTGCATGAGGCTCGCGCCGCGAGAAACATTGTCGCAGCGCATGAGAGCGTGGATAACCCCCGTCAAGCCTAAGTCGCGCGCGACGATATGGAATTTTTGCGCGAGCAGGCGGCCGACGCCCCTGACGGAGCCTGCGTAGGTTTTCAGGATCGCGCAGCGCTCGCCGTCGGGCGCTAGCCTGTCAGGCATGCCGAACAGAAAGCCGACGGGCCTGCCATCCTTGTCCCTCGCAAAGAAAACAAAGCGCGGATCGACGGCGGGGATGATTGGCGCGTAAAGCGCGAGGAAATCCTCCTTGGGGAGAGGCTTATAGAAGGCGGCGCCGGCGAAAGCCGCGAGCGAGGCGTCGTAGACATGTCCGATCAACAATTCAGCGTTCTTTCCGTCCCAGGCCGCGACTTCAATGTCGTCGTGGACGTGTTCGACGGCCTCGGGCGGAGCGACGGGCGCGCGTGCGGATACATATTCGACGAGTCGTGAAAAACCGACTGCTTCCAAAATTTTCAGATCATAAGGTCCCGAAGTCGGCTCCATCAGGAACGGTCGGCTTCCGTCGCTCTCGACGACCACCCGGTAGCGATGCCAGGTGTCGCCGTCCATCGGGCCGATCATCGCGCCAAAACCGTCAGCGGCCAATTCCAGGGCGACGGAATCGACCAGCGCGGCGCCGGCGGCGGCGTCCGCGAACTTCAACTCGCCGAGCGCGGCCGTCCTGCGGCCGTCCCACGACGGGGCGTCGCGGAAAATGCGCAGCGAGGCGCCAGAGTTGAGGCGCAGATCGTCTTTGCCTGTCATGCGAGTAGAGCCTTTGTGAAGTAGGCGAATGTCGGGACAATGGACGAGACGAGGGCGACGCGCGGCGCGCGCCATCGGTCGAACAAGCGCGGCCTCCAGCAGACGGCGAAGCCGCAGACGGCGAGCGAGACGAAAGCGGCGCTCGTCAACGGGCCATGCCAGCGCGAGGCCGGGACGGTCGCCTCCATCACCAGCGCGTATAGAGCGAGCAACGCTACGGTCAGCAGTGCGCTCACCAGCGGTTCGCATCCCATCGCCAATGCGACGTAGACGAGGATCGCCCCGGCGTAGGTGAGCATGAAAAAGTGCAAGGCCGAGGGGCCGACCGTCTCACCAACGAACAGCCATGCGCAGGCGAGACCGACGAAGGTGGCGAGCATGTCGAGGTCGGGATAGGCGCTGCGGCACGGCCGTTTTTCGCGCGCGAAAAGATGCGCGAAAAGCGCAACCACGGGAAGGCAGGCGGCGAGCCAGCCGGAGAAGGACGCGAGGATGAAAACCACGATCGCGTGGCCGCGCGCCGCGTGACCTGTGACCCCGAACCTCGGCCCAAGTCGAGAGAAGGCGACGGCTGTGGCCAGAAAGGCGGCGGCCAGCATGAAGATATCGAGGGCGCCTCCCGCCAGATGGCCGCGCAGAAAAATGTAGATGCCGATCGGCACGAAGACATTGTCGAGCCCGTTCCATGAATCCGCTTCGACCAGCGCGCCGAAGGCGGCGACAGCCAGTCCGAGCAGGATGACATTGGGCCGCTCCACGTCGGTGAGCAGCAGCAGAATGATGATCGAGACGAGCCAGGTGACGAAGAAAAAGACGGCCACGCCCTCAAAACTCTTGACCCCTTTTTCGACGCGGAAAATGGCGCGGCCATAAATCGTTCCCGCCAGCGCGGCGGCCGAATCCGATAGTGTGATCACGGCGAGCGGCAGTACGTAAAGAACCGGCGACCCGGATGAACGCAGGAACAGGAAACCGATGGCCAGCGCCAGCAGCACATCGCCCCATGACTTCCTCTCGACCGAATGCAGCGTCGAGCCGAGCCCGCTGCTGCGTTGGCTCGGCAGGCGCATCCAGAGCATGGTTGCGATCGAGGCAAGCACCAGCAGAACCACCGGCCAGCGCTCATGAAAGATGAGCGGCAGGGCCATGGCGAAACAGCCGGTCGCGATATGGACGCATTTCCGACGAACCTCGGCGGACCAGTCGAGTTTGGCTCCAAGGGCGCGCACGGCGGCGATGAAAACCAGAAGCCCCTCTACCGCGACAGCGACAAGCAGGATCTGGAGGAGCGCGTCCATCACGAGGCCACGTCGACATGAAAGGCGGAATAGAAGAAAGCCTTGTCCTGCGCGCTGAGCAGGGCTGCGCTGTCGATCAGCGGACGCGCGCGACCGTCGAATCGCGCCGGCATGGAACGCGGCGCCATCATGTTCCAGTAAACAAGGCGCGCGCCGGGGGCGGCGCAGTCGAGCAGGAATCCATAAATCTTCTCGAACGAGGAGAGGTCCATATATTCGAAAATATCGGAGAGGTTGAAGCCGCTGAAACGGTCTTTTCCGACCGCTGCCGAAATGTCGCCGTGGACCAGTTCCATGCGGTCGAGCCGTGATCTTATGGTCTGGTAATGTTCGGCGCGCCAGGCGAGCGGCAATCTGTCGCCGGGAACGCCGATCAGGATCGAGCGCATGTAGGGATTGACCGAAGGATCGAGATCCACCCCGGCGTGGCGTACGCGCCCGGCGACATGTCGGGCGAGAGAACCGTCGACATGGTCGAAAAAGGCGGGGTCGCGCCCGAGCTTGCCCATGACCAGGTTAGAGAAGAACAGCGATAACATCAGCCGCCACCGCCATGTGTTCCAGCACGCGTCGTAAAAGGCGGAGCGCCGTTCCGGCGAGCGCGGCGCGAACACGCCCTCCACCGTGGCGCGGGAATGCACGAGCGGCAGGATCCAGTGACGGAAAATGCGAAAATAGCGTTCGAATTTCCCGACATAGGCGACGCCCCATTTGAGGGCCTGCGGGCGCAGTTGGTTCCATAGCGCCTGATCGGACGGGTCGAGCGCGGCTATGACGGAATCGAATAGCCGTTCCCGGCGCGCGCTCGGATGGACGCCCAATAATTCCAGAAAGGCGTCGTGGTCGAGACGCCGCATCGCCGCTATGCGTATCCGCAGGCAAGCGAGCTGCGGGGGCGACAGATCGACGGCGACGACGCGGGCCGGATCGAGCGTCAATAAAGCGAGCGCATTGTCGCCCGCGGCGCAGATCGAAAGCAGCGATCCGCCCGGGCGCGGACCAATGGCCTCGCACAAAATGTCGGCGTCTTCCCAGGCCTGCGCATAGCGGATGAGATCGAAACTTGCCTTTTCGGCGATTTCAACCATCGATCTTCTCCACCACGCCGGCGCCGCCGTCGACGCGCAACAGTTCGCCGTCCCGTACCCATCGCGTCGCGTCCTTGACGCCGACGACGCAGGGAATGCCTAATTCGCGCGCGACAATGGCTGAATGCGATAACAGGCTTCCGCGCTCGACGATAATCGCGGAGGCGTTGGTGAAGAGCGCGATCCATCCGGGATCGGTATGGCGCGCGACAAGCACTTCGCCGGGCTGGAGCGATTGCCCGCGCGGATCGGTAATGACGCGTCCCCTGGCCGTCACCTGCCCGGCCGAACATCCCACGCCCCGCCGCGACGCGCCGGTCGGCGCCGGCGCGGACGCCTTTGCGGCGCTGTCGACGAGAACGGCGGCTCCCGCGACAATGAGACGGCCGGGCGGATCGGTTTTTTGGCGCGCCGCATCCATCTCGGTCTTGCGCAAGGCCGCCAGCGCGCGGAGATCGTGATCGACGCCGCCGCCTTCCACGGCGCCGAGGCATTCCTCGACCGTCAGGAGGAAAATGTCGCGGGGATCATCGATGAGGCCAAGGGCACGGAACTGGACGCCGAGCGCGACGAAGACGCGACGCGCCCGGCCAAAGATCCTCGTGCGCTCGAAACGCAGGTTTTCGCGGTCGCGGACTCTTTTGCGCGCATATTGCAGGACCGCCATCGCGAGGAAACGGCGGAAGGGACGGTTGCTGAGTCTTTGCGCGATGAGAACTTCGGCGTCGACGCGCTCCGGGGCATGGGCGGTTTGCGCGGTCGCGGCTCCGGCGATCGCCCGGTAAAGCGGCGTTGGGTCTTCGACGAGCGTCGCGCTTTCGAGTTTCAACTCCTCCGCGCAGCGGTCGCCGAATTTTTGGACATAGGAAGCGATCTCGGCGGCAAGGGCCGAATCCGGCGCGATTTTCGTTCCGTCGCCGGATGCCAGAAGCGCGACTAGCGACGGCTCCTGTTTCAACAGTTCCGCCATCCGCCGGATGCGCTGGGCGGGCTCGGCGGAAATGATGTCGCCCTGGCCGATCAGATAGGAGTTGTGCAGGCTCCGTCCTTCTTCGCCGGTCCAGCGCTCCAGCAGCTTGCGCGACATGCCGAAGGCGATCATGCAGAGAAAATCGTTGACGAGCGGCGCGTCCCAACGGTCAAGCAGATCGGCCTCGATGCGACGGTAAAGTGCGGCGAGTCCTGTCGGCGGCAAGGCGTCGATGACGGCAAACTCCGACTGGGAAAGCGCCTGGGCCAGCCGAGCCTGGAAGTCGCGTCTGGTCAGCGGAAGACGGACGGCCGCCGCGACGATGCCGAGCGCGGCCCCGCAGATGCGAAAAACCTCTCCGAGGAACGCCAGCCCCCGGGCGGGAGGCGCTCCGAGATGATCGAAGACGCCAACAGGAAGCGGCTCGTCCAGCCCCATCATCGTTTCCATGAACGAGCGGTTGAGGCGATAGCCGGGCAGGAGCGAAAGAGCGCGATACCAATTGTCGAGCTTGTAATAGACCCGCCCCTCCACGCGCCCGAGCATGTTCTCGAAAACCGTGCGATTTCTCTCCACTGTCGCGCGCGGCACGCCCAGCAGTCGGACGAACGCGACATAGACGCGGGCATAGGCATATTGCGCGAAGCTGAATGTCAGCGGCGACACCATGCCGGGATAGCTCTCCACGATGTTGGAATTGTCGAATACCGTGACGAGGGGGTCGGCGATCGCCGATGGTCGCAGCGGCGTAGTGATCGGCCTGGCCTGCAGCAAGAACAGCCTGTCACCTTCGAAGGCCCATTCGATATCCTGCGGGCAAGCCTGCGTAGCCTCGACCTTGCACGCCAGATCGGTGACGGCGGCTACATCGGCGTCGGAAAGGACGCGCGGGTCGTCGGGCGCGCGTTCGATCCGGCAAGGCGTCCCCTTGATGACGACGTAGGTCTCTCCGTCCTCTTCGCCGCCGACGAGCCGGTCGCCCAGGCCGGCAATGGCCGAAATGAAGACCCGGTCGCGCCTGCCGGTCACCGGATCGGCGGAAAAAGCCACTCCCGCCACCCGCGCGGCAACCATTTCCTGAACGATCACCGCGGGCGCTGAGCCAGTTCCCCCCACGCCGCGCGCGGCGCGATAAAGCTCCACATTGTCCTCGCGCCCGGAACCACGCACCCGCAAGGCGGCGGCCACGATCTGGTCGGGTTCGACATTCAGGATGGAAAGGTACTGCCCGGCATGAGAGTTTGCCGCGCCGTCCTCGTCGCAGGCCGACGAGCGGACGGCGAATTTTTCCGCGCCGGGAAACAAGCTAGCGATATTTGCCGGACGTCTCATATCGTCAAAAAACCGGGTCGTCAGGACGACAAAAGGCGGCACGTCGAAACCTGCCGACGTCAGGGCGGCGAGGCTCGCCGCCTTGCCGCCGACAAGGACGGGATCGGCGGCGTCACGCGCCCGAATGATTGGCGCTGGGAACGGCATGTTCATGCGGGGCCTCCGAGGCGCGGCAAGAAGGCGGCGGTGGCGTAGCAGACGAAAACCCACAGGCCGGACATGGATTCGATCCTGGCCTGCGTCGCCGGCGTTGAATCGGCGAGAAAATCTCTCACGGTCAGCATGACCGCGCCAAAGCCCACGAGTCCGACCGAGGCGACGGGCCAAAACGCATGTTCGGCAAGGCCGACGCCGCAAAGCAGCAGGAAGGACACGACCACGCAGCCGGCGAAAACCGTCGCCGCGCGGCGCGCGCCCCAAAGGGCGCTATAGGTCTCGACTCCTTCCCGTTCGCTCGACGGCGTCCAGACTTTTCTGCCGATTTCGAGCACGGAGCCGTTGACGAAACTCAAGCTGAGGAAGAGCCACAGAAACGGTGGCGGCGACAGGCCGCGCGCCGCCCATTCGCAGCCGGTGACGAACAGGTCGATCAGCGGCATGATCAGCATGTGCGAAACGAGATAGACCAGTGGCAAGCGCCGCAGCGCCTGGGGCGCGAAAAACTCTTTTGTCATCAGCGCCAGCCAGGCCCAGACGAGGAGAAGCAATCCGGCCACGGAAAGGCCGAGCGACAAGGCGGCGAACAACGCGACCGCGCCCGCCATGGCGGCTGTCCAGCCGACCTCACGCAGGGTGACGAGGCCGCGCGGCACCGCACGCTCGGGACGATAGCGGCAATCGTCCTCGTGGTCCTTGAACTCGTCGCAGGCGCGCATCTGGAAGAAAAGGATGAGCACGACGACGAAGGCGACGGCGAAGGCATGGAGCGGCGGCAGGTCGCGTCCGCCGAGGCGGGCGCAGACGGCTATGCTGGCCGAGGAAAACACCGCGACCAGCGCCGCCGTGCGCAAGAGCGGGAAACGTTCGGCCTGGTAGGTCCAAAGCCGCGACGGCAAGTTGGCCATTGTGTCGGTCATCAGATGCGTCCTCTGGCAAGCGACTTGTGGGCGCGGGTGAAATGCCCGGCGGCCAGCGCCCCTATAATGGAAATTTCGCCGCCGAGGCAGAGCGCGGCCGTCACCTCGGCCAGAGCCGGCGCCTTGCCGGGGCCGGCGAGGCCGAGCAGGCGGAGGGCGGCGGATTGCGACGGCAGGCCGGTCCCGCCGCCGACCGTCCCGACGAGGATGTTCGGCAGAGTGACCGAAACGAAAAGATCGCCGGCATGGTCCTCCATGCGTGAGAATCCGACCGCCGATTCGGCGACGCAGGCGACGTCCTGGCCGGTGGCGAGATAGAGCGCGGCGAGGCCATTGGCATAGTGCCCTTGCGCGCCGATTTGGCCCGAGAGCAGTGCGCCGAGATTGGCCATGCGCGCATAATCGAGCATGCGGCCGACGCTGGTGTGCAGCTTTTTCTCGACCAGGGCCGCCGACAGAACGACGCTCGCCGTCACCTTGCGGCCGCGTCCGGCAATCAGGCCGAGATAGGAAGCCTTCTTATCGCCGGAAAAATTGACCTCGACGAACCAATGGCGGGGCTTGATCGGACAATTCGTCTCGATGTGTCCGCACAAAGCGTCAGTGGCGATCGTCACCATGTTCTGGCCCGAGGCGTCGCCCGTGGTGTAGCGGCACATGAGGAAGACGAGGTCGTTGTCGAGTACCGGCTCGATCGACACGAGCTTGCCATGGCTTGTCGTCGCCTCGGCCGCCGCGCGCAGTCCGTCAGCGTTGCGCGCAATCCAGTCGATGAAGAGACCGGCCTCCGACAAGCCGGCGAAAGCGAAGCCCGGGGCGCGCAGCACGCCCTCCGAGACCATGGCCGCCGAGGCGCCGCCGGCCGCGGTGACGATCTCGGCGCCGCGCGCATAGGAAGCGACAAGAGCGGCTTCGGTCGTCGCCATCGGCACACAATAGTCGCCGTTCGCATTCACGCCGTTGACCCGCAACGGGCCGACAATTCCGACAGGGACCTTGACCGTGCCGATCATGTTCTCGATGTTGCGCGCATAAGCCTCGGCGCATTCGACTGTTTCCGCGTCGGCGAGCGCGCAATATTCGTCCGGTCCGGCCAATCCCGCGCCGCAAAGCGCATCCCAGTTCCGCGCAATGGTTTCGGAATTTGCCGAGCGGGAGGGGCGCAGCCGCCAGGCGGGCGTCCCTCCGCGCGACGACAACCGGGTCCTGGCCTCATCATCGGTGAAGGCCGCCCGCAGGATCCGGAGCCTTTGCACGACTGTTTCGGGAATGAGCGACATGAAATGCAACCGTCCAAGTTTCTGAAGTAAAATTGAAATATTCGGTTACGCCAGAGGGAGACGGGTAGCTTCCATTCGTATATCTTTGATCGACGAAGAATTAGTGAATCCTGCTTCCGGTTTTGCGGCATGAAGTGTTGCGCGCGGCGAATTTCACGCCGCGCTCTTCAACTCCGCCGCCTTCTCCCGCACAAGTTTTGTCACACCGGCAAAATCGATCTTGCCGGAGCCCAGCAACGGCATTTTCTCGACGATCAGCACTTGCGCCGGGATCATCAGTTCGGTCGCGCCCCGGGCCTTGGCCAGAGCCTGGAAAGCAGCGCGTGTGGCGGTCTTTTCCGTGGTGACCAGCGCCAGCCTTTCGCCCTTGCGCTCGTCAGGCGCCGACGCGACGGCGGACAGCGCTCCGGGCCAGCACTCGGCCGCCAAGGCTTCCACCGCGGCCAGCGAGATCATCTCGCCGCCGATCTTGGCGAAGCGCTTGGCGCGGCCCTTGATGGTCACGAAACCTTCCGCGTCGATCGCGACGATATCGCCGGTATCGTGCCAGCCTTCGGCCGGCGGCTCCAGCACTCCGGGATTGTCGGCCTTGAGATAACCGAGCATGACATTGGGACCGCGGACGTAAAGCCGCCCGCCCTCGGCGACGCCGGGGACCGGCTCAAGCCGCGTCTCCATGCCGGGCATGACCCGCCCCACCGTGCCGAAACGGTTGAACATCGGCGTGTTCAGCGCCAGCACCGGCGCGGTCTCAGTCACGCCATAGCCTTCCAGAATGCGCAGTCCAAATTTTTCCGCATAAAGCTTGCGCGTCGACGCCTTGACGGGCTCGGCGCCAGCCAGGATGTAGCGCAGCGAGCGCAGGTCGTAGGGATGGGCGGTTTTAGCATAGCCGGTGAGGAAAGTGTCGGTGCCGAACAGGATCGTGGCGTCGGAAGCGTAGACCAGCTCCGGCACGATGCGGTAGTGCAAGGGCGAGGGATAGAGATAGATCGGCACGCCGGAGACGAGCGGCAGGACCAGCCCCGCCGTCAGCCCAAAGCAGTGGAACACTGGCAACACATTGAACACCTTGTCCTGGCGTCCGAAATCGATCCGCGCCGCGGCCTGCGCGACATTGGCGAGCATGTTGCCGTGCGACAGCACAACCCCCTTGGGCGTCCCCTCCGAACCGGAGGTGAACAGGATGGCGGCGCGGTCGTCGGGGCCGGCGTCGGCCAGCGGACGCCGATAGTTCAACAGCGCGGAGATCTTGTCGCGGCCTGTGACGGTCTCGCGCACATCCTCCAGATAGCGGAAGCTGACATGGACGCTCACTTGATCGATCAATGGCTGCAGCCTCGCCCTGTCGATAAAGGCGCGCGAAGTGACGATGGTCTTGATTTCCGCCGCCTTGCAGGCCGCCAGTATGTTGGCCGCGCCGGCCGAGAAATTGATCATCGCCGGCGGGCGATTGGCCGACATCAGCCCGAGCAGCGCCGCCCCGGCGCCATTGACGTTAGGCAGCATCAGCCCGATGGACTGGCCGGTGGCGGCCAGGGGCGCAAGTTTCTGGCCGAGCACGCGAGCGCCGATCAGCAGCTTGCGATAGGTCAATCGGCCGGTGGGGTCTTCCAGCGCGACGCGGCCTTCGCCATGGACGCGCGCGGCGTCGACGACGGCCTGGAAGACGGTGCGATTGCAATCGGTGGTGCGGAAAATCAGGTCGGACATGACTTGATAGAGCGCCGCGCCCGCGGCTTGGCGACGCGCCTTGCCACGTAATTCATCGTCGACCTTGAGTTCGACCGGCTCAAGCACGGTGACGCGCACTTTCGGGAACCAGCGGCGCGGCGCCTGTTCGCGCGTCAACTTCGAGAACATGGTGGATTCGAAGCCTTCGAGCCGCACGGGGACGACCTTGGCCCCGGATTTTTCGGCGATCAGACCGGCGCCGTCATAGACTTTCATCAAACTGCCGGTGACCGTCAGCCGCCCTTCAGGGAAAATGATCAGGGTTTCGCCATCCTTCACCGCATTGATCAGACTCCGCGTGGCCATCGGCCTGGTCGGGTCGAGCGGCATGGCCCGGGTCAGCTTGAGGAAGGGCTTGATCCACCAGCGCTTGGAGATGCCCATTTCGATGGCGAAGACCGGGTCCTTGTCGACCAGCGACAGGGCCAGCGGGGCGTCGAGAAAGCTGGTATGGTTGAGCGCGATGATCGCATTCGGCCCCGCCTTGGCGATATTTTCCTTGCCGATGATCTCGACTCGATAAAAAGCGCGGAAAAGGATCGACAAGGCGTCCTGCAAGGGACTGGTCGGCAGGGTCTTGAACATCCAGACGGCCGAGACGAAGCACAAGACCGCGATCACGCCGAAAACGCCGCCAAGATGCAGCCCGGCCCATTGCAGCAGAGCGACGGAAGCCGATCCGACCACGCAGAAGGCGGCGGTGAGCACATTGATGGCGGCGACGATGCGGGCGCGCTTGTCGGCGGGCGCCCAGGCTTGCGCGGCCGCGAAGCTCGGCACGACCAGCACGCCGCCGGCCATGGCCATGCCGACCATGTCGAAACCGATTCGCCAGGCGGCGGCGTCGTGGAAAAACGCCGCGGCGCCCTTGGGCGTCGGGGAGGGGATTAGGCCATGCACCGCAAAGGCCAGGTCGCAGGCGAACAAGCCCACGACGAAAGTCGCGACGGGCGCGGGCAAGAGGACGATGCGTCCGCTGGACAGGAACGAGCCGAGCCCGGAGCCAACAGCGATGGCGATGGAAAAAGCGGCGAGATAAATGCTGACGACGATTTCCTCTCCTCCCATCGTCATCTTGACCAGCGGCGGCAAAGCGGAAAGCACGATGGCGCCAATCATCCAGAACAGGCTGACCATCACGCCGGCGCGCCAAAGACGGCTGTCGCTCCATAAATCGGCGATGAGATGTTTGGTCGAGCGCACGATGTTGGCGTCGATGGTCAAATTTGCCGCCGCTTCCCCGGTGGCGGGAATGAATCGGCTGGCGCCATAGCTGAGCGCGGCCATCACGAGCATGGCGCCGGCGAATTGCGCCGGGTCGCCGCCGTCGCGCGAGGCCAGACCGCCAGCGACCGTGCCCAGCAGAATGGCGATGAAGGTCGCCGCCTCGATCAGGGCGTTGCCGGCCGGAAGTTCGTTCGTGTGCAGATGATCGGGCAGGATGCCGTATTTGAGCGGTCCAAACAGCGCCGCGATAACACCGAACAGAAACAGGGCGACGAACAGGATCGGAACGGAATGAAGCGAGAATCCGGCGACGGCTATGGCGGCGGCGCCAAATTCGGAAAGTTTGAGACGCCGGGCGATCAGCGCCTTGTCGAACCGGTCGGCCAGTTCGCCGCCAAGCCCGGAGAGCAGGAAAAACGGCAGGATCAGCACGCTGGCCGCCAAAGTGATCAGCGATTGCGCGCCGTTTCCGGCCATCTGGTACATGATCAGGAAGATCAGCGTGTTTTTCAGGAAATTGTCGTTGAATGCCGAAAAGAATTGAGTCCAGAACAAAGGCGCGAAGCGTTTTTGGGCCAATAGCGGCTGCATAATCGTCCTCCTGAAATCAAGGCGCATTTCAAATCGAAATTACGACGGAAAGGTTTACGCGAAGCGGGCCTCGTCAAACGAGGTGAACGAAAGGTTCGCGGCCGGCGGCGTCGCGATCCGGGAACCTTTCTGTCTCAGGCCTTGCCGACTTCCATCAGCAGGCGCTCGGTCTTGGCCTCCTCGATTCGGTTCATCAGCCTGGACGATTCGTGCATGTCGCGGACGGTCTTGGTCAAGGTCACGCAGGATTGGACCAGCATGACCACGCCCATGCCGATATAGGATTTGGTCCACAGATCGACCGGCAGGAAAAAGATCCCGACCGCGACCATCAGGGCGGCGGCGGTGAATGAGGCGTAGGTGAAGGTCACCCAGGCGTTGCTGTGGGGCTGTGCGTTCTGGTTCATGGCGTTCTCCTGAAAAACGAGCTTGGGGATAGGGTTGAAAAATCCGGGTCAGGCGGCGGGAAGCGCGCGGGTCAGGCGCGCCAGCACATCTTCGGCGGCGGGCCGCAAGCGCGGGCCAAAGCCCTCGGCGGCAAGTTTTTCTGCGATGAGCCGCGAACGTGAGGACGGATCGATCTGGCTCAGGAAAGTCTCCGCCGACTCGGCTTCCAGCTGGCTGTCGCGGAGGCGGCGCAGAGTCGCTTCGGCCTCTGTCAGATTGGCCTGGAACGGCTGTCCGCCTGAAGCCGCGTCGCGCAACACGCGCACGGATTCCGCCGCGCGGGCGATCCGCCGTCCCCGGTCCAACTCGGCAAGTCGGGCCTCGGCTTGCGCGACATAGAGGCGCAGGCGTTCGATTTC
This sequence comes from Rhodoblastus sp., assembly GCF_052145335.1. Lineage (GTDB taxonomy): Bacteria > Pseudomonadota > Alphaproteobacteria > Rhizobiales > Beijerinckiaceae > Rhodoblastus. The sequence goes on from NZ_JBKQOU010000383.1 coordinate 15,596, forward strand.
CTTGGCGAACAGGGTTTTGGCGGTGTCGGCGCCGGCGGCTTCGGCTTCCAGATCGGCGATGGTCTGCGCGCCTTCATGGGCAATCTCGTTTTGCCCGGCGGCCAGGGCGGCGACGACCCGCGCCTCCAGGTCGCTTATCCTTGCGGCGGCGGCGTCGCGGCGGCGTGTCTCGGCATGATCCTGCGCCAGAGCCAGCGCCAGCGATTTCCTGGCGCGATCGATCGCGCCGCCGCAATCCCGCATTTGCTGATCGAGAAGGGTCAAAGCGTTGCGATCGGCCAGGGTTTCGACGGAGGCGTGAAAGGCGCCCCGAAAAAATGTGACAAAGGTTTTGAACATTTGAAACCTCGTGCTATGAACGTTGTTCACAAAATCGTTCTACCGCAATTTTGAACGTCGTTCAATAAATAAATGAACGTCGTTCATGACTTTTCACGACAGGGTTAATTGGTGCCCAAAACCGCGGAACGCCGGAACATGCAGCGCGTAGCGCTGGTCGACGCCGCCGAACGCATTATTGCGGCGCATGGACTGCAAGGCCTGAAGGCCCGCGATCTGGCCAACGCCGTCGGCTGCTCGCTAGGCGGCGTCTACAATCTGGTCGGCGACTTGGACGATCTGATCCTGCATGTGGCCTCCCGCACGCTGCGCTCGCTCAATCAGGCGCTGATCGCGGCCGATTGCTCCGGGCTTTCGCCCGAAGCGCAGCTCTCGGCCATCGCCATCGCCTATTGCCGCTTCGCCCGCGCGAATCGCCTGCTGTGGCGCGCCTTGTTCGAGCATCGAATGGGGGCAGACAAGACTTTGCCGGATTGGGCGATCAACGACCAACTCGAACTGTTCGCCCATGTCGCCGCGCCCCTTCGCCGCTTGGCGCCACATGCCGAGGCGGAAAGCCTGACGCTGATGAGTCGGACGCTCTTCTCAGCCGTGCATGGAATTGTCTGGATCGGCCTGGATGAAAAGCTGGTGGCGGTCCCGGTCGACGCGTTGGAGGGCCAGATCGACAGACTGGTGCGCGCCGCTTGCCGGGGCCTGGCGGCAGAGGAGGTCCCCAACCCACAACATGCCGTCTGTCTTGCAAAAGGCCGCCGGCGTCGGCAATCTCAGCCTCATTGAGGCCTTCAATGTGAGAATCTCGCTTTAACTTTTTTCATGAGCCTCGATTTGCCCCAAGTTACGACCATTTTTTCGTTGCCAGTTCTCGGCATTGGCCTCGGACTCGCCGCTTCCTGGCTTATCGGCTCCTTCATGGTCCGTTGGCGCAAATATCCGGCCTTTTCGGCCGCCGTCGCGCCCGCCTGCGATTTCATACTTTCGACGCCGGACGGTTTATCCTTGGCCGCGACTTTTTGGCCCGGGGCGAAGCCGAATTCTCCCGGTGTCCTTCTAATGCATGGACTCGGCGATTCACGGCAAGCCGTAGCCGCAAATGCCGAATGGTTCGCGAAACAGGGTTTTGCCGTTGTTACGATCGACTTTCGCGGTCACGGGCAATCGAGCCCCGCGCCTCATTCCTTCGGCCTGAATGAATCCATCGACGCGCAAACAGCTTTTGAATGGCTGAAAAGCCGCCAGCAAGGCGCTCCTGTCGGAGCGGCATTTCGCTCGGCGGCGCGGCGGCGCTCTTGGGCGAAAGCGGACCGCTTCGCGTCGACGCGCTTGTGCTTCAAGCAGTGTATCCCGACCTCAGGCGCGCGGTCCGCAACCGGATTGCAGCCTATGTTCCGCGGCCCTTCGCCTATGTCCTGGAACCGCTGTTGACCTATCAATCGCCGCTACGATTCGGCGCCTGGCCGGATCGCCTGACGCCCATCGCCGCCCTGGCTTCGTATGCGGGTCCGGTCTTGATCGTCGGCGGCGAAAAGGATGTTTATACGCCGCCCTCGGAATCGCGCGAAATGGCGGCGGCAGCGGCGCATGGCAAGGAACTCCTTCTGCTGCGAGGGATGAACCACCCCGAGGCTTCGGCCGCGCAATCGGAAGAATATCTCGAAAGAATTCTAGCGTTTTTTTCGGCGACGCTGGGTGCGCCTTAGTCGACGGGTCTTGTTTGACTGCCCCGGCAAACGACCGCTTTTGGCCATGGGACTAAACCGCTCGCGCGGTAGGAGCGGCTCGGGCGAGCGCGAATAGGCCGCCTGTCCCATGATCGTGGGGTTCAACCCCATGCGAGACAGGAGCTTTCGCGATGATCGACAATCCCAGCAGCCC